>CAKZSH010000054.1 GCA_937918905.1 uncultured Saprospiraceae bacterium
GGAGAGCTTTACTAGATTTAATTTGAAGTTTTATTCCTCTTCACCAAATGCAGTTGGCTCGCTCGCGCCATGGCTCTGCCATGGTGTGAAGCATTTGTCGAGTTTCCAGCTCGTGTTTCTCGAAAATCGAAAATTTTACACGAGCTAGAAGCTCGACAAATGACACACACCATGGCAGAGCCATGGCGCGAGCGAGCCAACTGCATTTGGTGAAGAGGAATAAAACTTCAAATTAAATCTAGTAAAGCTCTCCCCCACTTCTGATTAGAAAATTCTTTTTCTAATCTTTCTACTCTATTTATTATTTCACTTTGTGTAAATTCTTTTTCCAAAACATTATTCAAAGCATTTTGTAATTCTATTGTTTTATTTCCAATAATACACAAATCATCCAATCCTGAATTATCCACCATAAAATCATTGACTACACAAAATCTACCTTTAAATAGCGCATTCAACAACTTTAATTTCATCCCCGCAGAATGAAAGGATAACAATACATTCACATGAGCATTTTTAATTAAACTTTCCATTTCTTTGTGCGAGACATTTGCAGATAATTTTACGTTATTAATTTCCGCAATAGCTTCTACCAACCTTTTCGAAGGATTCAACCCTGCCATAATCCATTGACAATCAACATTTTGTACAATGTTTTCCAATAAAAAAAACGCAGCTTCCTCGTTATCTTTTACACTTAAATCTCCATGAAATAAAATATAGTCTCCCCTTCCCTCTTGACAAACAACTTTTTCATTAGAATGAAATGCAGGAATATAATGACTTGAAATTTTAGGATATTTTTCTTTAAAATATTGCAAATCGTTTTTTGAAATACAGAACATAGCATCTGTATTTTTCACAACATCCTCAAACGCTTTTAACTTCCTACTCTCTACTTTAAAATAATTTTTCTTTAAAAAACTTTTTTCAATTTTTGCCAGATGTGCATAATATTGCCATTCTATATTATGCATACGAATATATTTTTTTCGATTTTTTAAATCAGGATGATCTAAAAAATAACAGGTATGTAAGCCTTCAAAAAGAATCGGATAATCATCTTTTTTCAAATTGAATAACAATGCATTTGCATCTCTAGTTTTCACAATAAATGGAAGGGTAGAAATTTGTTTAGGAATGGTAACAGGACGTTTATAGTAATATACTTGCGTACAATACTTTTCTAGTTCAGGAGCTTCAGCTCGACCATATTCAAATGCGTGAAGAATAATTTTAACGCCTTCTTGATGGAGTGATTTTATTTTATAAAAAACATCAATAACGCCTCCATAATTGGCAGGGAAAGGAATGTTGAAGGAGATGATATGGATGGTCAATGAGTTAATCAGTTGATTAGTTAATTGATTGATTAGTCAATTAGGTAGAATTCAATTTTTCTCGACCTAATTAACTAATCAACCATTTCACAAATAACTATTTAGCTGCCTCCTTTTTCTTAGGAGTAGCTTTTTTCTTTTTAGTTGCAGCCTTTTTCCTAGTCTTCTTTTTAAAAGCATCAGGAATTTGAGCAACGATTATTTCTTTGACTTGCTCCAAAGTATATTCAGCAGCCTCTTCTGGAGTTACCCGTTTTCCATCATCTTTTTTAGGAATTTTGACTTGCTTCTTTTTGAATTTGATTAATGGTCCCCATCGACCATTTTCAACAGAAATTTTTTCATCATCCCATCTGTGAATATATCGATTCGCTTCTTTTACCAACTTCGCTTCAATCAATTCAGCAGCCTCTTCAGCAGTCAAATTATCAGGATCAAAACGTCTAGGAATATTTACAAAAAAACCATCATACTTTAAGAATGGCCCAAAACGACCTTTTCCTTGAGTATATGAAATACCTTTATAAGTGCCTATTGGCGCATCCGCTTTTTTCTTTTCTTCAATCAGTTCATACGCACGTTCCACGCTCAATTCCAATGGATCTTCTTCACGAGGAATAGAAATAAATGCTTCGCCCCACTTGACATATGGACCAAATCGTCCCACACCTATTGATACTTCCTTATCTTCATAACTCGCTAGGCTTCTAGGCAATTTAAATAACTCAACAGCCTCTTCGAAAGTAACCGTTTCAAGTGATAAACCTCCTCGAAGATTAGCGTATTTAGGTTTTTCATCTTCCGCTAATTCATCAGGTGCACCAATTTGGGCAACCGGACCATAGCGGGACATTCTTACCAATAATGTTTTTCCAGACTCAGGATCTTTTCCTAAAATACGCTCACCCGTTGCACGTTCTGCATTCTCCAATGTATCCTGTACCAAAGCATGAAAAGGAGTATAAAAATCTCCTAACATCTTCGTCCATTGTTTTCCGCCATTGGCAATAACATCAAATTGTTGTTCGATATCAGCCGTAAAATTATAATTCATTACCTCCTCAAAATGCTTATTCAAAAAGCCAATCACTAACATTCCCATATCAGTAGGAACCAATCGACCTTTGTTTGAACCTGTTTTTTCAGACTGAACAACTTTATTAATTGAACCTCCTTTTAAGGTTATAACATTATAATCACGTGGATTCCCTTCGCTTTCTCCTTTTACAATATAACCTCTTGCAGGTTCCATAATTCTACTTATGGTAGGTGCGTAAGTAGAAGGACGACCAATCCCTAATTCCTCCATCTTTTTTACTAAACCAGCCTCTGTAAATCGGGCAGGCGGACGAGTAAATCTTTCCATGGCTTCCATTTCTGCCAAAGCCAATTGCTGTCCTACAGAAAGTGGAGGTAAAATTCCTGCTGCCTCTGCATCGTCCTCATCATCATCTTTTGATACTAAATATACTTTTAAGAATCCATCAAATTTTAAGACTTGACCTTTAGCTTTTAAAGTAGCATCGGCTACAGTCGAAATTCCAATATCCACAGTTGTATTTTCCAATTGAGCTTCTGCCATTTGAGAAGCAACTGTTCTTTTCCAAATTAAGTCATACAACTTTTGTTGATCAATATCTTGAGTAACAATTCTTTTTTCAGGATAAGAAGGTCGGATAGCCTCGTGAGCTTCTTGTGCATTCGACTTTTTATTTTTGTACTGACGTGTTTCTAAATAATTCGCGCCATAATTTTTTTCAATCAAGTCTGCCAAAGCATCAAGGGCTGTTTGACTAAGTGTAACACTATCGGTACGCATATAAGTAATAAAACCTTGCTCGTACAATCGTTGTGCATTATTCATAGTTCTCTTAACCGAGAATCCTAATTTTCTACTTGCTTCTTGTTGTAAAGTTGAAGTAGTAAATGGTGCAGTAGGTTTTCTTTTGGTAGGTCGTACTGCTATATTTTTAATGGCAAAATCAGCGGTTTTACATTTTTCCAAAAACTCTTGTGCGCCTCCCTCTGAATCAAATCGTGTTGGCAAATCTGCTTTGAGTTCTACCATTTTCCCGTTCTCATTTTTCACAGAAAATAAAGCAGTAACTCTATAAAAAGGTACGGCATTAAAATCTAGAATTTCTCGTTCTCGTTCTACGATTAATTTTACCGCAACAGATTGAACCCGTCCAGCAGAAAGTTTTCCTTTTACTTTTTTCCAAAGCAAACCTGACAATTCAAATCCTACCAACCGATCTAAAATACGTCGTGCTTGTTGTGCATCTACTAAATTTAAGTCAACTGTCCTCGGTGATTGTACTGCTTTTTGAATAGCAGGTTTTGTAATCTCCCTAAATACAATTCGCTTCGTCGTGTTCTCATCCAAGCCTAGTACTTTACATAAATGCCACGAAATAGCTTCTCCCTCTCGATCCTCATCCGTCGCAAGCCATACCGCATCTACCTTCTTAACAGCAGATTTTAAATCGTTTACAACTTTGGTTTTATCAGGAGAGACCTCATAGGTAGGATGGAATTGGTTTTCAATATCAACGCCCTTGTCGCCTTTAGCCAAGTCACGTACATGCCCCATACTCGACTTCACGATAAAATCCTCACCTAGAATTTTTTCGATCGTCTTAGCCTTCGCTGGGGACTCCACTATTACCAAGTTCTTAGCCATTGTTTACTGTTTTTTTTTAAATATTTTTACGTAAAAATATTGTTATAAAAGTGTATTTTCTTTTTTCTATTTATAGGTGTCGCAGTTTCTCAAGTCTAAAACTGATATATAAGTACTTTGAAGTTAGACTGAAAGTTTCGTAAAAAGTTTCTTATTCAAAAAAAATAAAGTAAGATTTTTATTCTTTTTTCAAAAAAAATCACCTCCAAAATCAGCTAAATAACATTACTATTTAGCAAATTCCAGAATGCAAATGTATAAACTTTTAAATAAATGGAAAGAATGAAAGTTTTTTTCTACGCAAAAATGGAAAGAAGATGATGTTTTTTTAACGGTCGCTTCGCTTGACGGTCGTTGGCTTTGCTTGACTTCACGGACGTTCGCTTTGCTCACTTGACGGACGCTGCGCTTGACGTTGTCGAATAATTTTGAAAAAAAAACTCGTTCTGAATTTTTATTCAGAACGAGTTTTTTATGATAGACTATACTTTTTATCAATCAAAATTATTCGACAACGTCAAGCGCAGCGTCCATCCCTAACCCTGTCTCTTCCTTTTAAAAGATTCTAGTATCTTTCCTTTTTTCAATTTCTCTTTTTTAGCAGCCTCTTTCTTTGCTTTAAAATCTTCGAGATAAGTTTTGACATTTAATTTTTGCTTATTGAGATAACGATGATACATCGTTATGGTAAAAGATGCCATGTCCTCTGGATGATGGATTCCTAAACCTTTAAGATAATGAGAGTAACGTGACCCACCATATAACCCCCAATTGTGCGTCAACCATCTTCCAAAACTGAAATGCAATTTCTTAGCAGCGTCCTTCTCTGCCATATTTTTAAATTTAGTTTGACTACTTTTATCGACTAAAATATTTAGTTGAACAAATGCGTCTGCTAAATCTTTTGGAATGTAAACACCATGAAGGCGTTCCTTCTTAATTCTTTTTTGGTATTTTTTTTCAAATTCTTCTTCTGTTGAAACTGGCTTAGGATCAGCGTTTTTATTTTGAGCAAATAATTGGGATGCAGAAAAGAAAATGATAACAGATAAAATCAAAGATAACCTCATGTAGTTTATTTAATTTTTTTTTTTTTTTAAACGTTTCAAACTATTTACATAACTGCAAAACGTATATAAAGGTACAGAAATTTCTAAGTTGGGTAAAAAATTTAATTTTTATTGAAAAATGAAAAAAATCAGACCTATTGAATTATTCTTGATTGAATTCATCATTTACGCACTTCTTTGGTTATGGGATGATTATGTGGCTTCATTGCTAACCGTAGTGATGACCGTAATTTGTTTTTTTATTTTAATCATTTCTTTATTGGCAGAATTAGTGGAAAGTTCAAAGGTACCTAGATGGTATTTTTATTTTATGGCAATATCGGTAGTCACACCTATTATAGTAGCTTTGGTTTTTATTGCATTTGTAGGAGCTGATTTTGAATGGATGAGTTTTCCTTAAAAGGTTCGATTAACTGCTTTCAAAAAGCCAAAACCGTAACTTTGTCACAACATTTTTTATTCTTTATTGCTATGATTATAATTCATTTACACTTTCACCTAAAATTCGTGTCACTCACTTTCCATATTATAAATTTTAAAGAAATTCTAAGTTTAAAAAAATGTTTTTTTAGTCTGTGTCATTGGAAATAAACGAAATAGAAAAATTAACACATTTTTATTTTATAAATACATTTTATTTATTTATTCATAAATCCTTGAAAGACAATGACTTCTGATAAAATTGTACCCACATTGTTATTTTTAATCAATTAATAAAATGAAAAAAAATGAAAATATAATTGACATCAATACGGTATGGTCGTAAATTTGCTATTGTAATAATAAACACAACCCAAACCCTCTCCTACACTAAAATATAGTTTCAAACACTTCACGAACAAAAACATTCATTTCTGAATGTTACCTTTCAAACACTAGTATTAACACTTACTACAAAAAACAACACTTCACTTGAATACTTTGCTGAACACAGTTCCGCTGTAGGCATTCACTTACACTTTATTTTACAGCTAACACTTAGAACATTTTCAAAAAGAATTTCCCTCCAGTTCAATCTCCCATTGAATATCAAGTTTTGATTTCCCTCCATTTTTATATGAATCCCCTCATTATAATTTGACATGAATATATTTTTTTTTACCAATTTAAATTTTACCAAAACTAGTAAATCAATCATGAAAAGATTTCAACAAACCCAAACGTGTGCTTTGTCTTTTCCACTAAGTCAAGTTTCTCTTGACAAGGTATTTTTGATTCTAATGTTAGCTGCATTTCAATTTCTAGCGTTTTCGATGAATGCAAATTCACTTGAAACCTTGAATAAGAACACGACTATTGAAGAATTAAACTCGGAAAATTCAAATTTTACAAATGCCGAAGAGTTCACCTGTACTGGTATCTCTTTCGCAAGTTATAAAGAACATGATCCTGCTTGTGGCGCCAGCGATGGTGCAGTAAGAGTCTATGTTAACAATCCAAACAATTATTGTTTGGTTTATCGCTTGTACAACTATACTACAAGCTCATGGCATACTGGCTATCAGACTTCAAGAGTCTTTAAAGACCTTCCTGCTGGTCAGTATCGAGTGAAAATGTACAGAGACTTAAATTGCGATATTAATAATGTAAGTACAACTTGTTATACCGCATCAGATTACTTCTATCTAGATTGTCAAAACTTATGTTCAAGTACTCTTACCATAAATAATAATGGTAATGACCCTGCTCGTATTTTATGGTGGTTAGCTACTGGAGATCAGGATAAAGCGGTAATTCAACCTGGAGAAAGTTGGACTACAACTACAAATGATACTTATATGTGGAGAGCAATCAACACGAATACTGATTGGAGTAACATATTGTATGATGAGCATTTTACAGTATCTGGTTGTAGCAATCAAACTTGGAATATTTCACCAAACTATACAGGTGCTTCTTGTACTGGTGAGATTAATTCTATCCAATTAACAAATGGTAGTGAATCAGTTACACTTCAAAATGGTGGTACTTACCAAATCTGTGATCTTCCAACTAATAATTATTTAGAAGCTGTTGTTTCTGGTAATCATGAGTCTTTCCACTTTATTGTAGATGGATACACAAGAAATGAAAATGCCATACCTTATAATTATCCTATAGTATCTAATGGTGAAACTTGGGACCCTCAAGTAGGGACACATAACATTACAGGTACTCTTTATTCTCAAGATGGTTCTACTGGTGATGCATGTGATCAGGTTAGTATTCAATTTAATATTGTAGATTGTACAAATACAAATGATTGTGGAACAACTTCAAGTTATAATGTTCCTCTTGATGTTTGGACAACTCAAATTTACACAGTTATTTGTAATGATGATTTTGCCTCAACTACAGATGCTAGTGGTTATACAGACATTGTAAACTTCAACGATCCTATTGGAAATAGTTCAGAAAAAATTAATTCCATAAAAGTAACCTTAAATGTTTCTGCATGTGATTTAAATGAAAATACCAATAGTAGCTATGTAAGCCAAATAGATTACGATTATCCAATTATGATAAATGGATATGAGATTGGTAAATTTGATCCAATAGAGGTAGCATGTGCCCTAAATACATGTTCTCCTAACAATGTTATTACATATACAATCGACCCTAATTCATTACCTTGGAATTATGGTGGAAGCAACCAATTAGATTTAAATTTTAAAAATAGTGGTCACCACGTTTGTGTTGCTGATGTTAATTTACAAATCAATACTAGTGCTGGAGTAGATTCTGATGGAGATGGTTTATGTGATGTTGATGATTGTAGACCGAACGATCCAAACTTACCTACCACTCCTGGTACTTCATGTAATGATAATAACAACAATACTGAAAATGATATTATTCAAGGAGATGGATGTACTTGCGCAGGAACTCCTGTATCAACAGATTGTAATAATGCTCCTCAAATTGATGGCATGATGTACATTGGTACCTTTGATAACTCATTTTATTATAAGAAACCAGATGGTGATGTAATATATACTGAAGCTAAAGCCTTTGTAGAATCAAGAGGTGGTCATTTACCATCAATCAATAGTGCAGCTGAAAATTCATTCATTGCAAATGCCTTAGGTGGAGGATCTGCATGGATTGGGTTAAATGACGTAGCAAGTGAAGGAAATTTTGTATGGGAAAATGGTGACCCAGTTACATATACAAATTGGAATACAGGAGAGCCTAATAATTATGGAACGGGAGAAGATTATACAGAAATTTTAAGCTCGGGTCTTTGGAATGATCTTCCTGCAGATGCATATAAATGGGCAATTATGGAGCTTCCTTGTTCAGGTGCTCAAACTTGTACTGGAAATATTAACTCAATCATTTTAACAAATGGTACTGAATCAGTTACACTTCAAAATGGTGGAACTTACCAAAGTTGTAATTTACCTACTAATAACTATTTAGAAGCTTCTGTTAGTGGTTCTCACCAATCATTCAAATTTACTGTTGATGGTGTTAATCGAACTGAAAATGTTGAACCCTATAATTTCCCTGCTATATCTAACGGTGTAACTTGGAACCCTGGCGTAGGAACTCATACTATTACAGGTAGATTATACTCTCAAGACGGGCTTGCAGGAGATTTGTGCGATGAAATTAATATTCAAATTACTATCGTTGAATGCCCACCAAATCCATCTATTGGATTACAAGGCGAAAGTTTTACCACTTGCAAAAACGAACAAGTATGTAATACTGTAGCAACAAATGATGATTTGACAGGACTTGGAACAGATCCTTATTCATTAACTAGCGGACCTTCTTCTGGAGATCTGACATTTAATGCTGATGGTACATTCTGTTATTCTAACTCTCAACCAGGTACTTATTCTTTTACTTACCAAGTAACAAAATTAAACCTTGTTGAAACTGGAAATGGAGGAGAAATTTGTTCTGGAAAAGTAAAAGATATTTGTGCGGTTTATAATGGACCAAACAATGCAACAATTGCAGTTTATAATAAAGATTATAGTGTACAAATCGGAGAATTAACAAACGTTCAAACTGGTGAAGTAGTTTGCTTTCATGCAGGTAATAATGTAAGTGGAGGTCAAGCTGTTGAATGGCAATGGTTAGTAAATGGTCAACATAATACTTCTATCCATACGTCTTGTTCAGTAAGTTTACTATATCATACATTTGGAGATTTTTACCTTACTGTATATGGTGATTTCCAAGGTAACAATAATAATTACTACGAAGAGGTGGTATGTACTGCAACAACAACTATTACCATTGAGTCTTGTAATGGAACTGTTGGAGATTTTGTTTTCAACGATGTTAATGGTAATGGTATCCAAGATAACAATGAGTTCGGATTACCAGGAATAACAGTAATGTTATTAGATGCTGATGGTAATATGGTTGCAACTACAACTACAGATCAAGATGGTAAATATGAGTTTTTAGATGTTGAACCAGGTGATTATAAAGTTAAATTTCCTTCAACTGGAACAGCGGCTGATTTAAATTATTTCTTAACGTTACCTAATGAAGGAAACAATGACGATGTAGATAGTGATCCTGTTCCAATGACTGGAACAACTGATGCAATGACGGATGTATTTACAGTAAATGCTGGAGACGAAATTACAGATATTGATGCTGGATATTATGTTGGTTCTGCACTTGCAGGGGTAGCGTGGGAAGATACAGATGAAGATGGCATCCAAGATCCTAACGAACCTTTATTAGAAGGAGTGGTAGTGATGTTATTAGATGCTGATGGTAACATGATTGATCAAACTACTACTAACGATGCTGGAGCCTATGTTTTCCCTGACTTACCTCCTGGAGATTATAAAGTAAAATTCCCTGTTACAAATGTAACTGGAGGTGTCAATTATGAATTAACTGATCCTAACCAAGGGAATGACGATAACCTAGATTCTGATGCTGTACCAATGAATGATGGTTCAGGAAATGCAATGACTCAAGTAGTATCAGTTCAAAACGGTGAAACTGTTGACAACTTAGATGCTGGATATATTGCACCTGCAAGTATTGGAGATTATGTTTTCGAAGATTTAGATGGAGATGGAATTCAAGATCCTAATGAAATAGGTATTGATGGAGTCACAGTAATGCTGTTAGATGCTAATGGAAATATGATTACATCTACTACAACGGCAAATGGTGGATTTTACGAATTCCCTAATTTACCAGTAGGTGATTATAAAATCAAATTTACTGCACCTTCACAAGATGGTTTAACAGCTGTGGTAACTGCTCCAAATCAAGGAGGAGATGATACTTCAGATTCTGATGCAATGCCAATGAATGGAAGTGATGATGCGATGACATCTATTATTACAGTAGGAGTTGGAGATAATATCAATGATGTTGATGCAGGTTTCTATTTCCCAGCAACTATCGGAAACTTAGTTTTCGAAGATGAAAATGGAAATGGTATTCAAGATAATGGTGAGCCAGGTATTGATGGTGTAACAGTTATTCTTTTTGATGGTAATGGAGCTCAAATTGATGCTACTACAACTTCAAATGGAGGAACTTACAGTTTCACTAATCTTGCTCCAGGAGATTATAAAGTGGTTTTCCCAACTGCTCCTACAGTAAATGGTACAGATTACGATTTAACTACTCCTAACGCAGGAGGTGACGATCAAGTAGATAGTGATGCAGTACCAATGACTACAGGAACTGATGCGATGACTCAAATCGTAACACTTGGATCAGGAGATAACAATGATTCATTAGATGCAGGATACTTTGAACCTGTTAAATTAGGAGATAAAGTATTTGAAGATCTAAACGGAAATGGTATCCAAGATCCAAATGAACCAGGTATTGATGGAATCATAGTGATGTTATTAGATGCTGATGGTAATATGATTACTCAAACAACTACAGCAAATGGAGGATTGTATGAATTTGATGGATTAGCTCCTGGTGATTACAAATTGAAATTTACCGAAACTGTAGAAATTGGTGCTATAGACTATGTCTTAACGTTACCAAATCAAGGAGGAGATGATACTTCAGATAGTGATGCAGTACCAATGAATGATGGTGCTGGTCTTGCTATGACTGATATTATTACATTAGAATCAGGTAATGACAATCTTTCAGGAGATGCAGGATATTATATCCCAGCTTCAATTGGAGATTATGTTTTCCAAGATAATGACCAAGACGGTATTCAAGATGGAGATGAGTCAGGAATTGATGGAGTAACTGTGATGTTAATTGATGTTAATGGAACTATGGTAGCTTCCACAACAACTGCTAACGGTGGATTCTACGAATTCAGCAATTTAATTCCAGGTGATTATCAAGTTAAATTCACAGCACCTACAGTAGGCGGATTAACGGCAATCTTATCAGATGCTGATCAAGGTGGTGACGATACTTTAGATTCTGATGCAATAGCAGTATCTGGAACTGATGATGCAATTACTCAAGTAATTACAATCATTTCAGGTAATGATGAAAATGATGTTGATGCTGGATTTTTCTTCCCTGCTACACTTGGAGATTACGTATTCGAAGATTTGAATGCAAATGGTATCCAAGAAGCTGGAGAGCCTGGTGTTGATGGTGTGACTGTAACATTACTTGATGCTAATGGAGATCTAGTTGCTACAACTACAACTTCAAATGGAGGTCAATATGAATTCGTAATTGAAGAGCCTGGTGATTACCAAGTACAATTTACTGCACCAACTCAAAATGGAGTAACAGCAGGATTTACTACTGCTGACCAAGGTGGTGACGATACTTTAGACTCTGATGCACAACCAGTAACTAGTACAAGCAATGCAATCACGTCATTAATTACTGTTAATGATGGAGATGATATTAATGATGTAGATGCTGGAATATTCTTCCCAGTAACTATCGGTAATTATGTATGGCTAGATGCAGATAAAGATGGAGTTCAAGATAACAATGAATCAGGAATCGAAGGAGTTACAGTAATGTTATTAGATGATAACGGAGACATGGTAGCTTCTACTATAACTGATCAAGATGGATTATACCTTTTTACAGGAATTGCACCTGGATCATACCAAGTAAAATTCCCACAAGTATCTACTGCTAGTAATGGAGACGTAATTTCAATTACTTCACCAGATCAAATCAATAATGATAATAAAGACTCTGATGCAATACCTGTTCCTGGTACTTCTGATGCTTTAAGCCCAGTAGTAACTTTGACATCTGGAGATTCTAATTTGAAAATTGATGCTGGTTATATTTCAGGAGATGCATCTTTAGGAAACTATGTTTTCGTTGATGTTAACCAAAATGGAATTCAAGATGGAGATGATTATGGATTAGATGGAGTAACTGTAATCTTGGTAGATGGTGCTGGAAGTGTAGTATCTCAAACTACCACGACTAACGGTGGATTTTATGAATTCACAGGATTGATTGCAGGAGATTACAAAGTGGTGTTCCCAGATGCTTATACTGATGGAACCGACTCTTTCATCCTTACTTTTGATAATAACGGAGGAAATGAAACTGTTGATAGTGATGCTGTTGCAATGAATGATGGTTCAGGAGCTGCAATGAGTCAAATCGTAACGTTGAACTCTGACGATAATATTGAAACTATTGATGCAGGATTTATTGAGCTTGCAAAAGTTGGAAATTACATTTTTGAAGATGTAAATGAGAATGGAATTCAAGATGCAGATGACCTTCCTTTTGAAGGTGCAACTGTTGAATTGTCAGGAACTGACATCTTTGGAAATACAGTTTTAGAAACTACCACTTCTGATATAAATGGAAACTACTTGTTTGACGAGGTAGTACCTGGCTCATACATCATTACTGTTACTTCTAATGATGCAACATTTGTTGCTACTGTTAAAGATGCTAATTTGGATGCTGATGATGCTAACGATAGTGATATTGATCCAGCAACTGGAGCTAGTAATTTATTTACTCTGAATGCAGGTGATGATAATCAAACAATAGATGCAGGGTTCCACTATAATACAATATTACCAGTTGCGCTAATTAGCTTCGAAGCTCAATTAGTAAACAACAACGAAGTGGTGTTGAAATGGGCTACTGCAAGTGAGGAAGATAACAAACATTTCATCGTAGAGCGTTCAGCTGATGGAAGAGACTTCGAAGCAATCGGAGTTGTTGAAGGAAATGGTACATCTAACGTAGTGAACACCTATTCACTTGACGATTTGGATCCTTTCTACGGAGCTAATTACTACCGATTGAAGCAGGTTGATTACGATGGTGACTACGAATATTCTCAAGTAGAAACAGTAGTAATCTCTGGCAACGATCTTCCAGATGTAATTGTTTATCCTAACCCTGTGGTAAGAAGTACTACATTAAGAGTAGTAACACCATTTGAGCAGGATGCACAAATCGAGATTGTAAGCCAAGGAGGACAGATTGTAAAAACAGTCATTATAGAAGCAGGTGCTAATAGTAAGCAACTTGATCTTAGTGGCTATGCTGCAGGAGTTTACTTTGCTTACATCAACTTCAATGGACATAGAACATTGGTTTACAACATAGTAAAAGTAGAAGAGTAAGAAATTCACGTAGGGTTGCTCTTTATGAAACGGTTATCTCGAATTTTCGAGATAACCGTTTTTTTATTTTATTCATATTCTAGTTTATGAAAAAAAGAGGTTTAAGGTAAATTTATGTGGTTTGCTCAAATAGTTAATTCATTTAGAACCAAAAAAGAGAATCCATTTTAAGGTCAGAATTGAACTAAATTTTGTTGTTGTATGTTAAAAAACTTAAGAATTAAAAAAAACTATTATATCACACATTTTGAAGAAAAACCTTCTAAACACAACTAAAAACTCTAACTATTAACTTTAAAGATTAATTAACAAGCTCAAAAAACTAATACATTATTTTTTTAAATATTCACAAACGACAGATTAATAGATACTTATAAATACAATTTTACACCACACATCTATTTTCTTCATTTTCTAATAAAAAATTAATTTATAATTTTTGGTGACCATTCAACGTTTAGGGTGTCACAATAAGGAATAATTTACATTCAGAATAGAAATTTCTTTCATATTTTTTGTAAATTGTTTACCGAACATATTTATCAAATACTTCGTTGTAAAAGAGAACATATCAATTTTCAAAACAGCGGAACAAGCATTTTTAAACTAACAAAATATTTATCCCATGAAGTATCTAATTTCATTAGTGATCTTCACATGCCTATCCCTCCAATTCGGATTTTCACAAGTCAAGAAATCTTACGTCGATAGCGACCATTCTGAGACTACTGTTGTTGTCAAAGAGGATAGTGCTAGTGACATTGATATTCTGAATTCACAGTTTGATATTAACTCTATCGGACTAGGGGAAGTCATCATGATCAAGACCGAAAAAGAGCCCAAAGCGGCTAAACCTGAAGTTGCTAAAAAAACTCCTAAAAAAGTAGTTGTTAAAGAAGCAACTAAACCAGCAAGAGAAGTTGCTGCATTACCCAAGGCCAGAAAACAAGTATCTGAAAAGTACTTTAAAGGATCTGGTTCGAGAAAGAAAGTAAAAACGAAACGTAAAAGATTACGTTTTAAAAAGAAGAGATTTAAGAAAAGAAAACGTAGTTCACGAGGGTGTCCTACATTCTAAAATCTTCTTTCTTAAAAATATATTTTTACAAAACCGTTGGGTATCTTACTCAACGGTTTTTGTAGTTTTAGCACGAATAGGAAATTATAGCATAGGAATGGAAAATTAAAAATGAAAACTACTATTTCTTCTTTCCTACTTCAAATCTCACCTTTCATTTATATATTTGCCACATGTCTAATCAAAAATTTCTTATCGTTATCGGAGGAGCAACTGCTACAGGCAAAACTGCCTTAGGAATTCGCCTTGCCCAACATTTCGATACAGAAATTATCTCCTGCGACAGCCGCCAATTTTATAAAGAAATGAATATCGGAACTGCAAAACCTGATGCGACAGAACTTGCCGCCGCTCCACATCATTTTATTGGACACTTGAGTATTGAAGACGATTATAGTGTTGGTGACTTTGAACGAGACGCATTAGCTTTGTTAGAAAAATTGTTTTTGGAAAAAGATAAAGTCATCATGGTGGGTGGCTCAGGATTGTATATAAGAGCATTGTGCGAAGGTTTAGATCAATTTCCCAACATTTCCTCAACCACTAAAAAAGAAGTTCAAGAGCTTTACGAAAATGAAGGAATTGAAGGTTTGCAAAATACACTTCAACTCACCGACCCCGTTTATTTTGAAAAAGTAGACAAAAAAAATCCAGTTCGTCTTCTACGTGCATTAAATGTTATAAAAGAAACAGGAAAGCCATTCTCTTCTTTTCTAAATCAAAAAAAACCACCTCGTAATTTCACGCCTATCTATATCAATTTGACCATGGATCGTGAAGCACTTTATGATAGAATTAATCAAAGAGTGGATGTGATGATGAAAGCAGGGCTTTTGGAAGAAGTAGAACAACTGATTCCTTTTAAAGAAAAAAACGCTTTACAAACTGTTGGTTATCAAGAGTTTATGGATTTCTTCGATAAAAAAATAACATTAGAAGAAGCTGTCGAATTAGTCAAACGTAACTCAAGAAGATACGCAAAAAGGCAAATGACTTGGTTTAGAAAAGATGAACATTGGAGGGCATTTGGAAAAGAGGAATGGAAGGTGATTTTGGATTTTGTAGAAAATAAATTGGTGATTGGTGATTCGTGATTCGTATCGAAAACTGTTAAATCCATTTTTTTAAAGTATTCGGAATGAATCACCAGTTACGAATAACGAATCACCAATCACAACCTTATTTTATAAACTCAGCCTTAACTTCATCGAAACTTGGCAACTTCTTATAATGCCATTTCTTTAAAATTTTACCATCTTTTAACAATACAATTCCGGGATTGGAACGAACAATAGTTTTTAATAAAATATCATCAGCCATATAGATAGGATAAGTCGCTTTTATTTCTTCCGCAAAATCTTTTATCGTCTCCTCCCCTGCTTTTCCAGCAATAGCATAAACTCTAACTCCAGTTTTTTGAGCCGCTTCTGCAAATGGGTTAACGATGTCTGTAAAAAGATTTTTATAATCTGTTTTAAAAATATAATCTTTTACTTTTTCTTCTCGTTGCGTAATTTCATCTACCTTTTTAGTTAACTGAAAGTCAGCAGTTCCAGGGGTTCCAACAGTATCCACAAGCCAAGAAGTATCACCTACCATTACTGTTTTTTCACCATCAGTATATCCCAAAGTATAACAAACATACATTAAGCTATACCCTTTTTCTCCTAAAAGTTCCTCTGATATTTCATTTCCATTAAAATCCTCAACTGCAAATTCAGAAATTTTAGTCCGTGCAATTTCAGGTTCCTCTTGCACTTGCTCCATTTTAAATTTATCCTTTGGAAAGTTTTTATATTGCTTCATATACTCTTCCATGCTCAACTTAGTAACTTCTCCATTTTCAATATTAGTGTACACATAATTGACAGGAGCTTCCGACATAGATTTTTCTTCCAAAGCTTTCTTTTCTCTCACATTTACTTCTTCTGCAAATGGTCGGAAATCCACACTTGGAATATCCCAAACGTAATTGCTAAAACAATACAAAGTCAATAACACCGTCGAACCAACGACCATCCCTGTTCTCACTTTAGGAGTAAAAATAGTATGCATATCTTTTGATCTAAAAAGAAAAACAAATGCAGGAATCAAAAGAAATAAATCTTTTCGGAAAGAGGTAAAAGGTTCTAATTTCAGGAAATCACCAAAGCATCCACAGTCCGTAACTTTCATGTTATTCTTATTAAATTCTCCCCATTCGCTAAAGCTAAAAAAGTTAACACCTTCAGGTACGTACCCTGTCAAAGAAGTAAATCCTGTCAAAAAAGTAAAGAACGCCACCATCCCAAAAAACAACCAACTCGACAATCGGTTATTGGAACCAATAATCAACATCAGTCCTAAAACAATTTCTAGAACAATCATAAAAACCGAAAATCCAACTGAATAATCTGAAAGTAATGGAAATAGAGGTGCAATAAATGACATCCAAGTATTGGAAAAAACATCATAGAATTCCGTAAAATAATCGACCATTTTATAGGCAGTTCCTAGCGGATCCATTGCTTTTACAACTCCTGAAAAAATGAAAAATGCTCCACTAAAATTTTGTAAGTAACTGACCGCCAGATTCTTACGTTCATTAAAAACACCGTAAGTAAGTCCCGTAGCTAAAATTCCTAGGCCTCCTACGATAAGAAACAGTTTTGTTATGGTAATTGCTAATATCATTATTATTTGATTTTTATAAGTCTATTTTTTGCAAATATAAATAATTTGTAATTCTTCCTTGATGACATTTGGTTATTAAATAATTGGGTTCTAAATGAATTGATGTGGTTTGTTCAAATAGTTGTTAAGTTACTGGTTATTGAGTACTCTACCCGATGGTTTTTATATACCGTTCCTCTGGAACTCGAAAACTAAAAATTAACTTATTTTCTTTCTACCGATA
>CAKZSH010000055.1 GCA_937918905.1 uncultured Saprospiraceae bacterium
TGGGGCATTTGGGATGTTCCATTTTTTCAATTCACCTTGCAGGAAGTTGATAAATATAACAAACCATTTACGGCGTTACTTTTTTCTTTAACTTCTCATCATCCTTACTACGTTGAGGATTTTTTTAAGAAAAAATACGAAGACGAAAAACCAATTCTTCAAGCCATTCGGTATACGGATTATGCATTGCAAGAGTTTTTTAAAACTGCGCAAAAAATGGATTGGTATGATAATACTTTATTTATCATCACAGCCGACCACATTGGAAAATCTGCTATCAAAAAATATAAAACCAATGTTGGAAAATATCAAATCCCTTTACTTTTCTTCAAACCCAACTCTAATCTAAAAGGTAAATTTTCAAAAATCGTACAACAAACGGATGTGCTTCCAACGATCCTGGATTATCTAAATTTTGATGAACCATATACCGCCTTCGGCAAAAGTGCATTCGATACCTTGAGTCCTAGATATGCTTCCATGTATGCAGGTGGATTTCATCAAATATTAAATGATAGTTTATTTTTTTCTTTCGATGGCGAAAATGCCGTTGGGTTGTATAATTATAAAAAAGATGTACTTTTGAAAAACGATATTTTAGATGAAAATGAATTTGAAAAAGTATTGTTAGAAAAACAGATCAAAGCTCAAATTCAAATTCATAATCAAGCGATGATTTATAATCAGTTGAAAAATCAAAATCAAAATGTCAATCAAAATCAAAACTAAAAATGATTTTGATTAAAATATTTTTAAATGAAAAACAACTCTACCGATACAAAAAAAACGCTCTCCCCTTTAGGGGGCAAGGGGCTCCATGGTCGTATCAAAGCATTAGTTTACCTAGGTAAACAAATCGAGTTAAAAGATGAACAACTCCTTGGTATTCAAGAGTTTAGCAAACATAAAAACAGTTGGTTCACACTTGACAATACCAATCTTGCGCTTGAAAATATAGTTTCTAATTTTTTACAAAAAGAAAAGTTAGAAGCATGGGCAAAGCAATATCAACTACCTGATGAAGTGACTCCTAAGACTGTCGGTATCATCATGAAAGGCAATATTCCAATGGTGGGATTTCATGATTTGCTTTGTGTGTTTTTAAGTGGGCATTATGCTAAAATAAAATTATCGGAGGATGATAAATATTTAATACCACAGTTGGTAAAAATAATGACGGAAGGCTTTCCAGAAATTAGTGATTACTTTGAATTTGTAGAACGGATGCCAAAATTCGATGCGATCATTGCAAGTGGCAATCGAGATTCTGTGAAAACTTATAAAACTTATTTTTCAAAATTCCCAAACCTGATTCGCGATAACAAACATGGCGTTGCTGTTTTAGATGGCAATGAATCGAAAGAGGATTTATCCAATTTAGGGAAAGATATTTTTTATTATTTTGGGTTGAGTAGTCGAAGTGTTTCCAAAATTTACTTACCACCTGAATACGATTTTGTTCCATTATTAGAAGCTACCCATGAGTACAATCAGATTGTTTTAAACAACAAATACAAAAATAATTTCGATTATAATTATACCTTGTTTATTTTGAATAGTATAGATTATAAAGCGAATGGTTGTATCATGATGGTTGAAGATGAAGCATTGCAATCGAGAATTGCAACGATACATTATGAGGTCTACAATGATGAACTACATTTAGAAAAATTACTCCAAACCAAACAACCTAAAATTCAAAACATCATTTCCAACAAGATATTTACAGGTTTTAAAAATAAAAAATTTGGAACAGCAAATGTAGTAGATTTGAATGATTTTGAAAACAATATGGATGTGATGTCTTTTTTAAAAGAGTCCCTTTAAATCCTCAACAAAACAACTATGACAAAAAAAGAAAAAGCAACCGAAATCGCAAAAATATTAGATGATCTTTATCCAGAAACTCCTATCCCGCTAGATCATCAAGATCCTTACACCTTACTTGTAGCAGTTTTGTTATCTGCTCAATGTACCGACAAAAGAGTGAATCAAGTCACGCCACATTTATTTAAAAAAGCCAATACTCCAAAGAAAATGATAAAATTGGAAGTGGATGATATTAAGGCCATTATTCGACCTTGTGGACTTTCTCCTAGAAAATCAAAAGCGATTTCTGAGTTATCTCACATCATCTTGGATAAGCATAATGGCATCGTTCCGCAGACCTTTGAGGACTTAGAAGCCTTGCCCGGTGTGGGACATAAAACTGCTTCAGTTGTGATGTCTCAAGCATTTGGATTTCCTGCCTTTCCTGTGGATACGCACATTCATCGATTAGCCTATCGGTGGGCTTTAACTACTGGAAAAAATGTGGTGAAAACGGAAGCGGATTTAAAAAGATTATTTCCCAAAGAGTCTTGGAATAAATTACATTTACAAATCATTTTCTTTGGTCGAGAGTACTGTCCAGCTAGAGGGCATGATCCGATGGAGTGTCCTATCTGTAGTAAATATGGGAGGAAGAGTTTGTTTAAATAAAAGTCGAATAACGTAATTTGAAGAAGGGAACACGAATTTACGATTTATGATTTTATCCACTAGATCATTGATGACATGTTCATCATAATTTTTCAAAGATTTTGCAGCTGCTTCAATAGAATCCACACGGAGTAAAATCGTCTCCTCCTTAGTCGTTGGAATCGGGCCAGCGTATCGAAATTCAGATTCCTTATTCGTTTGAGTAGGGTTTAATTTTTTATATTTTTGAAAAAAATATTCTACACTAGTCGCTCCAAAACTGGAGTTCTTGTAGTTTATGAATGTTTTTTAGCAATTATCTTTTTCACCTCTGCTTTAGAAAGGCTAGTGATTTGAATAATGGTTTCTAGACTAATCCCCAATGCATGCATCTTTAAAACATGCTCTTTTGTTTTTTTATCCTCTCCTTGCTGAAGTCCTTTTTGGATTAATGCTTCGTATGTACTCATAATTGTATTTTTTATAGGTTCCTGAACTTTATGAACTATTTCTTTCTGTTCTGCTTCTGAAAATTCATTATTCCAAGTAATATAACGAAACTGAATATCGTACAAGTTCCATTCATGTTTTTTCAAAGTTAAGGAAAAAACCAATTCAATGTTTTCAAAAATATAATTTTTATCTCGATAATGCTTAAAAGTTAGCAATGTATTTATCAAAAAACTAAACCTCAGATTCAATATTTCTTGATCTGAAAAATTAGCTAAATCAATCAAATAATACTCAAACGATGGTAAGAATGGTCTTATTTCATCATCAATGCCATCAAACATTTCTTCAAATTTACGATGTTTCCATTTTTTCTCTCCATGATAAAATAGGATTGGAATAATAGGAGTCAAAGGTTTCTTCTCTTCTTTTTGTTTGTTCCAAATTCTAGTTTCATACGATAAAAATTGAGCATATGGAAATGGTTCGGGAATACTTTTATGTTCCATCAAAAATTGCAGCTTAATCTTCTTTTTACCTTTCCCGTAAGGACATTCATAGACAACATCTGAATAGAGCCGTTGAAGCTCCTTCGTCAGATAACTACCTTTTTCTATTCTTAATTGATTCGTGTGTAATTTACTCACTAACTTAGGAGGTAAGAATTGCTCAATCAAATCTTTAGCTACAGTCATATTCGAGAATACCGCCTCAAAGAATTTAGTATGAGGTTGGTGTGGAGAGTCGTCATTTTGTTTTTTCATAGTGCTTTAAAAATAGCAAAAACATTCGAATAATAAAAAATCCACCTTGTCTATAAAATTAGAAAAGGTGAAATAACCTTTCGATTATTTCACCTTTAATTTATTAGTGTGTTTCCTTTAGTGCGTGTGCCTATTTTTCATTCAAACTTAAGCGAATCTTTTTCTCAAGATCAGCAACTGTATCTTTGAAAATCATGTCAGTATCCAATAAATCTTGAACAGCTTTACATGAATAAATAACCGTACTGTGATCTCTTCCACCAAAATTTTCTCCAATGGCTTTGAGTGATTTGTTCGTTAAGTTTTTGGCTAAATACATACTCAATTGACGAGCAATTACAATTGAACGTTTTCGAGTTTTTCCAGCCAATTTTCCTACAGGTACATCAAAATGATCTGCCACAAGGTTTTGAATAAAATCAACTGTTATTTCTTTAGACATTTGAGAAACGAAGTTTTTAATCACTTCCTTTGCCAACTCAACATCAATCTCTCTTCTATTCAAAGAAGATTGTGCCACTAAAGAAATCAAAACACCTTCCAACTCACGGATGTTATTTTTTATATTATAACAAATAAACTCCGTTACGTCTTGAGGAATGTCAACGCCCTCTTCGCTCATCTTAGCTTCCAAAATAGCCATCCGAGTCTCTAAGTCAGGTGCCTGCAAATCAGCAGAAAGTCCCCACTTAAATCTAGAAATCAAACGGTCTTCCATTCCATCCAAATCTTTAGGTGGACGGTCAGAGGTTAAAATGATTTGTTTTCCATTTTGGTGCAATTGGTTGAAAATGTGGAAAAAGATTTCTTGAGTCTTCTTTTTGTTTTCCAAAAATTGGATGTCATCAACAATCAATACATCTACCATATGATAGAAGTTAACAAAATCATTCACCGCATTATTCTTAATGGATTGAATAATTTGATTGGTAAACTTATCAGAAGGAACATATAGAATGGTCTTTCCTGGTATCTTCTTTTGTACCTCGTTACCAATAGCTTGAGCTAGGTGCGTTTTTCCTAAACCCACATCCCCAAATATTACTAAGGGGTTAAAGGCCGTTTCTCCCGGCCTTTTTGCAATTGCAATACCAGCAGATCGTGCTAGTCGATTACAATCACCTTCAATAAAATTCTCAAACAAATAAGTCGGATTGAGCTGAGGATCGATTTTCATCTTCTTAATTCCAGGAATAACAAATGGATTTTTGATATTACCTGTATCTACAGAACCAGGTCCTGTAGTTTCATTACTACCTTGGTGAGGTCGAGAGTTATTATTTTGTTGATTAGCCATCAATATTTGATATTCTAATCTTCCCTTCTCTCCGAGCTCTTGCCGGATAGTCATTTTTAAGAGCGAAACGAAATGCTCTTCCAACCACTCGTAGAAAAACTTATTGGGAACCTGAATCGTTAACGAGTCATTTTCTAAAGCTACTGCTTTAATTGGTTCAAACCATGTTTTAAAACTTTGGTTATTAACGTTTTTTCGAATTGTACGGAGACAATTGTCCCATACTGAAATACAATCTTTTACCATTCTTCAGTCAAAAATAATAGGCTCATAGCCTGATTAATAAAAAGTAATCAGTTGTGATGTGTAGAATCTCATTTAAAATAGTAGTATCAGTAGTAAATAGCAGAGTGAAAGGAAAATGTTGTGAAACATTTTTTTAATTTCCGCCAAATAGTTATCCCATAGTTTTCTCATTAGTTCTACTCCCTTATGAGTCATTAATTGCGCGGGATTACAAAGGAAAAAAAAATATTCAGAAAGAAAAAACTAACAATACATTTTCAAAAAATATTTTTTTTTAATATTCATTTTTCCTCAATAAATATATCCAAGGTAATGACAAACCCTTTGGTTTAACTTTTTTGGGTACTTATTTTTTGTATTATTTTTTCTGTAAGAGTTGTCTTTATGGGGCAGCAAATGTATGTAATAAATCTTAAATAAGAAAAATTTAATTATGTCTTTTGTTACAAAAATTTAAATTAAATAATTTAAAATATGTAAGTCACTCATTTTTATATTTAATTTTTATAGTAATACATTTACATTTTTAAAATTCAATAAATATAACCTAGAACTGGTTATTTTTTATAAGGGAAGTTTTCTGTTATCATCTCAACTGTTGAGTGCAAACTAGGAGTTTTTTTCTGTTTCTTATATGTATTTTATTTAATGGGTTGCAACGACAAGGCAACGGTCTGTTTTATATATAATATGGGAAAATGGGAGAAGCACTATTGGTTAGTGGTTCGAAAAACAAAATCGATAAACTTTGTTTTTGTATCTTTTTACAAAATTAGGGACTAGGAATTAAATAAGCTACCTAGATGACAAGGTTATTTTTTTCAATTCCTCAAAGAGAAAAAGAAGCCGTCAGGTGGGTAGATTATTTATTTCCTAGTCTCTAAAGTATTGAAAAATAAAAAAGCGAGATTATATCTATTTGATGTAACCTCGCTTTTTTATTTTTGAAGTAAGTCTTATAAATATAAACCTGCCTCTTTTTTTATTGCTTCTTGTGCTTTATGAATAGGAAGCACAGGTTTATCTTTTAAGAAATCAAAAAGCGCAGACGCATATTGTTTAGAATCCACATCAGGATCAATCGTTTGATATACATGATTAACGGTACTCTCTACATCTTCACGTGAAATCTGAATGATCTTCCATAAGTTTTCAGAAACATAAACTTGCTGCGTAATATTATGTTCATACTCTTGTTGGATTGCAATCAAAAGCGCCATTCTTAACTGAGCTGCATTCGTACCATCTGCTCTCACCCTTAATATTAATGCTGGAATACTAATTCTTTCGCAAAACATGGAGAGCCGTTCATACGCACCTAATCGAATAGGTAAGGTTGTATTTTTTTGTTTGGATCGAATCTCCAGCATTTGCCTTTGATGCTCGCTTTCAAAATATTGTCGCAACATCAAGTAAACAACAAATACAACTGATAATGCAGGAATAGTAAATTTTAATATTTCTAGGAAAACTTCCATATAAATTATTGTGGGTTCTTTAAATTTTCGCAAAAATACTCCCTTAATTGAGTATTACAAAACGTACGAAGGTTTTTCTGAATGGTTTGTTTTGACGGTAAGAAAGTGGTAATTCATGACTTGTAACTGGTGATTAGTTATTCATAACTCGACAACTAATCACCAGTCACTAATCATAAACCACTCTCTTAATGAAAAATCGCCTGGAAGACACAACCTTTTAAAGAATTAAAGCGTTTTTATTTACCCAATAGAAATTGAACTATTTTAATGTAGAAATCCTTATTTTTGTGAAAAGAATAATTTAAATAATAAATGATATGAGTGATATTAAAGAAACATTGACTCAACCAATTACTTTAACCGATGGAGCGGTAAAGCAATTGAAACGAATCATGGAGGAACAAGGCTTAAATAAAGATCATGGAGTTCGGGTAGGTGTTAAAGGTGGTGGCTGCTCTGGATTTTCATATATTTTAGGATTTGATGCTCAAAATGATAAAGATGATGTTTTTGAAATCAATGGAATGAAAGTATTGATGGAAAAATCTCATGCGATATATTTATTGGGAATTGAAATCGATTGGTTGAATGGATTGGACAACCGTGGTTTTACTTTCAATAATCCTAATGCAAAAGATACTTGTGGTTGTGGAACCTCCTTTTCCGCTTAGTTCTAACAACAACATATTTTTAAAAATAGAAAATCCGAGTCAAATTAATGGCTCGGATTTTTTTATTAAACTGAGGAAAATCGAAATACTTGGATTTCTTTTGAAAAAGGGAAAAAGGGAAAAAGGGAAAAAGGGAAAAAGGGAAGATGGATTTACGATTTGAGAAGTTTGACGAATAATTTTGAGAGGCTCACCGTTTTTCGACACACTTCTAAAATCATAAATCCGTCTTCCCTTTTTCCCTTCTTCAAATTATACCTTTAGAGGTATTACTTTGCTCTAAAGTAACTAAATCTACTGCTACAACTTCAACATCAGTAACCGTTGAGCAAGTCGTGAAAGTAGCTGAGAAGTTTGACGTAGTAGTATAATGACAAATAGTTTTCCCACCAAAAGAAAATATAACTACTATTTCCTGAAATTAAACTTTGTGGTGGATTGTAATTTTCAATAGTTGGATCTGGAGTTGACGTATTTGGGTCAAAATTATTAATATCTTTTCGGCAAGATGCAAAGACTAACATTAAGAGTAAGGCAAAAATTCCTAATTTTTTCATTTTCGTAATTGATTTAAATATTTTGAAAATTTCCGTTTTGCGCACAAACATCATTTTCATTAAAAAATGTTTTTTTATACATTTCGATTTTTATCCCTTAAACCAGAGTTCATCTCAATTCGCTACACGCGTTTCATTTTTTTTCAAAAAACTTAGAAAAATCAAAATCATCCCGAAACTTCGGGATGATTTTGATTGACTTAGTCCATTCTCTTGATAATCAATCGGATTTGCCCCATATAATTCGCTTGATGTTCCTTAACATGATACCACGCCCAATGATTATTCATACTACTTCCTTTTACTTTTGCATTAAACCATTTGTCATCTTTCATTTTTAAAAGTCGAAGATTGGCTGTACACGAGTCAAGGGCTGACTTTTCAAGTCAGGCTTTGACTTATACTTGATGTTTTTGTAAGTCAAGGCTTGACTTGAAAAGTCAAACCTTGACTCGTGTATACCCAATGCTGAATAGGTAAAAAAATACGATTGCGCTAAAAAAGAAAACGCCCGTTGCAATCGCAACGGGCGCCTCTTTTTAAAACTTATCAGTATAAAAAGATTTTTTTATTGATCCATCCGAAGATTAGTCAACAATAATCATCTTCTTAGTAGCAGTTTCTGTAGCAGTCTCTAATTGATAGTAAAGAACTCCTGTTGCATCCAATCCAGCTCTCTGTAAATCTACAGAGTTGTAACCTTTAGCAGCATCAATTTCCATCAATCTTAAAATTCTACCTGATACATCAAATACTTTCAAAGTAACCTCACCAGCTTCTGGCAAGTTGAAACCAATCATAGTTTCTGCTTTGAATGGGTTTGGAGTATTTTGGTACAATTCGAAACCATTAGCAGTTTCTGTTCCGTTGAATTCTAATACAACGTCGAACAAGTTACTACCGTTATATGCTTCAGAAGTAGTATAACGTGAGTTGATATTGATTACATCTTGAGTGTTCACATCAGCGTTAGCTACGAAAGTAACAGAGAATAATACCTCGTTATTTTCTACATCAACACCTTTGTTACTGTTCCAAGAAGTAGTAATCACACCTTCTCCAGTTTTAGTCAATCCGAAGTTATCAGCAGTTAAACCTTCTAAGCTAGAAGTTACATCTACAAATTCAACAACGCTGTTATCAAATCCTAAAGTGAATTGGTAACCTGCTATATTGTTGAAATCTTTAGCTGTAAAATCAACAGTAAATGTTTCTCCTTGAGCAACAGCAGTAGCTTTTGCTTGAAGAGCCAATTTACCATCCATAGTACGAGTCTCAGTTCCTAACAAGCTGTTTGGTGAAGCTGTTCCGTTAACATCTCCGATTTTGATCGCAGTAAAGTTAACAGGAGCAGAGCTATTTCCATCCAAGTCAACAAACTCAGGGAAGTTTTCCGCAAGTGGGTTGTTAGGGTTATTGAATACGTAGTTAGCATCAACAAATCTCCAAGAAGTATTGTTAGCTAATTCAGCATCAATATGAAGAATCAATGCTCTCAATTTAACGATATCTAAAGTTGTAACAGTTGTAGAACCGTTAGCATCAGCAGCGATCACTTTGTAAGGAGAATCTAATAATTCAAGTCCTAAAATGTGCTTGCTAATTAATACTAAGTCATAAGTAGTTACACCATTTAAGTAGTTGATATCTTTCTGAGGAGTTACGTCGTAGTCTCCGTAGTTCATGCTGAAAGAATAAGTACCATCAACACCAGTTACAACTGGAGTTACTAATGGCCCGTTTCCGTCAGTCAAGTTTACAGTTACTTCTTCAATAACTTCTTGAACTTCATTTTCAATTGTACCAGAGATCAAAGAAGTAGGTCCAGGACATACTCCGTTAGGATCTTGAACATTGATAAATGTAGTACAGAAATCATAATTTCCGTTAGCATCTGTTACATAAAGAGTAACTGGTACTAATCCGTCAGCTGGAATATCAGCACATGCAATAGTAATGTTATCTTCGATAGTCTGACCAGGTACAACTGGAGAGAAAGAGAAGATTAAGTTATTGTAATCAGTACAGTTATCGTAGCTTGATCCACTTTCGAAATCAGAAGCCCAAATCGTAACAGCACCAGCAGATGGCATTACAGTTGAAGCGATTCCGAAGATACAAACTGGTGTAGGTTTCTTAGCATCGAATACAGTAAAGTTATGAGTCAATGTAGAAGTGTTTCCACATTGGTCAGAAACTGTATAAGTCAATGAGTAAGAACCGTTGTTAAATGCTCCAGAAGCAGAGAATCCTGAACCAGTAAGTCCAGTATTGAATGCCCATGTTACCTCTAAATCAGATTGAGCAGTACAATCATCATCAGCAGTAATAGAGAATGCAGCAAATGCAGCTCCACAGCTAGGATCGTAATTTTCAATAGTAGCAGGTAAACTTACAGCAGTAATACCAGGATCATTAGAGTTTAATACTTTAATTACCTGAGTATAGTGCCATACTCCAGGACCAGGTTGAGTTGGGTCTGGGTTATTAGCAGCTTGACACAAGTCAATGATTATCCACTTACGTAAAATTTTCAAACACGCATCAGATGCTCCAAAATCAAGTACAGTATCATCATGTGTCATTGCAATATTACTGCAAGACTCATTAGTATAAGTAGGATGGTTATAAGGAGAAGGTAAATCACCAGGCTCTAATCCTAATCCGCAAGTATTTACGTCATAATCTAAAGGCCATACGATACTATTTCCATTAAATACATTGTTATCAGAAACAATGATTTTTTGGAAACATCCATCAAAGTTACCTTGACCATCAGTAGCAGACCATGCAATTGTAATCTCTCCAAATCCACAATCGTTGATTGTATTTGAAATTACATTTGAAGTAACTGTTACTGAACAGTTATCAGTAGCAGCTGGCTCACCTGTAATTGCAACTGCAGAAGCAGGCAATGGTTGTCCTATTGTAATATCAGCAAGAACAGCAGCATCACAATCTAAATCTACATCTGGCTTACAAACGATAACAGGATTTAATTTATCCTGAACGTCAACTTCTACCATACAAGTGTTAGAGTTTCCAGCAGCATCAACTACTCGGAACTCAACCATTACAGTTGATCCTAAATCACAACAGTAGAAAGGTACATCTGAACCGAATGCAGTAGCATCGAATCCTGGACAACTAGCGTTATCCATTCTTCTTGCAGAATATTCAACGATTCCACAGTTATCAAGACTTCCATCATCAAAAGTATGTGCTCCAATTGAAGCAGTTCCGTCAGATCCTAAAGAAACAATAGTGTGCTCATCGCAAATTGCAATAGGAGCAACATTATCTTCAACAGTAATTTTTTGCTCACAAGTACTTTCGTTACCACAAGCATCAGTTCCTGTGTAAGTAATAGTATGAGTTCCAACTGGTAATCCAGTTAATAATCCACCAGAGATAGTTCCAGCAGAAGCAGAAGCTGAGAAAGTTACTCCACCACCACAATCAGTAAAAGTTGGGTTAGTTAAAGCAATATTTCCAGTACAGCTATTTACAGTAGTACTAATAGTTGCATCAGCAGGACAAGTCAATGCTGGCCCTTGTGTATCCAATACTTTGATCAATTGAGTGTGCTCTAATGTTTCATTAGTACACCAGTCAACGATAACATATTTTCTTAACATTTTAAAGCTACCATCACAAACATCAATGATAATTGGATCTCCATCTAAAGAAACTCCAATATTATCACATCCTAAATCAGTAAGAGGTGCAGGAAGTGCATCTCCACATTCCAAAGTAATATCTCCTGGTAAATCAGCCTCAATGTCAGCAAGAGTAGTAGGAGTAATTGAAATAGTCTGAGTACAGCTACTTGTATTTCCATAACCATCAGTAATAGTCCAAGAACGAGTAACTGCTAAATCTCCAGCACATGCTTCACCAGCCTCTGAATCAGAGTAAACTAATGTTGCAGGACCACAAGGATCAAATCCAATTACAGTATAAGTATTTGCTCCAGAAGGAATTACTGTAGCAGAAGCAGGAACAGGGAAATCAACAGTTACTGCATTAGTTGCTTTAAGATTTAATGTTACATCAAAATCTCCACCATCTCCACCAACAGCATCAGTAACTTCAACAGTCCAAGTACCAGCAGGATCTTCACCATTGAATGCTGCTAAAGCATCAATTGGTTGGTAAGCCCCAGCAGGAGGACAAGCACCTTCAAAATCAGCAGCAGTTTGAGCAGCAGCATCATCAAAAGAAAAAGCCAAATCAGTAGTATTGTTACATCCAAAAGCAGTTGCAGGAACACCAGGTTGCTCAAATAATTGAACAGTAGTTCCTGAAGGAGAAGTAATACTAACACTAACATCTCCAATCCAAGTATGCGTAGTTGCAATAGTAACATCTAAGTCTAATACTTCATCACCAGCACTAATGTCAACAGTTTCTGTAACTGTAGCATTATCTGTTGAAGCCAAAGTAGGGAAATCATAATCAAGTGTTGCAGTTGCAGAAGCACCTGGCTCAGTAGCATCATTACATCCTACAGTAACATCAGAACATACTAAGTCTGGAATTAATTTATCCTCAACTAAGATATATCCCCAACATGGGTTACCATTTGGATTAGTTACCATTACTTCGATAGTTTGTCCGATATTTCCAGGACCTAAAATTAAAGGTTGACCTGAATCAGCAAAAGTAACTGAGTAGTTGTCATAACATCCGTAATCGTTACCTTCCAAAATTTGGTCAGCACCAACAACTCCTTGACAGTTTTCATCCAAAGAAATATGAACTAAACTGTTACAAGTAATTGCATTAGACTGAACTTGGAATTCATTAACTGTTACTGAGAAAGAACAAGTAGCAGTATTTCCAGTAGCATCATCGATTGTATAAGTTGTAGTAGTCGTTCCAATTGGGAAAGCAGATCCGCTAGCTAAACCTGAAACCAAAGTTGGTACAGCAGGAAGATTAGCATTTAATGAAACAACAAATTGATCAGTAAATCCACCTAAAATATTTCCTACAGGAGTAGGATTAGGAACTCCACAGAAGTTAGAAGCTAACCAAGTATTTCCACCTGCAGCAACACCAGCAGCATTATAACCTGGAACAAATCCATTAGTAAAAGTACCATTTGGAGCAATCAACTCAATAACTACAACAGTTCCAGCAGGAATAGTTCCTGTTAATGGAATAGTTCCAATACCAGCACCCTGAGCACCAAATGACTCAGTACCTGTAGCAAGTAAAGTCAAATCAGCATAGTTAAATGCACCTGCAGGAGCAGAAGCAATACTATATACATTAGCAGTTAAGTTAACTGTTCCAAAAATATTGAAAATACCAAAATCAATACCTGAAAGTATTAAATCATCCGTAACACCTAATGCAGGATAATCATGTACAACCAAAGTTTGGTATCCACCACCTGGACATCCTACTGAGTTAGAAATAGAACCAGCAGAAATATCATTATTTAATGTAAATGATACAGGAGCTCCTGGAGCCAATGCACAGTTATCTGAAGCATCAATAGCATAACTTACTACTTGATCACAAGCACCTGGATCTAAGTTAATAGTCATGTCTCCTGGGCAAGTTAATGTTGGAGCAGTATTATCAACTACAGTTACATCAACAGTTGCAGTTGCAATTCCTGATGTAAAAGTTACAGTAGTTGTACCTAATGGGTAAGTTCCACTTGCATCAGCACCACCACCATTAAAATCATTAGTGATAGGATCAGTACAATTAACAGAACCTGTTGCTATCAATCCAGTAACTTGACCTTCACAATTAGCATCAGCAGAAACTGTAATTGCTGCAGGTGCAGTTAATTGACAAGGAAGCTCAAAAGTAATAGAAAAAGAAAGTAAATTTCCAACATCACCACCTGCATCATCACAGATACTTAATGTCCAATTACCATTTACAGCTTCTCCAGCAAATCCAGTATTCAATGGCCCTTGCTCAGCTTGGAAGCTACCTGTAAAAGGAGCAGTCCCAGTTGTGATAGAAGGATTTCCATCTTCGAATACAGTATTTGTATAGTTATCTCCAGCTCCACCATTGTCAGATGAAAGATCCCAAACTGTTCCAGAAGGAGAAATTAAATCAATTTCTAAATCTGAGTCCCAAGTATGAGTCAAATCAATAGTGACATTTGAAATAATATAGTCAGTACCAACGGTACCAGCTAAAGGAACATTTGCTACAGAGGTAGAAGGTCCTCCAACGCAAGGAAATCCACCAGTCCCTGTTACAGGAATGGATTGTGGGTTTCCAGCCCCAGAATAAGTTTGTGCTATAATTTGACCTGAAAAAAGTAGCATAGCCATACTTAGCATAAACCCAAGAATTTTATAGTTCATTTTTTTCATGAGATATTAATTCTGTTTAGTTAAAAAATTTTTAATCATGCGATTATTTAAAAATTATTGTTCTAATAAATCATTAATCTCCTGCTCTAGTGGAGTTGGAGTATGATTCTTTCCTGCCGATACAGCTGCCCATTGCCCAGAGTTACTCTTTAGGAAATTTTGGCGAACTACACCTTGTTGAACTGCAGATTCCACCGTAGCTCCATTGGCAAGTTGTTCCGCTACAAATGTGTATAGCGTTACCTTGTCGTCCATTTGGATCCAAGCGGCATCTTTAGTCTGGTTATTCGTGTATGCAGTATTATTGTAAATGGATTGCACCTCTGCTTGAAGAAGAATTTCAGCATCTTCAGAAGAGACATATTGTGCATTCACATTTTGCATACCAAGCACGAGGAAACCAAAAAATAACATTGCTGTTAAAATTGTTTTTTTCATGAGATATAAAGTTTTAAAAAGTGAAAAAAAATTAATTAATAATTATATAATGAATGAAGTAGTTGTTTGACGTCTTGGTCTTAACTACTTTTTAAAATTATTGGAATGGTATTAAAAATTATCAAGTGGAATTATTTTACCTCGTCTTTTTAATATCAGGCAAGCACGATTCTTTACAGAGGTTTTGAAATAAATAAGTTCCGTCATTTGTTTTTTAAATTTTGATAATCTTCATGAGGTCTTTATAATACAAATCAGAAATACCCAGAAGTACTACTACATAAAATATGTACATAGATAGTCCAGACAAAAAAGTAACAGTTGTTACTATTTGTTAAAGAATTAATCATTGGTATAAAAAAAGAATTGACTTGATAGATTCGCTTATACGCTATCAATGAGGGGAAGATAGGTGCAACAAAGCAAACTATTGGATATCAACCAAAAGTCAAAGGGGGAAATATTTTTAATTGAAACTTGTGATAATCATAGATTATGAAAATAATCTAAATTAAAACTTTGCGGTAATGGGTTTGTGTTTATAAAAACTCTATAGAAAGGATTAAGTATTTGTTCTAAGAGTAGAGTTCAAAATTAGATAAAATACTTGATTTATTCCTACCCTAAAAAGGTTGATTTTCATATTACATTTTTAACAAAGATAGGTATTGATAAAAGAAATCTTTTAAGGGAGTAGGAATTACAAAATCGCTAAACCAAACTTTTCCTATCGTATTCATAAAAAAGAAAACGCCCTTCGCAATTGCGAAGGGCGCCTCTTTTAAAAACTTATCTATTTGAAAAGATAATCTTGATTAACTTATCCGAAGATTAGTCAACAATAATCATCTTCTTAGTAGCAGTTTCTGTAGCAGTCTCTAACTGATAGTAAAGAACTCCTGTTGCATCCAATCCAGC
>CAKZSH010000056.1 GCA_937918905.1 uncultured Saprospiraceae bacterium
GTGCAAATTTCATAGTTGAATTAAGTGCTACAAAAGAGAAAATAAAACCATTAATTCAAGCCATTATGATTGGGGAGAATGGAAACAATCAGAGTTTTGCCTTTTCTACAGATGGATATTCTGTTAAAGAAAAATAGATTAATTCAAGTTGCGAATAATTTGATATAAGATTATGAGTATAAGGTATTGAGACTACGAACCGTTCTCAATACCCAATATTGATGTTCTTGTAAGTCAAGGCTTGACTTGAGAAGTCAAACCTTGACTCGTATACAGCCAATGCTAAATAATTACTATTTACGAAAAAATCAGCATCCCAAATTTTTGACTAAAAATTTGGGATGCTAATTTAAAGACTAATTCTCATTACAGAAATATACTTTAGCTTCATTCGCTAACTCATATCCCAAATTGGCACTTCTGTCCAAATCCGCACAACCTGAAATCTTATCATAAAGTAAAAAGAATGCTAAAGCTCGATTATAATATGCTTCTGCAAATCCCTCATTTAACTTAATTGCATGGGTGTAATCGTCTATTGCTTTCCGATTTAATCCAAATAATAAATGAAGGTTACCTCTATTCTTCCTTAATTCTGCATTGTAAGGGAATTCATCAATAGCTTTGTTCAAATCAGCTAATGCTCCTCCATAATCGCCAAGTATTTTTTTCGTTAAACCACGATTGAGAAATGCCTCCATATAAGTATTTCCTCTCATACCTACTATAGTATTATAATCGTCCAATGCTTTCTCATTTTCTCCTATTTGCTTATATAACATTGCTCTTTCAAAATAAGCCTTAGTTAAATCGCCTTGCAATTGAATTGCTTTGTCAAGGTAAGTTTTGGCTTTATCGAAATGAAAAAGTGAACGTTCCATTTGTCCTAAATTATACCAAGCAATCGCAAAGTCAGGCTCAATAGCTACTGCCTTGGAGAAAGCATCAATTGCATCTTCAAATTTTCCTTGTTTCTTTAAGATGACTCCTTTTAAATCATATGCGAGTGCAGATTTAGGAAAATTTTCTAAAATAAAATTAACGTCTTCAAGTGCTTTTGATAATTTTCCCGACTCAACAGATTCTACTACATTTCCTAGTTTTTCATACTCTAACATTTGAGAATCCTCCTCTATTATTTTTTTATCTAAAGCTTGGTAATAATAGTTAAGTTTCTGAAAAGTACTTAATCCTTTGACCGCAGCCTCCGGCTCGATAGCTAAAATTTTTGCTAATCCACTATTGCCGTAGTAGCCATATAAGTTAGCCGCCAAGGGATTAATTCGATTAGCTAGTCGAAGGTCGGCTTCTGCTTCAGTTTGCATTCCTACCATTTTTCTAAACCTAGCTCGAAGTAAAAGTGCCTCAGGAGAATTGGGATTTTGTGCTATGGCATTTTCTAAAGTAAGAAAGGTGCCATCATAGTCAAAGGTTCTAAATTGTTGCTCTGCTTTTTGTAGTAAAGGTTGTACAGTTCTAATCTGAGTTTCTACTGTGTAGGTTCTTCCCAACTCAGCATTATTCATTTTTCGAGTCTGACCTAGACTCAAAGTACTCAATAAAAAAATAAAAACTGGAATAATTAGGTATCTCATGTCTTGTCTTTTAAAAAGTTATTTTAATTAATTGATCTTGATTGAATTTATCGCTACAACGCATCAACTACCTATTTGTTCTACAACTATTAAAAATAATAGTATAACTATCAGATAAAATTGTTAAACTTTAATTTTTTTTATAAATTGCTGAACAATATGTTTTTGCCATACGTTAAGTCAGCAAAAACAAGAGTAAAATTAGCTTCAACTAAGAAACCAATACTAAATTATTTGACATGAGAAATTTCCAATTTATTCAAGAGTTTGAGAAACATAGCAAATACTTAAACAACTTTGCCATGAAACTAACTAAAAATAAAAGTAAGGCAGATGACTTGTATCAAGACACGGCATTAAGTGCTCTAAGACATCAAAATAAATTTACTCCACACACTAATTTTAAGGCATGGCTAGCAACCATTATGAAGAATTCATATATCAATCAATATCGAAAACACAAACGAAGAAATGAGATGCAGGATAATACAGCAGATAATTTTTATCTAAATACTTCTGAAAAAACAATTCCAAATACAGGTGAAATGAATATCAATATTCAAGAAATCACTAAAATCATTGATAGCCTAGATGAAACTTATCGGATTCCTTTTTTGATGACGTACGAAGGCTACCAATATGAAGAAATTCAAAGAGCATTAGGTAATATTCCAATTGGAACTGTCAAGAGTAGAATACACCATGCTAGAAGAATTTTAAAAAATAAAATCAGAAAAATGTATGAAGATGTGGCAGCATAAAGACAAATAAAAGCTATTCAAATTGATTCGGAAGATAAGCTCCGAATTTTCCAAAATATTTTTCACACAAAACATAATTGAGATCATTATTGGATGAAATCAAACTAGGCAAGTATTGCCTAATAAAATAGTAACCTAATTTTTTAAATTTTTAAATCAATACACAATGAATATTCAATTTTTTTTAAAATCATTATTCTTCTTTTTAACAATTACAGTTTTAGCAAGTTGTGCTACAATCAGAGAAGGAGAGGTTGGAGTTAAAAGAACATTCGGAAAATATTCTGATACTCCATACACCAAAGGATTAAAAGTGTACAATCCCTTCGCATCAAGAATAGTAAGAATTTCTACTCAAACTGAAAATCTTGAAGTGGACTTAAACATTCCATCCAAAGAGGGATTAACCATCGTAAGTCAAGTATCTATACTTTATAATATCGATGGAAAAAAAGCACCTGAACTATTACGAAATATTGGAACAGACTATGAAAGAAATGTTATCTTACCAGTCTTTAGATCTGCAGTTGCTGACGTAACATCAAGATTCTATGCAAAGGACATGCACACAGGAGAACGATCTACAATTGAGAAAGCAATCAGAGAACAAATGATGACTTTGATGGATGGAAAAGGAATTGAAGTAGAAGCGGTATTATTAAAAAGCATTCAATTACCACGAAGTTTAGCGAATGCTATTGAAGCAAAATTAGAGGCGGAACAACAAGCTCAACAAATGGAATTCGTTTTGCAGCAGGCTCAACGTGAAGCAGAACAAAAACGTATCGAAGCCGCAGGAATAAGAGATGCACAATTGATAATTGCAGAAGGACTAGATGCTAAGATTTTACAATTCAAATCTATCGAAGCATTTCAAGAATTAGCAAAGTCCCCTAATGCAAAAGTAATTATTACAGATGGAGATTTACCAATGATAATGGAATCAGAGATGGGCATTAAACCTACCTCTACCAAGCGAAAGGTAAAGTTACAAAACTAAAAAAAACGTTTTTCAGAAATTTCGATTGTTAATACACATGGGCGAGTTACTATGCTAGGTTAGCTCGCCCATTTTTTAAAAACCTTTTTTATGAGAATTACCATCAGAAATAATGCAGCATTGCCCAATAAATATTTACGTTTTACGAAGTGGAAATTATACTCCATAAAAGAGAAATTTCAACATCTGATTTATGCCGAAATATTTTTTAACTCGGAAGGACAATCGCCTAAAACATTTATTGCTAATATCCGATTAGGAATTCCAGGACATGATGTCATATTACAAAGTAAATCAGAAAATTTAGGAGAGGTTTTTAAGAAATCAATACAAGCTATCAATCGATACTTAGCTAAAAATAAGCCCACAAAACAAAAAGATAAATGAATTTTTTCACAAGAAAATTAATTAAACCAGGTGACCTCAATGCTAACAACACCCTCTTTGGAGGGCAGTTATTAAAGTGGATAGATGAAGAAGCAGGAATTTATGCAATGACAAAATTAGGTAATCCTAGAGTGGTCACTAAGTTTATGTCTGAAATTAATTTTGTAAGCTCTGCAAGTCAGGCAGATGTAATTGAAATCGGTCTAGAGTTTATTTCTATCGGCAGAACATCAATTACATTCCGTTGTAAAGTCAGAAATCTTTTTACTAAAAAAACAATCATCTCTATCGAAAAAATTGTGTTTGTCAATGTAGATAAAAACTTAAATGCACAACCTCATGGAAAAACGTTAGAGGATATTGAAAAAGAATCACTTTTATAAAAATTAAAATAAAAAACATGAAACAAGGAATGTTAATTTCAATTGTACTGATTGCACTAGGATTTATTTTTGAGTGCATACATTTTGCTACAGACTTTGAATTATTTGGAATAAATTTTTTGATGTTAGGAGCTGTATTTATGGTATTGGGTGTACTTAGAATGATTCGAAGTATCGTAGTTCCTGCCTTGAATAAAAGAGCCGAAACCCTTGGAGAATACAAGAAAAAACAATTAAAAAATAATAATAACTCAACATAAAGTAATTTTTCACATAAAAACTTAAAGTATCATGAAGAAGCAAACATTTATATCTTTGTTACTCCTTGTTATCGGGATTATTTTCGAACTAATCTACCTAAACATAGATAGTACCTTTTGGGAAATAAAACTTTATTTGATGGGATCAGTATGCATTGTTGCTGGCTCACTAGGACTTATAATTTATTCATTAATTCCATTTATCAATAAAAGATTAGATTAATATTCAGTCTCATTTAAAGAGGCTTATTTACAATACAACTTATAACAATCGAATTACAAATGAAATCGACACAACGATTTTTTAAACTTTTAGAGCTTGATCGTAAAGATATTAGCTACATTTACTTGTATGCTATCTTTGCTGGAATCATCACTTTATCATTACCATTGGGTATTCAAGCAATTATCAACTTAATGGTTGGTGGTGAAGTTTCCTCCTCCCTTTATCTACTCATCGGGATTATTACTGCAGGAATTGCATTCAATGGATTTCTAACGATTATGCAATTGACCGTAACCGAGACCCTTCAAAGAAGAATTTTTACCCGTTCCGCATTTGAATTTGCATGGCGAGTTCCTCGATTAAAACTGGAAGCCATTACAGGTATTTATCCACCTGAATTAGTGAATCGTTTTTTCGATACCATTACAATTCAAAAAGGTATTCCAAAAATTCTAATTGACTTTTCAACAGCTATTTTACAAATCGTTTTTGGATTAATTCTATTGTCCCTATACCATCCGTTCTTTATTTTCTTTGGTTTAATTTTGCTTTTACTTTTGATTATCATTTTCAGATTTACAGGAAAAAAAGGATTAAAGACAAGTCTCAAAGAAAGTAAATATAAGTATCAAGTAGCGCATTGGTTAGAAGAGTTGGGGCGTGCTATGAATATTTTTAAACTTTCAGGAGTTTCCAATTTACCTATTCGTAGAACTGATGAATTGGTATCAAGTTACCTTGATGCACGAAAAAGTCATTTCAAAATACTCTTAGTTCAGTACGGAAGTGTAGTGTTTTTCAAAACCCTCATTACTGCGACCTTATTACTTTTAGGTAGTATTCTAGTTATTAGAAACCAAATTAGTATTGGTCAATTTGTTGCGGCAGAGATTATTGTAATCTTAATTATGAACTCCGCAGAAAAACTCATTTTGAGTATGGACAATATTTATGATGTCTTGACTGGTTTAGAAAAAATAGGTTATGTAACAGACTTACCTTTAGAGCAATCAGATGGTATCAAACTACAAAAACTTGAAACGGGTCAACGTGGTATCGAAATCGCACTGGACGATGTCTCTTTTCAATATCAAGATTCCAATCGTCCTACATTAAAAGATATTACGCTGAAAATTGAACCTGGTGAAAAAATTTGTATTGCTGGATTTAATGGTTCAGGGAAATCAACTTTAACGAAATTATTAGGAGGATTATACACTAGTTATGAAGGGATGATATCATTTAACAGCATCCCTCTGAAGCGAATGAACCTTAACAGTTTGAGAAAAGAAATAGGAACTTTAAGTAGTCAAGATGAAATTTTCAATTCAAGTATTATTGAAAACATTAACCTTGGCAACGATAAAATCCCATTTCAAATCATTATCAGAACAGCCAAAGAAATTGGTTTACATAGTTATATCAATCATCTTCCTAATGGCTATCAAACAGAATTATTAGCTAATGGTCTCAATGTTCCACGAAGTGTAAGAACGAAAATTATTTTAGCTCGAACATTAATTTTTCAACCCGAGATTTTATTACTAGATAATTTTATGCCCCGCTTAGAGCGTAAAGAAAAACAACTCGTCATTAATTATTTGACAGCAGATGAAAAGCATTGGACCTTAATTGGAATTTCAAATAATCCTTCATTTGCACAACAATGTGATCGAGTTATTATTCTTCAAGGTGGTGAAATCATTGATAATGCTCCTTTTGAAAAAATAAAAACAAAGCCTTTAGTTAAAGAGATTTTCAAGCTCGCTTAAAAAAAAAGAAAAATACAATGTTGAATATTTCGAATAATTCAATTTTAGATAAAGTCAATACCAGTCAGCTTAAAAGTTTTCAGAAAAATAATTTACTGAGAGCCAATCGAATGTTTTCGATTTGGTTAGTTGTCTTGCTCATCATGATTTTGATTTCTTTCTTTTTACCATGGACTCAAAATATTCAAATGAAGGGAAAGGTCACCACACTTTTACCTGAGCAACGGCCTCAAGATGTCAACTCTGCTATTGCAGGAAGAATTGAAAAGTGGTATGTAAGAGAAGGTGATTTGGTACAAAAAGGAGATACGATTGTTTTCCTCTCTGAGGTCAAAGCAGAATATTTTGACCCACAACTATTAGAAAGAGCATCCAACCAAATTGCAGCCAAACAAGGCTCGATGAATAGTTACGAACAAAAAGCAAACGCATTGGATAATCAAATATCTGCGCTACGCCTAGAATTGGGATTCAAGAAAAAACAGTTACAAAATAAAATTCAACAAGCTGAATTTAAACAGCAAAGCCAACAGGCTGCGCTAAAGCAAGCAGAGATTGATGCAGAGATTGCGGAGTTCCAATATCGTCGTACAGATACCTTGTACCAAAAGGGAATTAAGTCATTGAGTGACCTCGAAAACAAACGATTAAAAATGCAATCCACCAATGCAAAATTGGTGACTACGCAAAATAAATTACAAGAGAGTGGTAACGATTTGAGTATTGCACAGATAGCATTAGAGACTATTGATAATGAGTATAACAATAAAATTGCAAAAGCTCAATCGGATAAGTTTTCGACTCGCTCCGCTCAATTTGAGGCAGAAGGAAATTTAAATAAATTACAAAATCAGTATGCTAATTATAGCCAAAGAAATAGCATGTATTATATCATTGCTCCTCAGTCAGGGTATATTACCAAAACTATAAAATCAGGAATTGGTGAAATTATTAAGGAAGGAGATAAAGTGGTAACAATTGTTCCTTATGAACGAGACTTAGCAGTAGAAATGTATGTCCGCCCTATGGATTTGCCATTGATGAATACGGGGCAAGAAGTACGATTAGTTTTTGATGGTTGGCAAGCCTTTATCATCTCTGGATGGTCTGATTTTTCTTTTGGAACTTATAGTGGTGAAGTCGTGGCAATTGACAATATTCCAAACGATAATAGTATGTATCGAATCATGATAAAATCAAATCAACCTGATCTGCCCTTCCCTGATTTACTTCGTGTGGGTGCAGGTGTACAGGGTATAGCATTGTTAAAAGATGTTCCAGTCTGGTATGAAGTCTGGAGACAACTCAATGGTTTCCCACCTGATTTTTATGAAAATGATATTAAGAAAAATGAATCCAAATTTAAACCACCTGTAAAATCTGTGGCGAAGTAATTTTTATTTTTTATAATCAACTTTGAATATAAAAACGTGATAAGAATAATATTTTTTCTTTTCTTTTCTGTCCCTCTTTTAGGGCAAAATATCGATACGACTCAAATTTTTTCTTTAGAAAAATATTTGACTTGGGTACGTGCGTATCATCCTGTAATGCAGCAAGCTGGACTTTTGCAAAATAAGGCAGATGCTAGTTTGTTGGAAGCTCGTGGAATATTCGACCCGAAGTGGTTTGGAGAATATGAAGATAAATCATTTGACCAAAAAAATTATTTCCGAATAGGAGAAGCAGGTTTAAAAATTCCAACATGGTGGGGGGTCGATGTCAAGATGGCCTATCTCTGGTCCAATGGAGAATTTTTAAATCCTAAAGGAAAACTTCCTAAAAATGGTCAAGCTATAATTGGTGTAGAAGTTCCACTTTTACAGGGACTTGTTTTTGATAGAAGGAGGGCGCAAGTGCAACAAGCTAGATTATTACAAGATGGAAATGATGCAGCAAGAAGAGTAATTGTAAATGAATTGTTATTAAAAGCAATAGAAACTTACTGGAAGTGGGCTTATCAAAATCAAATTCTACAGGTTTATCAAAATGCTTTGGACTTAGCTCAAGATCGTTTTAAACTGATTAAAGCTAGTTTTGAACAAGGAGACAAGCCTGCTATTGATACTTTGGAATCACTAATTCAAATTCAAAACCGAGAGCTACAACTTGTTCAAGCAACAGTTGATTTCAGGAATGCAACTTTGGAATTATCTAATTTTTTATGGTTTGAAAATTTGACTCCATTAGAAGTTTCTGAAAACTTACGTCCAGAAAATTTAAACGCTGATTGGAATTATTTAGAAGAAAAACCCTCTTCTGATTTTTTAAAAAAAATAACAGACTCACACCCTGAATTACAGAACATATTAATCAAGCAACAACAACTCGATATCAAAGAAAGATTAAAACGAGAACAGTTCAAACCCAATTTAAGATTTAATTATAATTTTTTGGGAAATGGATTTGATTGGACAAATGATGAGTCTGAGGCATCGGTAATTAACAATGTATTTACAGAAAATTACAAATGGGGATTACAACTATCCTACCCTCTTTTGTTACGGAAAGAAAGAGGTGGACTGGAGTTGGTGAGAATTGAACAACTTGAAAATCAGTATAAATTAGGAGAAAAACAATTAAAAATTTCTAATAAAATTAATGCTATCTTTCAGCAACTAGAAACAACTGATGAACAAATCAACACGCTCAAAAGTATGGTAGTCAATTATGAAACTTTGCTTAATGCTGAATCTGAAAAATTTAGAATAGGTGAAAGTTCAATATTCTTACTCAATAGTCGTGAACAAAAATTAATAGCTGCTCAGATGAAACTTAATAAATTGCAAAGCGAGTTTCAAAAACTAAAATGGAAATTGAGATGGGCAAAAGGTCAACTTCAATAAACAACCTTATTATCAAAATCGAAAACCAAAATAAATGCTATTAGCAGCTGTCAATCCAAGTCTTTACGGCTTTGTCATCCTTGGAATAATCATCATTATTTTAGGGGTGATTCTCCGCTATTTTAAACAACCGTATATCATCGCTTATATTATTGCAGGAGTATTGTTAGGAGATTATGGTTTTCAAATCATCACAGATAAAGAACTCATTACCGTAATGGGGGACATTGGATTAATTCTTCTTTTATTTTTTATAGGAATGGAAATCAGCCTACCTGACTTATTGAAAAATTGGAAGGTGGCAATCATTGGAACATTTTTTCAAATTCTCGGAAGTGTTGCACTTGCAGGAATTATTGGTTGGTTTTTGGATTGGCAAATGAATAGAATCATTACACTAGGCTTTGTTATCAGTCTCAGTAGCTCGGCAGTAATTATAAAATTATTACAAGATAGTGGCGAGATAAAATTACCAATTGGAAAAAATGTTTTGAGTGTACTTTTGATGCAAGATATTCTAATTGTCCCTATGCTAATTACGACTAATTATTTGGGTGGAAATACTCCAAGTGCCGAGGAAAGCCTACTTCAAGTCATAGGAGGATTTTTAATTATTGGAACAATCATTTGGATTTGGAGAAAAAAAGAATTTCAAATTCCTTTCAGTCAACAAATTGAACACGACCAAGAGTTGCAAGTCTTTGTAGCTTTGGTGGTATGTTTTGGATGTGCGATAACTACTGCATTCTTTGGATTATCCGCAGCATTGGGTGCATTTGTTGGAGGCATGGTTATTCATGCTGCATGTTCTACAGAGTGGTTTCATGACAGTCTTCACGCTTTGCGAGTGATGTTTGTTGCCTTATTTTTTGTTTCGATTGGAATGCTGATTGACTTGAGTTTCTTAATTGAAAATTGGGAAATTGTTGGCTTGGTGATTATTGCAGTTTATTTGAGTAATCATTTAATCAACACATTGGTGCTTCATTATTTTGGGAGAGAATGGAAAACTAGTATTTACGGAGGAGCATTGTTAGCACAAGTGGGCGAGTTGAGTTTTGTTCTGGTTGCAAGTGCTCTTTCCTCTCAAATTATTTCTGACTTCACATATCAACTAACGATAATTGTAATTTCACTTACTTTATTAATCAGTCCATTTTGGATAGCAACCACCAAAAAAATTGTAAAAATGGAATGATTACTTTGGCACATTCTGCTTCTTAAAAAAGCTGAAAATTCGAAATTTTTCTTTGTCAAATTTTTCTTCAAAAACATCATCTTTTTCATATATCTCATCTCCTAACAATACTGCTACGGGTTTGAGAAAATCCACTTGTGAAAAAATAATTCGTATAATTGCTAAAATCGGTAACGATAATATTAATCCGGCTGTACCCCAAAGACCTCCTCCAATCAACAAAGCAAGAATCGCGGCTAAAGGGTTAATTTTGATAGAAGAGCCAACTACCTTTGGAGTAATGAGATTTCCTTCAATAACTTGTACCATACCAAACAATGCTATTACAGAAAGTGGTTGCCAATAATTATCAGTTGTAGCAAAAGCAAACAAGAAAGGAAGTAAACCTCCAAGAGCAGTTCCCACATACGGAATGATTGCTAAAAAAGCAGCTAAGAAACCCCAAAAGATAGCATACTCAATTCCAATAATCGTCAATCCGATACTATTCAATATTCCTAAAATAATTATAACCAAACCAAGTCCATAAAGATATTTTTGAATAACACCTTGTATTCTATTTAATACCTCTTCTGCACCATCCTTAATTCTTTCACCAAATTGTATTAGGTAAAACTGCTTTAATGAAGTACGATAAAGCAATAACAAAAAAGTATAAATGAATGTTAGTAAAAAATTAATCAATAGATTAGAAGACAAACTTAATGTAGCTCCTACATAAGAAAGTGGAGCTTGGATAATCGAAGATGCACCTTCACTAATGATTACCTCACCTTTTTTTTCTGTAATTCCTAGTTGAGTTGTAATTGAACTAAAAAGATTGGACATTCCATTTTGTAATTTTTCTGTTATGGATTCCATATTTTGAAAAACATCAATAAACTGTAAAGAGAAAAATATGATTACTGCAACTAAAGGAGTCAGTACGACAACGAAAGTAAATAGAATAGAAATGATTCTAGATGGTATAAAATTCTCGATTTTTTGACAAATAGGTTTCATCATAAAAGCGAAAATCATTGCAAATACAAAGGGGGCTAATATATTTTTCCCAACAAAAAGAATATAAGTTAGCAAACATATGACGATTAGAAAGTAGGCTAATTTTTGAATGCTGAAAGTATAATTTTTCATTGGTTGATGTCTATTAAAAATAAAATATAAAGTTATTTAATATTAGTATTGAGCTTTTCGTTTAAGAGATTTAACGGTTAAATTTCGAGGTTGAATTTTTACATTATCCATAAATTCAAGAAGTCGAAAATTCGAAACATTTTTTTCTGAAGAAGAAGTGTAACCTTTTTCACCATCCATACTTTCTATTGCGAAAATCACACAATCATGAGGATGTCTATTATCATTTTTGAAGCGGTGATACTCCACTATTTGTAGTTCATCAGCTTGGTAAACTTTTCCTGTTTGATAACATTTAAGACTACCATTTTCAAATCCAAAAGAGCGATTGAAACCTCTTTCTTGAAATGCTTTGATGGCTTCAGTAAGGTTGATATAATTATTTAATTTCATAAAGCTGCTCTTTTAAAAATTTAAAAATATTTTTTAATTGGCTAATAATAAGGTGACTTTCACCCACCTTATTATTAACCACTTTCTACTTACGACATAATCGGTTGGAGTTTTCTATTTGACCAAGCATCAAGCATCCATGATTTTTTCTCTAAACCTTTCAAAAATCCACCTGCCATATCAATGGTTCCTTCATCATCTGCCGTTGCTGCTACTTTGAGGACTTCACGTAAATTAGAAATCAAGATTTTATGATTTTCTAAAATAGTCTTAACCATTTTAGCATCATCTTCTACTAGAGTTGCCTCTGGAATTTTTGCAACGGTTAAATAGTCTGTCAATCGACTTAATGGACGATGACGAAGTGTCAAAATCCGTTCTGCAATTTCATCTATTTTTAACCGAGCATCATTATAGAGTTCTTCAAATTGAGCATGTAACTCAAAGAAATTTTCACCTTGAATATTCCAATGGAAATTTCTTAAATTTTGATAATAAACACTATAATTACATAACAATATATTTAATTCACCTACTACAGGTGTAACTTCTTTTTTATCAAATCCTAAGTAATTCATTCTTTCTTTTTTTAGGTTAAATAATTGATTGGGTGCTTTCATTATTTTTTATTTTTTATTTTAAAAAACTAAAACGGGAACTTCTGATTGTAATATTAACCGTTTAGTATTGTAGGTATTAAGCATTCGTTCCATGAAAGAACAACTTTCATGCTCAAAGGCTAACCAATCTGCATTTACATTATCAATTAATCTATCAATTGTATCTGCTTTATCCTGTGTAAAAAATTGGTGAAAATCTACATTTTCATAGCCTAAAATATTTCTCATGATATTGACGATGCTATTATACTTATTCGTCTCTTGTTCATTTCTTTCTGATGATAACAATATAACTGCAATATTAGCTTTTAACTTCTGTGCAATAGTTGTGAGGAATTTCATATTATTAATTTTATGATCTTCCATGTCCATCACATACATGATCCTATTAACTGGTTTCCAATAATAATTACTAGGCAATACTAAAACTGGTGCTTCTATATTTTCAGCTAATCTAGTTTCATAAGTTCCGAACCATTCATGTATCGTAGTTAATTTATTATTGCCTTCAAGCACTACCATGTATGGATTTGTCTCTTCTGCTTTTTCAATTAAAGATGATTCAGGAAATCCAATATCCACTCTATATGTCACATCATCATAAATTTTAGATGCTTCGAAATTCAATTCTTTCAATTTTTTTTCAGCCACTTTTTTCACCTGATTAATATCTGTTATCACAGGTGTTGGGATTCCTGAGCCTGTAATGGCAACAGGTTCTGGCTGCATTGGCACTTTTTCCACGCCATACATGTATGCTGGTCTTTCTAATTTTTTTGCTAAATGTACTCCATAGTTTAATGGGGCATTGGGAATTTCGTAATCATTGAGGGATATAAATATTTTTTTCTTTTTCATATTGTTGTTTTTTCTAAAACGGGTGAGTGTTCTATATGTTCAGTAAATCATTTTTTGAATGTATTTATACCGAATCAACTAGACCATCTTCCATGATTGAGTTTTTTATCTAAAGACAAGTCAATATATTCTCTAATTTTATTGATTTTAAAAGCCATCGTTTTGGGAGCCATAATTTGGTAAATGACATATTTATTTCCTCTATTATAAAGTTTTTGGAAAAACCTATAATTTCCATTTATAAAGGAGGTTTTATAGTAGGAATCCTCGACTGTTTCATGGAGTATTCTACTATCTTTTTTTGTTGCTAATTCTTTTTCTACAATATCTTCATACAATTGCCAAGTATTTCTATTATTGATAGTTCGAAAACCAGACAACTTTACCACAATTCTTTCATCTTTAGTTTTTAGAATAACCCCATCATTATTTTCTGAAACAAATCGAAATGGTAGTATCGAATCAGGATATTGTAAACAGAAATTAAATCGTGGATTACAGTATTCTGCATTAGCTTCAATCAATGAAGAAGAAGGTTCTTCCTCTGCCATAAAAAAAGGTAATAATGCCATAATAAGAAAACTAGCAAGGATTCGCATAGTATAAATGTTTTTGTATTGCTTTACCAAAAAGCAAGAGGTAATATTTTACGTCTATTAAATCTGTAACTACATTGTTATAGATCTAATACTATTATTAAAATTGAATTTTTGAAAGAATAAAATTTAAGCTGGATGATAGCTATTATTGAAGAGTTGAGACATTTTTTTGACCTAATATATTTTTTATTCTTTCCATGTTGTTATTCTTCTCTAAAACGGACGAGACTTCTTCTTGTTCAACTTTATGAAAAAAAATCGCCCTTTACTTTTTTTAGTAAAAGGCGAGTTACAATAACCAACTTATATTTTTTTGTATTTTTTCTTTGAAAATTAATACCTGAAAACTGCATTAGTATGTGATACCACTCTTGGCATTTCCATTCGAGGGCGATTATAAACGGTTCCTCCATTTTCAAAAGTTTCTAAGGCAACTTTATTGAGTAAACAAATACTATCAGGTTGTCTTTTTTCATGTAAATTGATAGTGAATTTTTCGTCATCATATTTACCCCAAATGATTTCCTCCTCTGTATCAACAAATAAAGTATTTACTTTTCCATGAATAGAGGCGGGAACAATTTCATGTATAGAAAAGGAAGCCTTACCATCTACTAGATTTTGGTTAAAATTCTCTTTTGCATTTTCATATTTTTCATTGAAATAACCTTCAAGTACAGACCATGCTTTTTCATGTATAAGTGAAGGATCATCACTTTCAGGATTCCCTGTTATGTACTCGTCATGAATGTTAGAATAATTGGAAACTTCTTGATAAATCGGAATCTGGTTTTCTACAGAATAAATAACCATTGGTGCATCCTCATCATGTAGCATCTCCATCAAACCACTATCAATATCTCTAAAATATTTTTTAAGTGTTTCATTTTTATTATCCTTTCCTCCCCCATGACCGTGAATGATAGTATTTCCAGAACCTCCACTATGAACTTGTAAATTTGTTACATTATCTTCTACTCCAACTATCTCCTCTATTCCATTTGGAACTAGATCTTCAATCTTTACAGGAGTGATACTATTTTTATTTCCTTCAAAAAATCGAACTTCATTCTGACTTAATGCTAATACAAAAAATCGTTTTTCATCTTTCAACATTGGAAGCATATACCTTAAGTAAAAATGGTTATTAACATAGACCATTTCGGGAAAATCTATCGGAGATACGAAATAACTAAAATGATTTGCACCAACGAAAACGGCTAACCCATCAGATAATTGAAGCCAGAAATTATCGTTTTCTAACAATTCAATTGCAGGAGTTAAAAATTGTTGCGCATCTTTTTTTCCCATTGCATTTTCACCAGATACTGATTTATTTGTTAATTGGTTAATAGCTTCTGAGATGGCATTTTTAAATCTAATCTTATCCTCTTGCACATTGCCTGCTCGATAGGTAGGTATATATATAGTGACACAAGGTGTCTCTGTATTTTTAAAATTTGAAAGGAGAGAAAAATCTTTTTGATTGAACATATATATTTTTTTATTAAGAAATGATTGACTCTTTGCACTAGAACGGGCGAATCAATAATATGTTCAATCCTCTTAAAAAATCATTAAATAATAGAGCAGAGTTAAATGTATTACTTTTCTAAATCATTAATTTTAGATTTAATGCGAGAAAGAAGATTTTTGGGAACAGCAATACTTTGAAGCCTAGCAAAACGCTCCAGCGTCAGTTCTATAGATTTTATTTCTTCTCTGATTTCAGAGTATTGTTGGGCATTACGTTCTACTTCTTTGCTTTCATCATCCGAGGTAATACCTAGGACATACTGTTCTAAAATTCCAGAAGCTATGTATTTTTTTATATTCATTTTACAAGTCTTTTAGAAATATCCTTGAAAATAAACTAACTCAATTAAGGTTCGATATTTTTCTTCTAGTTTATAAATATTTTTTGAGTACACAATCAGAAATATGTATTTCTGATTCTACTCTACCCGATGATTTAAAAAAGGAGACTTTTAGCCGCGAATTGTCACATCCTAAAAATCATCGGGTAGAGTATTCTGATTCTACATTACTTACGTGTAAATGATCATTAATGGATGTTGTCTTTTGTTTTTCAAATCTATTTTTTGTAAAAAAAAAAAAGAATACTGCTAAAAAAAATTAACAGCATTCTAATTTAAAATGACACGATGAATTATATTTATTCTCGCATTGCGTCAATTCGATCAGGTTCGTTTTCTTGGTATTTGATTGTAGTTTGAGGATTCATTTTTCGAATATATATTTCGGTTCTTCTGTTATATTGATATTCTGTCTCAGAACATTTCACGCCATCACTACAACCATTTCTAGGTGAAGTTTCTCCTTTCCCATAAGTTGCAATTCTATAGCCTTCGATACCATTAGCGATCAAATAATTCTTAGCAGAAATAGCTCTATTCTCAGATAATTTTTGATTATACATTTTTGTCCCTCGCGAATCCGTATGTGCAATTAAATCTATTTCTATCTCTGGATATTTTTTCATTAAAATTACTACTGCATCTAAATCTCTTGCAGCACCTACACGGATATATGATTTATCAAAATCATAAAAAATCTTATCTGCAACAATCGTTGCACCTTCCTCAAGGATAATAGGTTTCTCAACTTTTGTAACTTTAGGAATAGGGTTCATCGCAATTCCAATTCCATTCTCCCCTGCCTTCGTAAATGTTTTGTAAATGACTTCTCGCGGTTCATATCCCTCCTTTTTAGCTAAAATAAAATACTGCCGATTCGCAGCAATTTTAGCATATGCGTCTCCTTTTTTATCCGTATAAAGATTTGGGAGTGCATTCATTCCTTTATTGGTAAGCGTTATTTTTAATCCTATTTCATTATTATTAAATTTTGTAACATCCACATCATAGAAAGCAGAAAGACTCTCCTTGTCATCAGCACTAAATAACATTATACCTGCATTTGAAATAGGTTCTTTAGTTACTGCATCATAGGTATGAAAATTAGTACTCAAATATTCTATAGGGACAGGAATTCCTGCAATTCCATTTGGTGCATTAACGGAAAAAATATCATCCTTACCATTTCTGGAAGAAGTAAAAAATCCACTCTTTCCTTTATCTGTAACAATTAATCCAATATCATCACCACTTGAATTAAATGGCGTACCCATTGGTAGTGCAAATGGAACTGCTCTATCAGGCATCAATCGATATAAATCAAAACCACCCTGACCTCCAGCTACATCAGAGGAAAAATACAACACACCTGAGTTATGAATAAATGGAAAAACTTCATCAAATTGGCTATTTACTTTTGTTCCCATATTCATTGGTTTTGTCCAAGTTCCATTTTTAAAATCGGAATAATAAATATCCATTCCACCATACCCTCCTGGCATATCCGATGAAAAATATAATCGCTTGTTATCCACATCAATGGAAGGATGCATACATGAATACTCATCACTATTAAATGGTAACGCTCGAATATTTACCCATTCGGTATCGCCTTTATCAGCCTCATAGATTTTCATTTTCACCTCACCCGATGTACTTTTTATAGGTTCATTTTTTAAATCCAAATTATTTTGAGTGAAAAATATTTTATCTCCAGCCTTATTAAAAGTTACAGGGCCTTCATGATATTCAGAATTAATTTTTACAGAAAATGGTTGAGGAGGAGCAGGTACTTCATTCCCACCTAAATCCGAATAATATAAATCAAAAAACGGTTCGCCAATTTTTTTATCAACCTTTCTTTCTGTATTTCTAGAAGTTACAAATACAATTCCCTCTCGATAAAATGTAGGTGCAAAATCAAGGGCATCACTATTGATATGATCAATATTTTTAATAGTAATATCTTGGTCTCGTTCAGCGACTTGACTGTTTGCAGAAAATCCAAACGTAAAAATGAAGATCGTAAATATTGATAATTTGAGTATGTTGTTCATAAGTAAAAAATTTAATTAAATATGTGTTTTTCCTCTATAAAGAATGTGCAAATAAATTGTTCATATAAGAAAAAATAATTTCTACAAAAATCATTTAGGTAGGAGTGATAAAAAAAATAAGCCGTCAAGAAAATTATTTTCTTAACGGCTCACAAACAAACTTTATAAATTCGTCTTTTATATTTTTTAGGATCTAATTTTTATCCACTGAAGTTTATCTCTTTTCTGAGGAATATCCAACTTACGGATTAGTATTTTTAAGTTGCCTTTAGTAAAAATTGCCTCAATACTCTCCTGGTCTAAGTGTTCTGATAATTCAAAAAATCTTCTAAATTTTTTAAATTTAATATTCATATTTTTTTCTTCACTTATAGGTTCAAGATTTTCTCTTTCCCCAGAAATTAGTAGTGTGTTATTAAACAAGGAAACCCTTAGTTCTTCTTTTGTAAAATCCCCCAATTCTATATTTAATTCCACATGCTCTTTTGTATCTGTAGTGTTTATAACTAGATAACTATTTGACTCATTCTGATCTTTCGAATCCTCTTTGAGTTCCTGATAAGCCTGTGCGAATAATGTTTTATCTTCTTGATTGGACATAATTTATTTTTTTCATTAAGTGTTTTCTCTATAAAGAAAACAACTCAAAATTGTTCAATCTTTTAAAGATGTAAATAAATTGTTAAATAACTGAAGTTGTTCAGCATTGGGTGTACACGAGTCAAGGCTTGACTTATATTGATGTTCTTATAAGTCAAGGCTTGACTTGAAAAGTCAAACCTTGACTCGTGTACACCCAATACTGATTAACTACTTTAAATTTCTAGTTTTTTTCACCCTTCTGAACATATAAAAATATCATCCGTTTTAGAATCAAACACCCATTTTTTTTTATCGGATTTGTAATTGCGGATATCAAAAAACTTAAAACTTATGTTACGTTATTCAATCACCTTTTTTATCGTTGCCCTCATCGCAGCTTTACTTGGATTTGGAGGAATTGCTGCTGGAGCAGCTTCTATCGCTCAATCTTTATTTTACATTTTTGTAGTGCTAACAATTATTTCCTTTTTGATGCATATTTTGAAAAAAACTTAAAATAATTTCTCTTTATTACGCTACAAAAAAACCTTTACTTTCGTAAAGGTTTTTTTATTTTAGACGATATTATAAGTTCTTGTCCATAATTAGTTATAAGTTATTTCGGCTTCTTTTTTTATCCTTTGAGGCAAAAAACGTAGGCGATGCCTAGCATCGGCGTCCCGAAGTTTCGAAATTGGCTAGTGAGTTATTTCTAATATTACAAAATGGTCTAATTTCTTAAGTCTTGATGTAATTTTTATTAAAAGCTTTTTCATTTTTTCCCAACAAAAAGGTATCTTTATATACCAGAAAAAATTTATGTGATAAAACTACCTTTAATGAAATATAACAATATATTCACAATTACTCTTTTTCTTACATTTTTTATTTTTTCAAGACTTGCTGTTGCTCAGGACTTTTCAAATCCTGCTGAATACAATGATTATATCGTTGACATTCAAGGTAAGGTTTTGCAAATGAATGTTAACTATGTGATGGAGTCTGTGCATAATGAAAATTTTGATGACGTGGAACGAAGTCGCCTAAGGTTAATCGGGATGATAGAACATGCTCATGGCAAAGTTAAAGCAATGCCTGCCTTTAAGGGTAATTCCGTATTTCGAGATGAAGCTGCAGGAGTTTTTTCTATTTATTTAGATGCTTTTAACATTGAATTTAAAGAAGCGAACTTGTTGAAAGAGCAACGGCAGGAATCTTATGAGGCGATGGAAAATTTTTATAATGCACAGGATAAGGCGGAAAAAAAATTGGAAGTGGCTTCTGATAAATTGATGGCTGCTCAAGAACAATTTGCCAAGGATCATAATATGGAAATTATGATGAGCAAAGGTCATACTGGTACTCAAAATATGATTCAAGTTATCAATAAAGTAAATGGATATACAAGAGTTGTATTTTTGGCTTATTTCAAAGTATCGAAAGATGACGCTGCTGTGCTTGATGCAATGGAAGAAAAGAATTCTGGCAAAATGGAATCATTTCGTAAAAAGATGTTGACCTCTGTAGATGAGGGATTATCGAAATTAAATGCCTTAGGTGAATTCGAGGAAGATGATGAATTTCGACAAAGCGCTATTGCGCTTTTGGATTTTCATAAAAAAATGGGCAATGAGGCTTATCCTAAGTTGATTGAATTTATCAATAAAAAAGAAGAAGATCTTACACAAGAAGATGTCGATATGTACAATGGTGTAATTGAATTATTAAATTCTCAACCACCATTATTACTCACCAAATTCAATCAGTTGAATATGGAATTTTATAAAAAACATATTCCAGGAGGTGGAAGTAAGACTTGAGAAATGTGTTTGCGTAACATCAGTTAAGGAATGGAAAAATTCTACATTTATTATTTTTCCATTCCTAATACCGAATTTAATAAAAATTTCAAAAACTATCACCATGAACAAATCAATCAAAAACGTGATCAGTAAATTAAAGGATCACCCGAATGTAGAATTTTTCCCAAAACACAAACTCGGTCAATTCGTCGGAAAAGTAAATGAACGAACAGAAATGAAAAGAAGAATGTCAGAAATCGATCTTGGAATGGAGAATATAAATGAAGAAATGAAAAATGCGATGAACAAATAGAAATAATGACAAATGATGATTTTCAATGTTTATAAGTTGTTAATATAGCGATTACAGAACAGCATATAAGTTTTTATAAAAAATAGCGTATCAAAATTATAGTTTTGATACGTTATTTTTTTTTATAACATAACTCCTTCATTATCAGTCGTTAAACTATGAGATTTGATACTTATGTTTTGTGCTAAAATCATCCAATATTTTCAAGCCATTCAAAATTAAAAGTTATTCATTCAAAATTAATTTTGGTGGAAAACTTTTCAAATAAATAATTAAAATCAGTTGTGAAAATTCCTATTTTTGCGGGCTATGCGATTAAAGAAATTAGAAATAAAAGGATTTAAGAGTTTCGCAAACGAAACCGTTATCAATTTCAGCGAAGATGTCATTGGAATTGTAGGGCCAAATGGTTCTGGGAAATCAAATATCGTGGATGCTATTCGATGGGTTTTGGGTGAGCAGAAAAGTAAAGAATTGCGTTTGGACAAAATGTCAAGTGTAATTTTTAATGGTACCAAAAAGAAAAAGAAAGGTGGAATGGCGCAAGTGGCCTTGACCTTTGAAAATACCAAAAACCTCCTCCCTACAGAATATCATACCGTCACAGTAAGTCGGATTTTATACCGAAGTGGTGATAGTGAGTACCGCCTCAACAATGTCCCTTGCCGCCTCAAAGATATTACGACCTTATTTTTGGATACCGGTATTGGTTCCAATTCCTATGCGATTATCGCTTTGGGGATGGTCGATGATTTGCTGAATGATAAAGACAACTCACGTCGAAAGATGTTTGAGCAAGCTGCTGGAATTTCCAAATACAAAAGACGAAAGCACCAGACCCTTTTGAAATTAAAAAACACGACCGAAGATTTGGATCGTGTAGAAGATTTGTTATTTGAAATCGAAGGGAATTTAAAGTCTTTGGAAAAACAAGCCAAACGGGCGAAACGATACTATGAACTCAAAGCTTCCTACAAAGAATTAAGTGTTGAGTTATCGAAATTTAAGTTGTCTGCTTTTAGTGGAAAAAACAAAGACTTTACTGAAAAGATTCAAGCAGAGGAAGACCGCTTACGACAGTTGGAAGTGGATAGTAGAAACTTAGAAGCATCTTTAGAATCTGAAAAGAAATCCAATTTGGATTCTGAGAAAATACTTTCCGAACGTCAACGTGATTTGAATGACCTGGTAAATGCGGTTCGGGAAATGGAAAACCAGAAAAATATTTCTGCTCAAAAAGTTGATTTTATCAAACAAAATAAAGCTAAACTTATTGAGCAAATTACTTCTGCTGATAGCAAATCAATTGAACTGACCAAAGCGATAGATGAAAATCGAAGTGCTTTGAATTTGGAAAAACAATTGGAAGAGCAACTCGAAGACCAATTGGAAAAAGCCAAAAATGAACTCGATCAAATCAAAACAAATCACGGAGATTTAAAAACAGAGTTGGATGAATTTTTACAAACTCAACAAGTCGTCGAACGTGAGATTTTTGAATTGGAAAAAAATAAAGCCATCAATACGAATCAGATTGAAAACCTAACGGCGGAGATTGAAAGAAGTACAAGCGATGTGGAAGGTCGTCAATCCGAGGTGGGTTCTTTGGAAAGTAAATTGACGGAGATTCGAGAAAGTGAGTCATTTAAAATGAATATGGTAAAAGCGTTGGAAGAGGAAGAAGCACAACGCCAAAGAGATATCGAAGCTGCTGAGAAAGAATTGGAAGAGATGACTAAGCGAATGACAAATGTCAATCGTACATTGGATTCCAAACGTAATGAATACAAGTTGACCAAAGACATGATAGATAATTTGGAAGGTTTTCCAGATTCTATCAAGTTCTTAAATACGCATAAAGATTGGGATAAAAAGACACCTTTATTATCTGATTTGATTTATGTAAAAGAGGATGTTCGAGTTGCTATTGAAAATTATTTGAGTCCGTATTTGAATTACTATGTAGTAGAAAAAATGCAGGACGCATTTAATGCAATTAAATTGTTAGGAAATGCGCAACGAGGTAAAGCGAACTTCTTCGTTTTAGAATCTTTTAAGAATTATGTACCTCCAATGATCTTAACGCCTAACACACAACGGGCGATTGATTTGGTACAAGCTGATGCTCCTTATTACAATATGTTTAGTTACTTATTGGAAAATGTGGTGGTATCGGATTCTGATAATTTGCAAAGTGAATTGGTCAGTAAGGATATTACGGTGCTATCTAAAAGTGGTCGAGTTATTCAAAAGAAATATAGTATTTCTGGGGGTTCTGTAGGATTGTTTGAAGGGAAAAAGATAGGACGTAAAAAGAACTTAGAAGTCCTTGAAGTTGAAATCAAAAAATTAGAAAAAGAAGGCGATAAGTTTTCTAGCGAATTTTATGGAATAAAAACTAAGATTGAAAATCTTAAAAATTCGAAGAAAAATACAGAGATATTTAAGGAAAAGGATTTGTTGAGTCAGATTGCTCAAGAGAAAGTTTCCTTGATGACTCGCCTTGAAAATTTCGAAACTTTTATCACAGAGGTGAATGATAAAACTGCTCAAGCGAATAAATTAATCGAAAGCCTTGTGGCTGCGAATGATCGTTTTGAGCAAAGTCTTTTGGATAAAAGAAAGACGGCAGATGATGCTAAAAATCAAATTTCTGAAAAGGATGATGGGTATCGAGTTTTAGCTGAAAAATTAAGTGCAGCTTCGAATGCTTACAATGAAAAAAATATTGAATTCATTCGTCAGCAAAATAAAGTTACGACACTCCAGCGTGATTTGAAATTTAAAGAATCGACTTTGGAAGAAACAAAATTCCGATTGACTCGAAACCAAAAAGTATTGGAAGAGTCGAGTGAAGAATTAGGTTTTTTAGAAGAAGATATCAAAAAGTTCGAAACGACACTTTTATCTAATTACGCAATCAAAGAGGAAAAAGAAAAACACCTCTCGGAGGCGGAACAGATGTACTTTAAGGCAAGAGGTGGTATCAATGAGATTGATGATGAATTAAGAAACATCAATAAGAAAAAGCAAAATACCATCAGCTTACTTTCTAACCTAAAAGAAAAGTACAGCGAGTTGAAATTAAATATGGCATCTATCGGAGAGCGATTAAAAATCGAATTTAATATTGCGATTGATGACATCATTAATGAAGCTCCTGATGAAAAATTAAATCCTGATGAGTTAGAACAAAAGGTAGTGAAGTTGAAAAAACGACTCGATAACTATGGGGAAATTAACCCGATGGCAGTCGAAGCGTATGATGAAATGAAAGTTCGGTACGATACGATTTCAAGTCAACGTAATGATATTTTGGAAGCTAAAAAATCATTATTGGAAACGATTACCGAAATTGAAAATACGGCAACGACTCACTTTATGGAAGCATTTGATAAAGTAAGGGTTTACTTTAAAGAAGCATTCCGAACGTTGTTCTCAGAGGATGATAATTGTGATATTACTTTGGAAGATCCTGAAAATCCGTTGGATTCAAGAATTAAGATCATGGCAAAACCGAAAGGGAAACGCCCACAATCTATCAGCCAATTATCAGGGGGAGAAAAAACGTTGACAGCAACGGCATTGTTATTTTCACTCTACTTATTGAAGCCTGCACCGTTCTGTATTTTTGATGAGGTGGATGCACCTTTGGATGATGCAAACATTGCTAAGTTCAATAAGATCATTCGACGGTTTTCTGTGGATTCGCAATTTATAATTGTGACGCATAATAAGATGACAATGGCTGCGGTGGATGTGATTTATGGCGTATTTATGAATGAACCTGGTGTGAGTGGTGTGAGTGAGGTGGACTTTAGAGATTTGGAGGAGACGAGTCAGTTGGAGGAAATTATTCAGAATTAATTGAAGTCGAAAATCGTATTTTGAAGAAGGGAAATAGGGAAGACGGATTTACGATTTGAGAAGTATGTCGAATAATTATGAAAGGTCGAATCACCGATTTTCAAAACTTCTCAAATCATAAATCCGTCTTCCCTATTTCCCTTCTTCAAATAGAGAGTCCGAGGTAGTAAAAAACTGCTTGGGACTTTTTATATTTATAAAAAAAGCTAATGAAAAATCTCCTTTGTATTTTATTCCTTTTCTCTTTTATCCAATCCTCGTTTTCTCAAACGATTAATTATGCCATCAATGATACCACCTGTTGCTCAAATTCGGGAGGGGAAAGTTTTATTGATATCGACCAAGACGGAATAGAAGAAATTAGATTAGCAGGAACGATTTTAACTGATGTGGGCTATTATTTTATCGAGGCTCTAAGTGATAATATTAAAGTTACTTCAGTCACCGACAAAGGAGATCCATTTGAAAATTTTGGAGAGGATGGGGATATTGCAATTGGTGCCATTGCTTGTATTTGGCAATCTCTTTTTGTAACAGGTGATCCCAATAAATTCATTGGGATTCAAAAAATAGTAGGAATAGATACACTTTGGAGTTATATCGAAATTGAATTTTCAGAAGAAGATTCAAATGATAACTCTTGTTGGGATTCAAGGGTTATCGTTTTAAATTCAGTTGTAAATCCTGTTCCCAATCAAGAATTGGTGGCTGGTGAGATTTTGACTGCTAATGGAAATGTTGATTTGGAAAATGAGTTTAAAATTTTTCCAAATCCAACTTCAGGTTTTATTTATTTTCCATTGGATTTTAGAAATGGGGTTTTTCGTATTTTTAATTTAGATGGAAAAGAAATTCGGAATGGAAACATGAAAAGTAATGGGTTGGATATTTCTGATTTGGAGAATGGTGTTTATTTTTTAAGAATGAAAATGGGTAAAGCTATTTTTAATAAAAAAATAATTAAGACCTGATTTTGATTTGCTCACAAGGTGACTCCAGTCACCTTGTGGGTTGAGAAATTTTGCTAAATTTCAAAATTTTCCTTTTACCCTTTTTTATTTTTCAAACCCGTGTAGTGGGTCTATGTTGTTGATGTTTTTACAGCAGAGTAATTCGATAACTAGGGGCCATTCCTTTTGGTTACCCTGCATCATGGGAATCAATACCATAATACTTTAATATGAATTTCTCATGTTGTGAAATCCCCATGACGCAGGGCAACCACAAGGGATTGCCCCTACAAAATAACATTATGCCAGAAAATCTAATGGTGAAGGCAATATCATTGGCATCATCTGCCGAGGATAGGATGATTTTTATAACATAACACTTCCAAAAAAAAAAACTCCACCAACTTGAATACTTCAATATTTGTGATAATAAAAATCTGACACAATTCTTTTTCGATGAACCATTTCCCAAATTAAAGCACTTCAATTGTAGCGATAGTAAAATCACCTATTTGGATTTTAATTAACCAATCAACTAATCATCCAATTTTAACATAAGTATTTTAAACACTTGTAAACTAAATATTGAAAATAATCATTAGTGAGCGGTACGAAAATTGAATAGAGGTGCATTCCTAAAAAAGTGCTAAACTAGGGTAAGCAAAAAACACTCTATTATGCACAATACATTTGAGGAATTACTTGCACCTCTGACAAAATATCTTGAGAAGCAAGGTACTAAAATCGATAAACAAACCGACTCAAGCAAATTATTCTTCGCAGATTTTACGAAGAAAATATTATATGCTTGGATTCGTAAGTTGCAGAACTTTATCTGCAAACCCTTTAATTACAATATTATTTCTAAACTTGGTGCGACTTAACAATATCCGTACCGCTCACTAATGATATTTTTTAACCAGAATAGTACAGGATACTTATAACAGCATAATTCAATATAATTACACAGATATGCAAAATATAACAGCCTCATTAAATAAGGGGCAAAGAAAGATGGTGTAATAAACTGGTAAATTTTATAGAAACATGAAAAAAAAATTTAAGCTTAGAAAAGAAATTTTTCTTTTATTGAGTTTGATATGTTTTAGTTATTCTTCTCATTCTCAAATCAGCATAACTTGGAGTGGGGCTGGAGATGGAACAACTTGGTCAGATGGAAATAATTGGAATGGAGGCGTGGAACCGGGACCTGGAGAAAACGCAGTATTTCAAGATTTTGATGCGACTGTTACTTTTACTACTTCTCCTACTGTTGACATATTGGACATTCGTGATAATAGAAATGTTACCCTAAATTTGGGTACTCAAAATTTGAATATAGGAGCACCAAATAAAAGTAACGTTGTTAAGATTAGTGCAAACAGCACTCTTATGATAGCCTCGGGAACTGTCAACGTTACAGCTGATATTACAAGGGATGCTATGCAGTTTAGAGGTGGAAGCGGATTGTTTAATATGGCTGCTGGAGCAACCATTAATATTACAGGAAGGAAAGGAATTACTTCAAGGTCTGATGCAACGAGTTGTGTGATTAACAACTCAGGTGAAATTAACATATTAAATGTGGCAAATAATGATGGTATCTCACTAAATACCAATTCACAATTAACGCTTGTCAATGATGTCTGTGCGGTTATAAATTTGGGGGCAAGTAAAATTAAAGGTTTGACAGCTGCTGCTCCTTGGTCTAGTATAACTAATAATGGTTTGATTACTTTTACTGGCGGTGGTGGTGTTGGTGGAGGAGTTACCGTAAATAACAGTAATGAAGCAACAAACAATGGCTTTTATGATTATGCAAATGGTGCCAACTTTGGTACTGGAAATAATGGTAATCTAGGAATTGTAGTTGATAACGGTGTAGATGTAAATGAAATAATTTACGCAGGTGTTAGCTGTGTAATAGACTTAACTTCTGCTACTGGGGGTATGGTTGCGTATAATTGGGCTTTTGGAGGAGCAACTTTTGGTGCTAATGGAGCTGATGGTACATTAGATATTTCAGGTGCGGGGTTACCTTTGTCGGGTGGTACAATTACAGTCGCAGGTTGTTCAGGTAATTACGTTTCAATAGATATAATCAGTATCGACGATGCCGATTGTGATGGTGTTTCCACTTCAATTGATTGTAATGATAATGATCCAAATATTACGAATACGAATGTAGATGATGCGGATTGTGATGGCGTACCTACTTCAATTGATTGTAATGATAATGATCCAAATATTACGAGTACGAATGTAGATGATGCGGATTGTGATGGCGTTCCTACTTCAATAGATTGTAATGATAATGATCCGAACATTACGAGTACGAATGTAGATGATGCGGATTGTGATGGCGTTCCTACTTCTATAGATTGTAATGATAATGATCCCAATATTACAAGTACGAATTTAGATGATGCAGACTGTGATGGTGTTCCTACTTCAATTGATTGTGATGATAATGATCCAAGTAATACGAATTCCAATCAAAATGATGCAGATTGTGATGGAGTCCCTACGATAAATGATTGTGATGATAATGATCCAAGTAATACCAATTCAAATTTAAATGATGTGGATTGTGATGGGGTAGATTCATCGATAGACTGCAACGATAATGATGCTAACATTACAAATACAATTTTTAACGATGCGGATTGTGATGGTGTTCCTACTTCAATTGATTGTAACGATAATGATCCTAACAATACGAATACAAATGTGGACGATGCGGACTGTGATGGTGTTTCGGCAACAATTGACTGCGATGACAACGATCCAAATATTACAAATACCAATGTAGACGATGCAGATTGCGATGGCGTCCCATCGTCAATAGATTGCGATGATAATGATCCTAACGTAGGTGTCTCTTTAACAAATGCTCAATGTAATGATGGGGATTGTTCAAATGGGGAAGAGATTTGGGATGAAGTGAATTGTGAATGTATAAGTATTCCTTTGGACTGTAATAATAGTCCAAGTTCCGTAGTGGCTTGTGATGATATGAATCCGAATACGATTAATGATGTACAAACAGTATTAGATTGTGATCCAACAATTATCTGCGAGCCTTGTGCAGGAACACCAGTAGATTGTAATACAGGAACGACCTCAGTAGTGACTTGTGATGATGGGAATGATTGTACGGTCAATGATATGCAAACGGTATTGGATAGTGATCCAACCGTTATTTGCGAAGCATGTGCAGGAACACCAGTAGATTGTACGACAGGACCAAGTTCCGTAGTGGCTTGTGATGATATGAATCCGAATACGATTAATGATGTACAAACAGTCTTAAATTGTGATCCAACAATTATCTGCGAGCCTTGTGCAGGAACACCAGTAGATTGTAATACAGGAACAACCTCAGTAGTGACCTGTGATGATGGGAATGATTGTACAGTCAATGATATGCAAACAGTATTGGATAGTGATCCAACCGTTATTTGCGAAGCATGTGCAGGAACACCAGTAGATTGTACGACGGGACCAAGTTCCGTAGTGGCTTGTGATGATATGAATCCGAATACGATTAATGATGTACAAACGGTCTTAGATTGTGATCCAACAATTATCTGTATACCATGTGAAGGAGAACCAGTAGATTGTTCAAACGGTACAACCTCAATAGTGACCTGTGATGATGGGAATGATTGTACAATTAATGATGAGCAAACTGTACTAGATAGTGATGGTACAATTTGCGAAGCATGTGCAGGTACACCTATAGATTGTAATACCGGGCCAACCTCCGTTGTGAGTTGTGACGATGGAGATCCTTGTACTGTAAATGATTCCCAAACCATCTTAGATTGTGATGGTACAATTTGTATTCCATGTCAAGGAGTTATTGCTACAGTAAGCGCTCCACAAATCAATTCGCTTAACATTTGTCAAAATGAACCTTTGCCAACTATCAATGCCACAGGTTCAGGCAATTCATTTGTTTGGTATAATGTTGATCCTAGTTTAGGTGGAAGTACTCCAATTTTTAACGGAACAGATTTCCAACCTAATATTGATGTCAGTACCCCGGCTACTTATAACTTTTGGGTTTCTCAAGTTGAAAATGATTGTGAAGGAGAAGCAAGTTCATTTGTGATTACAATTGAAGCTAATCCAATAGTAGATGCAGGAGAAGACCTTACTTTAGATTGTATCACGAATGAAGTGACTTTGCAGGGAAGTAGTTCTGTTTCTAACTCCACAATCAATTGGAGTGGAGCAGATCCCGATCTTAATAATCAAATTTTAGATCCTATAGTTACAGTTTCTGGAACTTATCAATTGGAGGTTACTGATAATGACAATAATTGTTCAACTATAGATGAAGTAACTGTTTTTGATTATGATGTGGTTTTTGCTACAAATGATAATGTATTGTTACAAGATAATGATCCAATTATAATTGAGGTACTTTCAAATGACGATTTACAAGGATATTCTATTGCGGAATTAACAATTTTAAATACTCCAAACGGAATGGTTGAGGTGCAAAGTGATGGTACACTTTTATATTCCCCAAATCTAGGTTTTGTAGGAATAGATGAAATTAGATATAAAATATGTGCTATTGATTGTCCTGAAGTTTGTGCAGAAGCGATAGTTAATGTAACTACAACAACAAGTAAAATAACTGTTCCTGATGCCTTCAGTCCAAATGATGACAATGTCAATGATCTATGGATAATTCCAGGGATCGAAAATTTCCCAAATAATCAATTAACGGTAATTAATCGATGGGGTAATGTGATAATGGATGCACAACCTTACACCAATGACTGGGGGGGCACTAACAAAAAAGGTAAGAAAATGCCTGAAGGAACTTACTACTTTATATTAAGATTAAATGATTTTGGAGAAGCACCTATTTCTGGTTCAATAACTATTGTTCGATAATTTTTCAAAAAGAGAAAATGAAAAAAATAATATTATTTTTTCTGTCAGTTGGATTTACTTTTGTAATGGGGTATGGGCAACAATTGCCTATTTTTTCTCAATATCAAGAGGGAGATCATTTTACTAATCCAGCTTTGCTTTCAAATGGAATCGTAAAATATGAAACCAATTCCGCAGCAAGTTTAATTTTTCGAAACCAATGGACAGGTGTAAAAGATGCTCCTCGAACTGCACTTGGACGATTTGAACATTGGAATGAAGATGCTAATTTTTTCTATGGTGGTTCTCTAATTTACGACCAAACTGGTCCAACCAGTTTTATAGGAATTTTTGGAAAAGCAGGATATGGAATTAATTTTAGCAAAGATTGGATGTTATCCTTAGCATTAAGTGGAGGTCTTGTTCAATATCGAATTAAGGCAGGTGAATTGAATTTTTTAGAAGAAGGGGACATTGCTCAAAATAATTCTGCTCGGTTATACCCTGATGTTGGAGTAGGCGCAGTTTTATATTATGATAAAAAATACTATTTAGGTGTTTCTATGCCTCAGGCTATTGGTTTGGGTACAAATTTTACCAATTCTGAAAATGATTTTAATATTCAAAGAGTTCGACATTACTATGCTACCGCAGGTGGTTTATTTTCCAACAGAGAAGATTGGATTGAGTTGAGTTTTTATAGCAGATATGTAATTAACGCACCGTTATTAATTGGAGTTAACTTTCGATATGATTATAAAAATATTTTTTGGATTGGGGCAGGAGGATCGAATGCTGGAGCACTTTCTATGGAAGGTGGACTAATTTTTACAATTGGAGACTATGGTGAACCTCTTAGAGTTGGATATGGAATAACTAATTACTTTTCAGAATTTAACTTGAACTTTGGTTTAGTACATGAATTAAAAGCAGTCTATTCTTGGTAGGTTATTATTTTTATGGTTATTAAATTAGTTAGGCTTTTGAAATGAACTTGAGAGTTGTTTTTAGAATGTGTTTATTTTGAAATTTCTACTTTGTCAAAAGTTTAGTAAACTACATTATGGTTGACCAATTTTTTAAGATAAGAATCTAGATAAGGAATCGGCAGTTTGGTTTTTACAATTCTGCCGATTTTTATTTTTTGATATTGAAAATCGGATGCGATATAATATAAGTGTTTGATTTCCAGGTGGTTATGATGTGTTTTTAAGTATTTCCCTCTTTTTTTTCTAATTTAAGAAGGAATATTCTTGTATAATTTTGTATGTTTTAATTTTTTTTTCTTAAAATTACATCACAATTACAAAACTATTTAAAACCATAAAAATTAAACAGAACTGCAATATTAAACCATTCTTACCTGATGTGGCATTTCTAATATGCTACACATATTTAACTTCTTGATACGATTAAATTTTCTAACCCGTAAAATGAATTTAGGTTGAGAGTCTAAATTCTCATGAATATCTTTTAAAATATCGGTATTCAAATCTTTACTTCTATAAATTGATGAATTTTAACCAAATTTTCTTTAAAGAAAGAAGTATTTTTTTGAAAACAAAAATGTAAAAGCAATGACTTTTAGCAAATTGAAATGTAGCTTTTAAAGTTCCATTTTCTGTTGGCTATTTCATTTCTTATTTACATTGGGAAATCATATTTCCCTAAAGTTTCTTCCTACTCTAATTTCGTTAGGTCTGGGACTAAACTTCTTTTGTATTTAAGAAAACGATTAAAAAATTAAAGAAAAATCAACTACCAATTTTCAATTTCGAAAGAGATTTGAAAAACGTTTTATTGACCACTAGGATAATCAAAAATTAAATTTAGAGGATTCTAGTTTTACATTGAGATCAAAAGAAAATGAATAAACTTAATTAAATTAAAAATGCAAACATGAAAAGTATTCAACTAAATTACTTAGTCAAAACCCATCTGCAGCGGGGAGGTCTTTTTTTGCTGCTACTTTTATTTGGTGCAACTGGATTTTCACAAATTACAGGTACCATTGTAGATGCTCGAACAAATGAAACTTTGATAGGAGCATCTATCTTAGTTCAAGGAACAGATTATGGTACTGCTACTGATATTGACGGTAGATACAGTATTGATGCTAAATCAGGAGATGTATTGGTTATCTCTTATACTGGTTACTCTACTCAAAATGTAACAGTAGGAGCAAGTAATGTTCTTGATATTAGGTTATCTGAGGGTATCAATTTAGATGAAGTTGTTGTAACTGGATATGCTACTCAAACTAGAGGAGATATTACAGGTTCTGTTGCTTCTGTTGATATGATTGAGGCTGTTAAAACACCTGTAGTTAATGCAGGAGAGGCACTCCAAGGACGGGTAACAGGGGTTCAAGTTATTACAAATGCCAACCCTGGAGCTGCTCCAAAAATTAACATTCGTGGATTTGGTACTAGTAATAATACCAATCCTTTATTTATCATTGATGGAGTTCAAACTGATGATCCAAATGCATTGAATAACCTTAATCCTGATGACATTGATCAAATGAATGTATTGAAGGATGGGGCTGCGGCTATCTATGGTGCAAGAGCATCAAATGGTGTTGTAATTATCACTACAAAAGGTGGTGGATATAATATGGATAAGCCACTTGTTTCTGTTAATGCTTATACTGGATTTTCTGAAATCGCTAACAAACCAGGTTTGTTAAATGCTGAACAGCATGCTCAAATGATTTGGGATAGTCAAATTAACGATGGTGGTACTCCAAGTCATCCTCAGTATGGTAGTGGAGCTTCTCCAGTTGTACCTTCTTCTATTGTAGACTACACTAGAGTTGTTTCTTATAACCCAATTACATTTGCTGCTCCAGGAGTATTTAGTGCTCCAGTAACACCAGGTGGTACAGATTGGATTGAAGCAATTACAGATTCTGCACCTATTCGTAACGTTTCTATGTCGGTTGCTAATGGTGAAAAAAATGGTAAATATTATTTATCAGCAGGTTACTTAAATAGAGATGGTATTTTGAAAAATACTGGATTTCAAAGAGCAAGTTTGAAAGCTAATACTGAATTCAAATTTTTGGATAGAGTAAAAGTTGGACAACATTTGAATCTTTCTTATACAGATCAAAATGCAGGAGTTGAAGAAGCAATAGAAGGTGCTATGCGTATGACTCCACTTTTACCTGTAACTGATGCTGATGGTAATTATACTGGAGTAGCTGGACCAGGATTAAGTAACACTAGAAATCCTGTGGCACAGCTAGATAGAGCTCAAGATAATTTCAACAAGCAATTTGCTCTTTTTGGAGATGCATATATTTCTATTGATCTTATGGAAGGTTTAACAGCTAAGACTGTTTTAGCTGGTGGATTTAATACCATGGATACTCGTGGATTTACTGCACTTGATCCAGAACACGGTGAGCCAATTTCAACTAACACATTGAATGAGCAAAACCAAACTAGAAATAACTGGAACTGGACAAATACATTGAATTATAGAAAATCTTTTGGAGATCACTACGTAAATGCTTTAGTAGGTGTTGAAGCTTTAAAAGAACAATCAAAAGGTTTCGGAGTATCTCGACAAGGTTACTTATTCGAAACTCCTGATTTCTACTTATTAGGAAATGGATCTGGAGCACCAAATGTTGATTATGCATTTGATGGAGCAAGTTCTTTATTTTCTGTTTTTGGTAGTGCTAATTATAACTTCCAAGATAAATACTTTGTAACAGCTACTTTACGTAGAGATGAGTCTTCAAGATTTGTTGGAGATAACAAATCAGATATTTTCCCTTCATTTAGTGTAGGTTGGGATTTGACAAAAGAAAGCTTCTTCCCACAAGGAGGATTTTTCAACAGAGTTAAATTAAAAGGATCTTGGGGACAATTAGGTAACCAAACTTTACCAGCTAATAACCCAACGATTAATATCTCTAACTTAAGTGAGTCATTAGCTAATTACTCATTTGATGGTTCTACTGTGACTACAGGTGCATTATTGACACAAGTAGGTAATCCTAACTTGAAATGGGAGACTTCTGAAAGTACTAACTTTGGTATTGATTTATCTATGTTGGATAACAGATTCCAAATTAATGCTGAGTTCTTTAATATCAAAACAAGAGATTTGATTACTAGAGATTTCAGTTTAATTAGTTCAACTGCAATTGATGCAGGTGCGCCTTTAGTAAACTTAGGAGATGTAAAAAATACAGGTATTGATTTAGGAATTGGATTTGGAGACAGAACAGCAGGTGGATTTGGATATGATATTTCATTCAATATTTCTCGTTACAAAAATGAGGTAGTAAGCCTTATTAATGATGCACCAGTTGCAGGTCGTGGAGACCTTCGTAATGGAGCTGTAACTAGAACTGAAGTAGGAGATGCAATGTCTTATTTCTATGGAAGAGAGGTTTCTGGTTTTGATGAAAATGGACGATTCACTTATACTGATATTAATGGTGATGGAGTTATTAATGATATGGATAGAACTAAATTAGGTTCTCCTCACCCTGATTTCACTTATGGAATTAACCTTAAGTTAGATTACCAAGGATTTGATGCTTCTTTGTTCTTTACAGGATCTAAAGGAAATGAGGTTTACAATTATAACAAAGTATTTACTGATTTTGGATTATTCTTTAATGGTAACAGAAGTGACCGAGTATTAGATGCTTGGACTCCTTCAAATACTGATACTGATGTTCCTGCATTGACTGCTTCTTATCCATTGGAGGAGGCATCTGCTAACTCTTACTTTGTTGAAGATGGTTCTTACTTTAGATTAAGAAACCTTCAATTTGGATATACTTTACCAAGTTCTTTAACTGATAGAGCTAAAATGGAATCTCTTAGATTATATATCCAAGCAACTAACGTATTCACTATTACTGATTACGAAGGATATGATCCTGAGGTTATTTCTTATGATAACTTGAGCTTAGGAATTGAAAGAAGAATTTATCCTAATGCAAGAGTAATTACTTTTGGAACTAACATCAGATTTTAGAAATGATTGGAAGTAACATGACATTTTTAGTAATTAATAAAACTAAACCAATGTTTACATGTTATTTTTATGACAAGTATTAATTAATTTAAAAATTTTTTAAAATGAGAATTATACTAGTAATCGCATGTATTTTACTTACGGTTATCTCTTGTAAGGAAGATTTCACAACCAATCCAGCGATTGGTGCCTTAAGTGATGAATCCTTAACAAATGCAACAGGTGTTGACTTGTTGCTTACAGGTGCATATTCTACCTTAAATGCTCAGAGAGCAAATTCAGTAGGAAATGGATGGGGATTAGCAGCAGACAACTGGACTATGGATGTTATGGCTGATGATGCTCACAAAGGAAGTACTGATGATGACCAAGCTGACCTTAAAGAAGTAGAATTGATGAACTGGGCAACTGGTAATGGTTATTTCTACGCACGTTGGGGAGCTTTATTTGCAGGTATCAATAGAGCAAATGCTGTTATCGATTTAATTGGAAAAGTTGAAGATGGAGATTTCTCTAGTCAATTAGCAGAAGCTCGATTCTTGAGAGGTCACTACAATTTCCAAGTACAAGTAATGTGGGGAAATGTTCCTTACATTGGAGATGAAGCATATTCAGCAACAGAATTTAACCAACCTAACTCAGGATCAATTTGGGATAAGATCGAAGCTGATTTTGAATTTGCAATGAATACGCTTCCTGAAAGTCAAGCTGAAAGAGGTCGACCAACTTCTTGGACTGCTAAAGCATTTTTGGGAAAAACTTATTTACACCAATCTAAATGGTCAGATGCTGCAACTATGTTGAATGATGTAGTTAATAATGGCCCTTATGATTTGGAAGCTGATTTCGTTTCTAACTTCCGTTCTGAAGGAGAAAGTGGACCAGAGTCTATTTTTGCAATTCAATTTACTACGGATGGTGGACAATCATTTAATGCAAACAGTACTGGTGCTTTGAATTTCCCTAACCCTGGACCATTTGGTTCTTGTTGTGGATTCTACCAACCAACTCAAGATTTATTAAATGCTTTCCAAACTGATGCAAGTGGTTTACCATTATTAGATACTTACAACCAAACAGATGTTGCAAGTGATTATGCTATTCCTTCTGCTGATCCATTTACTATGCATACTGGAAACTTAGACCCACGTGTAGATTATACTGTAGGTCGTAGAGGTATTGATTATAATGGATACGGCCCTCATATTGGTGCGGATTGGATTCGTGCACAATTCACAGATATTTCTGGACCATACTTACCTAAAAAGAATGTTTACTGGGCAGATGATGCAGGTAACACTCAAGCAACTGGTGGTTGGGGACAACAATTATCAGGTATCAATTACAATGTTATGCGATTTGCAGATGTATTGTTAATGGCTGCTGAAGCTGCTGTTGAAACTGGAGATTTAGGTACTGCTCTTGCAAATGTTAACCGTGTAAGAGAAAGAGCTAAAAATTCAACTTATATGCAAGCTGTAGGTGGTGGCGGAGATGCTGCTAACTATGTAATCGAATTATATGCTGATTTCCCTAATGCAGATATGGCTAGAAAAGCAGTTCGTTTTGAGCGTAGAATTGAGTTAGGAATGGAAGGTCACCGTATGTTTGACCTAAGAAGATGGGGAGTTGCTAAGCAAGTAATGAATGAATACTTCGTTAATGAAGCACGAACTATTACAAACTTTGGTGATAAAGTGAATCCTTATGAGGACAAACACAATTTATTCCCAATTCCTTTGAGTGCGATTGATTTAAGTGGTGGTGCTCTTAGCCAAAACCCTGGGTACTAATAGATCTATTGTTGGACGTTTTACGTTAGACGTTCTACGTTTTTTTATAAACGTAAAACGTTTAACGTCCAACGTTCAATAAATAAATATATCCTTTGTGAAATGAAAATTTCATAAAAATCAAGTCTTTAAAGTTCGCAGTTTTCAAGTCGTTTTGTAATTTTATAATCGACAAAAACAACTGCTGAATTTTAAAGACTTTTTATTTAAAAAACGTAATTGTTCAACAGTTGGCTCTAAATGATTTTATGTGGATTGGTTAATCATGCTAAAATGGATCACAATTCAAATCACCATATATTTGATCACAACATCACCTAATTAACATTAATCAATCACTTAATTCACTTCTAATTCAATTAAGCTATTGTTGAAAGTTACAAAATAACAACTATGAGATTAATACCAACTCAAATTCTTATTGGAATCCTGCTCTTTAGTTTTTTATTTTTTTCATGTGAAAAAAATGAGCCAGCCAATACTACTTTTTTTAATAAGGTTTCTCCCAGTCATTCAGGTATTAATTTTTCCAATGATTTAAGTGAAAATGATAGTCTCAATTATTTCACCTATGCCTATATTTATATGGGGGGTGGAATTTCAGCTGGGGACATCAATAATGATGGGTTGATTGATTTGTTTTTTACAGGCAATATGGTTGCCAATAAGTTATATCTTAACAAAGGCAATCTACAATTTGAAGATATTACAGAGGCTGCAGGAATAGGCGGTGATGATCGTTGGTACACAGGTACAACAATGGTCGATATTAATAATGATGGGTTTTTGGATATTTATTGTTCGGTTGGTGGAAAATTCGCTCCAAAAGAAAATCAACTTTTTATAAATAATGGTAACAATCCTGATGGTTCGGGACAGGTCACATTTACGGAACAAGCAGAAACTTATGGAATTGCAGATCCTAGTAATAGTGTGCAATCTACTTTTTTCGATTATGACCTAGATGGAGATTTGGATTTGTATGTTGCGAATTATCCTCCTACACCATTTAACGCACCTAATTTCCATTACTCTTTCAAACAAAAATTTCCAAAAGAACTAGATACCGATAGACTTTATAAAAGAGAAGGGGATCAATTTATTGAAGTGACAGAAGAAGCTGGGTTGAAAACATTTGGTTTATCACTAAGCGCAACTATTGGCGATGTTAATCAAGATGGATGGCCTGATATTTATGTGTCAAATGATTTTAGTACTTCTGACTATTTGTTCATCAATAATAAAAATGGAACATTTTCCGAACAAGTAAAACAGACTACTCAAAACACTTCTTTCTATGGAATGGGCGTGGACATTGCTGACTTTAATAATGACCAACTTTTAGATATTATCCAAGTAGACATGACTTCCCAAATCAATCGAAGATCAAAAGCCAATATGGCGAGTATGAATCCTAAGTTGTTTTGGAGTACTGTTAATTCTGGTTTTCATTATCAATACATGCAGAATAGTTTGCAAATGAATAATGGAAATCTGTCTGGAGATTTACCTCATTTTAGTAATGTATCGAGGTTGGCAGGAGTTTCCTCTACCGATTGGAGTTGGGGGCCTTTGATTACTGATTTGGATAACGATGGATGGAAGGATATTTTTATTTCAAATGGTACTCGAAGAGAAATCAACAATCGTGATTTTTTTATAGAAATTGAAAAAAATGGAGTAGATCCCGATAGTGCTTTAGCTAAAACTTTAGCAATTCCATCGGAGAAAATTGAGAACTATGTTTTTAAAAATAACAAAGACCTTACATTTCAACAAAAAAATAAAGAATGGGGATTGGATGAAAAAACATTCTCCAATGGAAGTGTTTATGCAGATTTAGATAATGATGGTGATTTAGAAATAGTAACTAATAATATTGATGGTATTGCATCTGTTTATGAAAATAAAAATTTAGAAAACAATAATTTCCTTACGCTGAAATTAAAAGGAACCAAAGAAAATCCTCTTGGTCTTGGAACTAAAGTAACTTTAATGGCAGATGGTCAAAAGCAATTTCAAGAGTTGACTTTGACAAGAGGATTTCAATCTTCAGTAGCTCCACAAATGCATTTTGGATTAGGACAATCAGAAAAAGTTGATTCCATAAAAGTAGTTTGGCCAGATCGAAAAATGCAAATCATTACCGATGTTTCGGTTAATTCTACAATGGATATTGATTACTCGAATGTTACAAAAAAAGAAAATAACACGATTGAAAAAACTGAAAAACTATTTCAAAATATTGCCAAAGAAGATCAAATATTAGAACACTTACATCTCGAAAACCCATTCAATGATTTTGAAAAAGAAATTCTTTTACCACATCAAACTTCAAGATTTGGCCCTGCGATTGCCGTTGGTGATTTGAATGGTGACGGTAAAGATGACATCGTAGTTGGAGCATCTGCAAATGCAATAACTACAGTTTATTTTCAAAATCAAGGCAAGTTTGAAAAGGTGGATACAAAAACCTTTGACGCCGACAGAGCATCGGAAGATATGGGCGTTCATATTTTTGATGTAGAAAAAGATGGAGATGCTGATATTTATATTTCAAGTGGAGGAAACGAATTTTCTCCTGATTCAAAAGCACTTCAAGATAGACTTTATATCAATGATGGAAATGGAAAATTCACTAAATCGGAAACGGCTCTACCTATAATGTTGACGAGTAGTTCCAGAGTCCATAGTTATGATTTTGATAAAGATGGCGATCAAGATTTATTTGTAGCAGGAAGATTAGTTCCTGGGAATTACCCTTCTCCTGCCAATAGCTATATCCTTGAAAATAAGAGTACAAAAGATCAGGTTCAATTTGAAGATGTGACAAATAACATTGCTCCTACATTGGAGAAAATAGGAATGGTAACTGATGCACTTTGGACAGATTTTGATAATGATGGCTGGACAGATTTGATCCTCACAGGAGAATGGATGCCAATTGTTTTATTAAAAAATGAGGATGGTGAATTTACGGATGTTTCAGAGGATTATGGTGTAGAGGATACAAGAGGTTGGTGGTTTAGTATTGCTGGAGAGGACTTTGATAAAGATGGAGACACCGATTATTTGGTAGGAAATCTGGGGTTGAATTATAAATATAAAGCTACTGAATCAGAAACCTTTGATATTTATTTTAATGATTTTGATAGTAATAACAAAAATGATATTGTCCTAAGCTATTATAATGAAGGAGAGCAATATCCCGTAAGAGGAAGAGAATGTACCTCGCAACAAATGCCTGCGGTAAAAACAAAATTTAAGGATTACGAATCATTTTCCGTAGCTACCTTGGAAGATGTTTACACTAAAGATGTTCTCGAAGAATCGTTACATTATCAAGTCAAATCTTTTGCCAGTATTTATTTGGAAAATAAAGGAGATGGATTTAAAATTCATAAATTACCTAACCTCGCTCAAATGTCTTGTATCAATAAAATTTTAGTTGACGATTATAATAAGGATGGATATTTAGATGCTGTGGTTGTGGGCAACCTTCATGCTTCGGAAGTCGAAACTCCAAGAAATGATGCAAGTGTAGGACTATTGTTACAAAGTAATGGAAAAGGGGAGTGGACTCCTATTAATTCAAGAGAAAGTGGTTTGTTTATTCCAGGTGATGTTAAAGATTTGGAAAAAATTAAAATAGATGGAAATGATTATTTTATCGCTGCAAAAAATTCTGATTTTCTTCAATTTGTAAAAATCAACAATAGAGAATTGCAATAAACTGTAACCGCCAAATTCGTTTGGCAGGTTGCCTAAGTTATTGATTATCAATATTTTACACAATCTGCCAAATGAATTTGGCGGTTACAGATCAACATGTTGCCACATTGACATTCACTCCATTCAACGCAGCATTACCTGTCAATTCATCAAGTCGTTCATGATCGGTCAAATCATTGATACTCACCCCAGGATGAGCTTGTGCAATTTTCATTTTGACTCCTTTTTTTCCATGTCCCCAACCTTGCGGCATACTCAAAACACCTTCCATAATTTCATCACTTATTTCAGCTTCGATTTCGACCATTCCAATTTTAGATGAGAGTTGAACCATTTGACCATTTTCAATATTTAATCGAGAAGCATCATTTGGGTGCATGATAAGCGTACATTCATTTCTACCTTTTACCAACCGATAAGAATTGTGCAACCAAGTATTATGACTTCGTAACAATCGCCTTCCGATAAGTTGAAATGGAAACGCTTCATTGGTTTTTCCATCTGAAAAATAAGTGTTTTTAAGTCGCTCCAAGTCTTCGATAAAAACAGGATGTGCAAGTTGGATATTTCCATCTTTAGTTTGAACACGATTCTGAAGACAAGTATTTAATGCTCCTAAATCAATCCCGTGTGGATATTGTTTTAATTTTTCCAAACTCATTCCACTAGCTGCATGACTACTGGCTTGAAGTCCACCTTCTAGCATTATTTCAGGAGTCAAATTACTTTCAGGTTGACCTGATAAAATTGAAGCTAATTTTCTTAAAATCTCCCAATCATGTTTTTGCTCTTCCGTTTTTTCAAAAAGAGGAGGAGAGTACTTTGCTACATTTTTTACAGCAAAAGCATTGAAAGTAATATCGAAATGCGAAGTTTCCAAACCAGTTGCTCCCGGTAAAATTATATCAGCATGTCGAGAAGTTTCATTTAAATAAATATCAACAGAAACCATAAAATCTAATCCATCCAATCCTTCAGCTAATCGATCTCCATTTGGAGTAGTTAGAACTGGATTTCCTGCTACGCAAAATATCGCTTTGATTTGCCCTTCACCCTCTGTCAGGATTTCATCAGCCATTGTTGCAACTGGAAATTCATTATTGTAATAAGGCAAGTTTTTAACCCTTGAACGATAACGACCGTAAGAATCTTTTTTGTTTTTATTCGATCGCATCATCGCCACATCAAATGCAGGTTGTGTAAACATTGGCCCACCTGGCTTATCCATATTCCCAGTAATAATATTTAAAACATTGGTTAACCATTGACAAAGCCCTCCAAAGGATTGAGTGGAAGCACCCATTCTGCTGTAGCAAACTGCGCTAGGAGCATTGGCAAATTCAATTGCTGTTTCTTCAATTTTTTCTTTTGTGATTCCAACAATCCGAGCAACTTTTTCAGCCGTAAATTCTTCGGTAACATTTTTTATTTTTTCAAAACCTTCAATGTTATTTTCCAAATGCCCAAGAGTGGCTAAACCTTTATCAAGAATGGTTTTTATCATAGCCAATAAAAATAATGCGTCAGTTTCAGGTTTGATAAATATATGTTCGTTAGCCTTCTTTCCAGTCAATGTTTTGATAGGATCAACAACTATAACTTTTCCACCTCTCTTTTGGATGTTTTTCATACGCTTAGAGAAATTAGGAGAGGTCATCAGACTACCATTTGATACCATCGGATTACCACCAATAATCATCATATAATCCGTTCGATCAATATCAGGAATTGGAATTAAAAATCCATGTCCAAACATATAATGCGATGCAAAATGAGAAGGAAGTTGGTCAACTGAAGAGGCACTAAATCTATTTTTAGAATTGACTGCTCGAATAAAAAATGGTAAAAATAAGTTATTTCCAAGGATATGAGCATTTGGATTTCCTAGATAAATTCCAACCGCATCATTTCCGTAATTTGATCTGACCGCACCGATCTTTGTTTCAATTTCTTGAAAAGCTTCCTCCCAAGAAATATCTTCCCATCCATCATTAGTTTTTCGAATGGGTGTTTTTAGTCGATCAGGATCATTATAAATATCTCCCAAAGCAAGTGCCTTTGGGCAAATATGTCCTTCGCTTAACGGATCATTTGCATCCCCTTTTATGGAATGAATTTTTTTCCCTTCATAGGAAATTTCTAATCCACACATTGCCTCACAGAGATTGCAAGTACGGTAGTGTTTTTTTGTTTCAGACATATTTTTATTTTTTATTGGAAAGAAGAAAATAGGTTGAATAACAAATGTAATGAAATGATTGTAAAAACTAATTTGTAGGAACAAACAAAAACAGTTTTCGTTAAAAATATTGATAACCGCAAGTTATTTATTGATGATTATTTTGATATTGTAGGTTATCAAAGTAAATGTTAAATTTGGATGAAAATAAAACCAATAAAATGTTTAAATACGGAAAAGATAAATTGACTTCGGGCAAAGCATTACAAATTTTAAGAGGAGAACTAAAGGCTACAATCGCATCTCCTTCTCAAAAAAAAATCAATAAATGCTACCAGGAAGTTTTAGCGATAGCCAATAATGAAAAGGCAGTTTATGGAATCAACACAGGATTTGGGCCATTATGCAATACCATTATTTCTAAAGATAAAACGAAAGCATTACAACGAAATATTTTATTAAGTCATAGTGTAGGAGTGGGAGAACCCATTGCGCAGGATATTTCAAAATTAATGTTGATTTTAAAAGTCCATGCCTTGGCTCAAGGCTTTTCTGGAATTGCTTTAGAAGTGTTGGATAGAATAATTTGGCATATTGAAAATGATGTAATTCCAGTTGTTCCAGAGCAAGGTTCTGTTGGAGCATCGGGTGATTTAGCTCCTTTGTCACATTTATTTTTACCATTGATAGGAGAAGGGAAAGTGTTTTATAACAATAAAATTACAACTACTTCAAGAGTATTGAAAAAGTATAAAATGCAACCTTTGGATTTGGGGCCAAAAGCAGGATTAGCATTGATCAATGGCACTCAATTTATTGCAGCACATGCAGTAATGGTTGTTGAAAAATTACATGCTTGTCTAGCCCATGCAGATATTATTGCAGCTTTGATGATTGATGGTTTGCTGGGTTCTGATGCACCTTTTCAAAAAGACTTACACGCAATTCGACCTTTTAAAGGAAATCAACATGTGGCAAAACGAATGCATTATTTTTTACAAGGATCCAAAATTTTAGCCTCCCATAAAAATTGCGATCGAGTACAAGATCCATATTCCATACGATGTGTTCCTCAAGTGCATGGTGCTTCAAGAAATGCATGGTTGCACTTGAAAGAATTGGTAGAGGTAGAGATCAATTCTGTTACAGATAACCCGATTGTTTTCTCAAGAGATTTTACCATAAGCGGTGGGAATTTTCATGGACAACCTTTAGCATTGCCTTTGGATTATGCTTGTTTGGCAGCAGCAGAATTAGGGAATATTTCTGATCGTAGAAGTTATCTTTCTTTAGAGGGAAAGTATGATAGAACACCTAAATTATTGATGAAAAATATAGGTGTCAATTCAGGTTTTATGATTTTACAATATACAGGTGCAGCACTCGTGAGTGAAAATAAAGGATTGTGTTTTCCTGCAAGTGCAGATAGTATTCCTACTTCTTTGGGGCAAGAAGATCATGTAAGTATGGGGTCAATAGGAGGAAGAAAAGCATTGAGAGTGACCCATAATTTAGTGAAAATTTTAGCCATCGAAATGCTATGTGCCGCCCAAGCAATTGACTTTAAAAGACCTTTAAAATCAAGTAAAACTTTAGAACAAGTTCACGGGCATATCCGTAAATATATTACACATGCAAAAGAGGATCGAATTTTTGCAATAGATATTGAGAAGGCAGTTAAAATTATTGAAAGTAAAGCATTGATGAAAATTACTGCACCCAAAAGTCGTTTTATTAAAAGTGAACACGAATCACTTTTTGAAAAATATTGATAAATGGATTTGAGAAATAAGTAATGTAATGAGTATTGCGATTTTCCTTAATTCTCAAAACAAAATTCAATCACCATTACAGAAAATCTCAATAGACTTGTTACCCTTTGAAAAGTGCTTAGTTGAAAAGCAGATTTTTTTGATAGTTTTTCTTAAAAAATCATTGAATAGTCGCTCTATTGAATTATTTTTTAAGGAAAAATAGCAGAAAAAGATGTTTTCAAATGAGTGC
>CAKZSH010000057.1 GCA_937918905.1 uncultured Saprospiraceae bacterium
CATACTTTGCCCATTACGCATCCTGTGCATCAAGGGATGGAAGTGTTTGCTGAAGAAGTACTAAAACAGTCGAATGGAAAATTGGCTGTTAAGATTTTTCCAGATGGACAGTTGGGGACGGAGCGTGAAGTTTTAGAATTACTCCAAATTGGAAGTATTGCTATGACTAAAGTAAGTGCAGCAACAATGGCAAATTTTGCTCCTGAATACAAAGTGATGGGTGTACCTTATTTGTTTCGAGATAAGGAACATTTATTTAATGTACTGGAAGGAAATATTGGTGAAAGTATTCTTGAAGCTGGAAGTGAATATTTATTGCGAGGACTATGTTTTTATGATGCAGGTAGTCGAAGTTTTTATACCAAAGATAAACCTATCAAAACTCCAGCTGATTTAAAAGGATTAAAAATTAGAGTGATGAATCACCAAATGTCCGTAGATATGGTGAATGAAATGGGAGGCTCAGCAACCCCTATGGCGTATGGCGAATTGTATACCGCTTTGCAACAAGGAGTGGTAGATGGTGCAGAAAATAACCCTCCTTCATTTGTCACTTCAGGGCATTTTGAAGTTTGTAAATTTTATACACTAGATGAGCATAGTTCAATTCCAGATGTTTTAGTTATCGGTACTAAGTACTGGGAGACTTTAACTTTAGAAGAACAAAGTTGGATGAAAGCAGCAGCTAAAGTTTCAGTAAATGCACAGAAAGATTTTTGGAATAAAAATGTAGAAGAATGTATGGTGAAATTAAAAGCAGCCAATGTAGAAATATTTAAACCTGAAAAACCTCTTTTTGCTGAAAAGGTAAAAACAGTTTTGGAAGAGTTTACAAAAGACCCAAAAATGAAAACGTTAGTTGATGCGATTCAAGCGCAGTAATATTAATAACAAGACATTTACATGTACAAATCATGACCAAACTTCATCAAAACATTAATCGAATTATTGAGTTTATGCTCATTGCTATTTTCGCACTTTTAGTATTGGATGTCTTGTGGCAAGTCTTTGGTCGCTACGTATTGAAACAATCATTTTCTTTTACAGAAGAGTTTGCAAGATTTGCATTGATTTGGTTAGCCATTTTAGGAGCAGCTTATTTGAATGGAAAAAGAGAACACTTGTCTATGGATTTTTTATTAAGAAAATTAAGTCCTGAAAAATTGAAAAAGCGAATGCAAATTATCGAGATATTGATGTTTGTTTTCGCATTGGTGGTCATGGTGATTGGAGGAGGGAATTTGGTTTACACGACACTTTACTTAGGACAAATTTCTCCTGCTATGCATATTTCATTGGGTTACGTTTATGCGATAGTTCCGATAAGTGGATTGCTGATAATGTTTTTTTCAGTATATAATTTTCTCCATTATAACAAACAAAATACGTAAGTCGAAAAAAACGAAAACCAACTAGTATGTCTATCGAAATCATCAGTATAATCCTTTTATTTGTTAGCTTTTTTGCTTTGCTGGCTTATGGTGTTCCAGTTGCGTATAGCATTGGTATTTCTACTACCATGACGATTTTGTTGAACATTGCAGTCCTGCCAGGTATCACAACAGTCGCACAAAGAATGACAACGGGGATAGATAGTTTTGCATTGTTAGCGATTCCATTTTTCGTCCTCGCAGGCGAGTTGATGAATAGAGGTTGAATAGCCAATCGGCTCATCAATTTTGCAAAATCATTAATGGGAAGTTTGCCAGGTGGCTTGGCTTATGTGAATATTCTAGCAGCAATGTTGTTTGGTGCAATTTCAGGTTCGGCAGTTGCAGCAGCCTCAGCAATCGGGAGTGTGATGACTGAACGAATGGAAGATGAAGGCTACCCTCGACCTTTTAGTGCAGCTTTAAACATTACTGCTTCAACCACAGGATTATTAATTCCACCAAGCAATGTTTTGATAGTTTATGCTTTGGCAAGTGGGGGGGCAGCATCAGTTGCATCGTTATTTATTGCAGGATACTTGCCAGGAATTTTAGTGGGATTTGCTTTGATGTTGGTAGCTGCATTTATAGCTCGAAAAAATAAATTTTCGAGAGGAGAAAGAGTGAAGGTGGGGCAAGTTTTTACTGATTTTCGAAAAGCATTTTTCAGTCTATTGATGTTAGTGATAATTGTGGGAGGTATCGTACAAGGAATTTTTACAGCTACTGAAGCAGCCGCAGTTGCAGTTTTGTATGCGCTGATTTTAGGATTTAGTTATAAAACGATTTCTACAAAAGACCTTCCAAGTATTTTGTTGAATAGTGCGAAGACAACTGCGATTGTGATGTTTTTGATTTGTACTTCGATGGCGATGTCATGGTTATTTTCGTTTGAAAGTATTCCACAATTAATGACTGGGTTTTTACTCGAAACGGTGAGCAATCCATTCCTGATTTTTCTCTTGATAAATATCACTTTGTTAGTCGTTGGAACTTTTATGGATATGACTCCTGCGGTATTAATTTTCACACCCATATTTTTACCTGTAGTTACTCAATTGGGAATGGATCCTGTACATTTTGGAATCATCATGGTGTTAAATCTTTGTATCGGTTTGTGTACACCACCTGTAGGAACGATTCTTTTTGTTGGAGCAGGTGTAGCGAAAATTTCTGTCTCAAAAGTTATCAAACCTTTAATGCCATTCTTAGTGGCAATGATAGTCGTACTATTTTTAGTGACTTTCTTTGAAGGAATTTCGCTGTGGTTGCCAAACCTTTTTGGTTTGTAAGGGTATTGTTTTTTTTGAAACAAGTTATGAATAATTATGAACAAGAACTTAAGTAAATTATTAATATAAAAAATGCAAAAATCAGTAGCAATAATATGTGCAGGAGGACCCGCTCCTGGAATCAATACTGTAGTCAGTACTGTAGCTAAAGTTTTTTTAAAAGATAACTATAGAGTGCTGGGTGTGCATTATGGATACCAGGGTTTGTTTTCTAAAGAATCTCAGATTAAGGAATTTGATTTTGCTCATGCAGATAGAATTTTTAGTCGGGGAGGTTCTACACTTATCATGAGCCGATTTAAACCTAAAGATTCAGAATTCACGACTACTTTTTTTGAAAAACATAATGTAAAACTTTTAGTAACGATAGGTGGTGATGATACTGCTTCTACTGCAAATAGGTTAACAAAATTTTTGAAAGGTAAGGGATTAGAAATCTCGAATATTCATGTACCGAAGACAATTGACAATGATCTGCCTTTGCCAGGGAGAAATCCAACTTTTGGTTTTCACTCTGCCAAAGATGAAGGTGTCAAAATCGGAAATACATTATATGAAGATGCCCGAACTACGGAGTCTTGGTTTTTGATGTCTTCAATGGGAAGGTCTGCAGGACATTTAGCTTTTGGGATTGGAACAGCTTGTCATTTTCCCATGATTATTATTCCTGAAATGTTTAACAAAACTAAACCAACTGTTGATAAGATTATCAATTTAATGGTTTCGACAATTGTAAAAAGACATATTCAAGGAGTTCATTATGGCGTAATTATTATAAGCGAAGGTGTTTTTCATATTTTGGATAAAGAGGAAATCAGAAATTCTGGTATTCGTTTTACTTATGATTCACACGGTCATCCCGAGTTAGGCAATGTAAGCAAAGCGAATTTTTTTAATATCCTTCTTCAAGAAAAATTGAAAGCGCTTAACATCAATATCAAAAGTCGACCGAATGATGTTGGATATGAATTGAGATGTTGCCGACCTATTGGTTTTGATTTAACATTGTGTTCACTTCTAGGAATAGGTGTTAGGAAATTATTTATGGAAGGAAAAAGTGGATGCATTGTAAGTGCTAATGCAGAAGGAAATATAGTTCCCGTTTATTTGGATGATCATACTGATGAAAATGGAAAAGTGATTCCACGATTAGTAAATATGAATTCAGAAATAGCTCAACTATTTTTTCAAGAGTTAGATTTTATAAAAGAAAAAGATTACGCCACAGCTGCGGTTTATTTGAAGCAACCTGCGGAGTATGATTTTAATCAAATTTTGAATTGGTAAAATAATAATAGCAAGATTTACAAGAATAGAAGTTGTACAAAAAATGAAAGAACAAGGAATGGTTCCTTTATTATCCTACAGAATAATTACAAATTGTTAGAAGAAAAAATTAAGGAGGCTTTAAGTTTGATTCAGCGTTTAAAAAAATAATTTTCAAAACAAAAATAGACATGAGCATTTTAAAAGCATTTGATTTAACAGATAAAACAGCAATCGTCACAGGTTGTAATCGAGGTATTGGAAAAGGAATTGCTTTAGGGTTAGCAGAAGCTGGAGCGAATATCATTGGCGTTTCGGCAACAATAAAGCTGGAAGGAAGTGAAACAGAAAAAGAAGTTACAGCACTAGGTAGAAAGTTCAAAGCTTACCAAGCTGATTTTTCTAATCGAAAATCCATTTATAATTTTTTGGAAAAGATGAAAAGTGATGATGTTCCACCTATTGATATTTTGGTTAATAATGCAGGAACGATTTTACGAGCACCAGCTGCAGAACACTCTGACGAATATTGGGATAGAGTAATTGAAGTCAACTTAAATGCTCAGTTTGTATTAGCTAGAGAAGTTGGAAAAAAAATGTTACAAAGGGGAAAAGGAAAAATTATTTTTACTGCTTCGCTTCTTACTTTTCAAGGAGGAATTACCGTTCCTGGTTATGCGGCAAGTAAAGGTGCAATAGGAAGTTTGGTCAAAGCTTTGTCGAATGAATGGGCAGGGAGAGGTGTCTGTGTCAATGCTATCGCTCCTGGTTATATTGCCACCGACAATACAAAAGCGTTACAAGAAAACCCCGTCCGAAATGAAGCAATTTTAGCTAGAATACCTATTGATCGTTGGGGAACGCCTAATGATTTTAAAGGGCCAGCCGTGTTTTTAGCATCCGATGCCTCTAATTATGTGAATGGAGAGATCCTTTTAGTCGATGGTGGTTGGATGGGACGATAGGTTTTATAACATTAAATTTACATTTTTAAAATAAAAAAAAATAAATGATGGAACAACGATACGAATCTTCTCCTAGAGAAGTAGAAAGAATGAACACCAAAGAATTACGAGCTGACTTTTTAGTAGAAAGTTTGTTTGCAACTGGAAAAGCAAATTTTGTATACAGTCATTATGACCGGATGGTCATGGGCGGAATTATTCCAACGGGAAGAGCCATCAATCTCTCTAATTCTGAAACGCTAAAGAGCAAATATTTTTTAGAAAGAAGAGAAATAGGTATCATTAATATTGGAGGAAAAGGAACAATTACCGCTGATGGAAAAACTTTTAAATTAGCTAAATTAAGTTGTCTTTATTTAGGACGAGGAACCAAGAAAGTTTCTTTTAAATCAGATAATAAAAAAACGCCAGCTAAGTTTTTTCTATTTTCGGCTCCTGCTCATAAAAATTATCCGAACACTTTATATACTAAAGAAAAAGCACAACCCTTTGTCCTTGGAGCAAGTGAAACCTCCAATCACCGAACAATTTATAAATATATTCATGGCGATGGAATTAAAAGTTGTCAGGTAGTCATGGGATTGACGGTGCTGCAAGATGGAAGCGTATGGAATACTATGCCAGCACATACGCATGATCGAAGAAGTGAAGTTTATCTTTATTTTGATGTACCAAAAAATCAAGGTGTTATGCATTTTATGGGACAGCCTCAAGAGACTCGACATTTGTGGGTACAAAATAATCAAGCGATTATTTCTCCTCCATGGTCAATTCATTCTGGCTCAGGGACAGCGAGTTATTCGTTCATTTGGGCAATGGCAGGAGAGAATCAGGATTTTTCTGATATGGATTTTTTTGAATTGAAAATGATTCGATAGGTTTTAAGTAATTGGATGTGAGTAATCCCATATTTATGGCGGTCTATTTGTTGACTATTTTTTGTTACAAAAATATTTACTGCCCGTTGGGGGAACTCCGTTTTTTGCGCTTCGACTAGACAAAAAATAGTCTCGGTCAAAATATAGGGCCAATTATGCCAAATACTTAACTCTCGCTAAGGTGTGGATGAAAAAGTATTCTATTTTCAAAATATTATTTTTCTCAAAAAAAAGAAAAATAATGAGAAATTGGATAAGGTAATTAATGTTTTTGATGAGAGGCATCTTTAAATTACTTTGGATGTGATGATTGATATTGATAATATTTGAAGACTGGATAATTTCCCTAAGAATGAAAATGCCAAACTGAATAAAAATCAGTTTGGCATTTTTGTTTAGTTGAAAATAAGTTCTTGTTCATAATTATTCATAAGTTATTTCACCTTCTTTTTTACCCTTTTTCGTTAAAAAGCCTTTGATGTTCTGGCATCAAGCAAACACAGGATGCTAGGCATCGCCTTCGTTTTTGCCTCAAATGATAAAAAATAATCTCGAAATAACTTTATGAGATAGAGCTAAATAGCTACTCAGGATTTTTGTTTTTGAAATATTTAAGTGTCAGTTTTCTTTTCTTTTTTGTGATTGGAATAAATAAATTAATAAATCACTTTATTACATCTAACAACATTTGAAAATTGTTATATTATATTTGTTCTAAAGAATTAAATTTTTAAATATGAATTCTTCTTTGAGAGATTTTATTTTTTCACTAAAAAACGAAACTGGTAAAGATGTTTCTACAACTACCTTAGTAGGTTTATCAGGTCAAGCTTATCGTTCAGGCATTTCAGTATCCAATTACGAATGGATGGCAACTCTCGTTTTAGTTTTTATCACTATCTTTTTTTTACCTTTTTTTGTTCAATCTAAAATATCTACAATTCCAGAATATTTAGAAAGGAGATACAGTCCCTTTACTCGAAAATATGTTTCAATCATTTTAATTATTTCTTCTATCATTGTGGATATCTCTGCTGGTTTATTTGCTGGAGTATTGATTCTACAAAT
>CAKZSH010000058.1 GCA_937918905.1 uncultured Saprospiraceae bacterium
ATTTTGTAAATAAACTGTTATGAAATTTTCATTTTTTTCGATTATCATGCTCACTATGTTTTCTTTTTTAGAAATGAACTGTGCTCCGCAAAAAGAAATTCAAATTTCAAATGAGGAACAACCAATCATTACTTTTTCAAAAGGAAGATGTAGAGGCTATTGCCCTACTTTTACTATTGATTTTTTTGAACCCAATAAAATTCGATATAATGGTGAAGCTAACATGGATGTATTAGGAGAAAAGATTTATACGATTTCTAAAAAAGATATGGCAAAATTAAAAGGGGTATTTGAGGAAAAGGATTTTAAAAATTTTAAAAATGAATATTTGATAAAAAACATCATGGATATCCCCAAGGCCACCTTGAGTTATGATGGGCATGCTATCCTTTATCATGAACGAGAGGTGCCAAAAGAAGTGAAATTTTTAAGTGAATTGGTAGGAAAATATATTCCGAAAAAATAATAATTTTAGCCACAGACGAACACGGACTTTTTATGGACTATCGGATAAGGTATTAGAAAAGTCCATGTTCGTCTGTGGCTAAAAATCAATCTTTCCTAATCCAGTCCTTTGGAAAAACCGTAGGATCAAAATCCCAAATATATGGAAGTACGAAATAGGTAATCAAAGTCAAGAGAATAATAGAAATGATATTCATCCAAATTCCTACCTTGACCATATCTGAAATTTTTAAATACCCCGAACCAAAGACCACCGCATTCGGAGGCGTTGCCACAGGTAGCATAAATGCACAGGACGCAGCTACCGTTGCACCCACCATCAAAATATAAGGATGCACTTCGATAGCCAATGCCAAAGGTGCCAAGATCGGAAGTATCATTGCTGTGGTTGCCAAATTGGATGTGATCTCTGTCAAAAAATTTACGGCAGCTACCAAGACGGCTAGCAAAAAAATCAACGCTACCCCATCCAACAAAGTCATTTGCCCTCCTATCCAATTTGCTAACTCACTTATTTTAAAACCTTGTGCCAATGCCAATCCACCTCCAAAAAGTAAAAGAATTCCCCAAGGTAATTTTACCGCTTCCTCCCATGTGACGAGTGCTCTTTTTTTTTCTTTGGATGCAGGTAAAAGAAATAACACTACTCCTGCAATAATCGCAATAATGGTATCATCAACTTTTGAGATCGTTGTCAATTGGAAATCATCAGGATTTTCAAAAGTAGATTTTACATATTTTTGAATTGGCGATCGAGCAATCCAAGCTACGGCGGTTGCCATAAAAACTAATAAAACATTTTTTTCTTCATAAGAAGTTTTACCTAACGCCTTGAGTTGCCTGCTAATTTCTGCTTTTCCTCCAGGGAAAGATTTTTGCTTAAAAGTAAAAGCAAATTCAGTTAAATATTTCCAACAGATTGCCAAAAGGATAATTGAAATTGGAAGCCCAAACATGATCCATTTTGAAAAAGTAATTTCCACACCATAAGTATCTTTAACAATTCCTGCAAGTACAATGTTAGGAGGTGTTCCAATCAATGTCGCCATACCTCCTATCGAAGCACTATATGCAATCGCCAACATCAAACTTTTTCCAAAAATTAAATTCTCATTTTCAATCGTCGATGGATTATCTCTCAACTGTGCAACAATCGCCATTCCTATCGGAAGCATCATCACAGAAGTTGCCGTATTAGAAATCCACATAGACAAAAATGCGGTCGCCAACATAAATCCTAAAATGATACTTTTGACATTGGTTCCAATAAAATTAATAATCGTCAAAGCAATTCGTTTATGTAAATTCCATCGCTCAATCGCAATCGCTAAAATAAATCCTCCGATGTATAAAAAAACATATCGATGCCCGTAAGAAGCAGTCGTATTATTTAATGACAATCCTCCCGTCAATGGAAATAAAACAATAGGTAACAAAGAGGTAACTGCAATAGGAATAGGTTCCGTAATCCACCAAACCGCAATCCACAAAGTCGAGGCAAGTATTGCATTTGCTTCAGGTTTCAATCCTTCTGGATGAAAAAATAACAAGGTACACACGAAGAGTAATGGCCCGAGTAAAAGTCCTATTCTTTTTGTTTTGGTATTTTCGTTTTGAGACATATTCTTATTGGTTATTCGTTTTTTGCAACCAGTTTCTGAAATAAAAAAATATTTCTTGGAACATACTTAAAAGTAGAGAAAATATTTTTAGGAAAGTATAGTATAGGTTTTTCATTGCGTTGATAGGTTTGAAATGAAAAAATACTAAGATAGGAAATAAAAGTATTTTAAGAACTCATTTTATGGAATATAAAATTTATCCTTCTCCCATTTTTCTGGATTTTTATTGATGTAATTTGAAATATTAAAAAATGAATTCAAGTTACGAATAATGTGCTCATAATAATTTCGTTGAAATAATTTCCCATTAAATCTTTCCCATCCTAATTTTTTCACCCCATGGATATACTCATCAGTAACAATTGATTTAAATGCGCCAATGATATCACCCAATCGTTTTGGATTTATTTTAACCATCGGTACATTGGTTGCCCCAACGGGGTTAATGATTTCAATGATGGCGTGGAAATGATTGGGCATTATTACATATTCATGTAATTCGGTATTAGAAAATCGTTTGGTAATTTTTAACCATTCTTGTTCTACCATTTTACCTGCATCATTTAATATCATTTTTCCATTACTGATGTGTCCGAATAGGCGTACTTTATTTTGTACACAAATCGTAACAAAATAAAGTCCCTCTTGCGAATAATCATAGTCCTTTAATCGGATAGAACGCCGATGATGTTTTTTTGGATCGTATTGGTTTTTCATAGTATGCTGTTTGCAATATCGTAGGGGCAATCCCTTGTGGTTGCCCTGCGTCCGATTGCCCTGCGATTTTCGATTGCCCTACCTGTATATATTCTACAAATTACTTTTTTTTATGCAAAATTTTAAATTGAGTATTTGAAAAATTTGGGGACGAATTTGGGGATGAATTTGGGGACGAATTTGGGGACGATCGAACGCTGGGCAAGCACAAGGGATTGCCCCAACGATTTTTAATTTAAACTAATCGAAAAAAATTCAATCCATTATTATATTTTTACAAAAATAAATGGACGAATTTTAAATGGTGTACTGGATTGGGCAACCACAAGGGATTGCCCCTACTCAAAACAAATTTATAAATGGGCGAATTTTAAAATGGTATACCGATTTGGGCAACCACAAGGGATTGCCCCAACATAAAAAATCAATAAATGGACGAATTAAAAACGGCAACTTTGCCTGGAGATCCTACACTCCCTTCTTCAACAGAAGAATTACAACAATTAATTAAAGCTTCAACAGGAAATCACAAATACTCCGTCGAAGACTTCTTTCGTAATCCCGAAAAATCTTCCTACCAATTATCCCCTGATGGGACGCACTTTTCTTTTATGAGTCCTTACGAAAGGCGAAAAAATATCTTTGTTCAAAAGATAGGTGAAGACGAAGCCACTCGAATCACTTCCGAAACTGAAAGAGATATTGGAGGCTATATGTGGGTGAATGATAATCGAATCATTTTTATAAAAGACAATGGTGGTGATGAAAATTTCACACTACTTGCTGTTGATAAAGATGGGCAAAACACAAAAGACCTTACGCCTTTTGAAAATGTTAGAATTCAAGTTATCGATGACTTAGAAGAAGAGGAAGATGAAATTATCATTGGTATGAATAAACGGAATCCTCAACTCTTCGAACCTTACCGATTGAATATTCAAACAGGCGATTTAAAACGTTTGGCTGATAATATTGATCCTATGAATCCGCTCGATGGTTGGATGACCGATCATGATGGAAAAATCAGAATTGCTTCTAAAGTAGTTGGTGGAACCAATACCACTATTCTTTATCGAGACAACGAAGATGAGGAGTTTAGAGAAGTCATAACAACAGACTTCCGTGTTAGTATTTCTCCTTTGTTTTTTGATTTTGATAATGGAAGTGAAATGTATGTCGCCTCTAATTTGGATCGAGACAAAAGTGTAGTCATCAAATTTGACATGGCAACGGGTAAAGAAATTGGAGAACCTATTTTTGCTCACGACCGAGTGGATGTTTCTAATCTAAGCTACTCTCGAAAACGAAAAGTAATCACCGCAGTTTCTTACAATACCGATAAAACGCATTATCATTTTTTAGATAAAAAAAGTGAGGAGAGTCGAAAATGGTTACAATCACAATTAGGTGATTATGAAATTGCGATGAATAGTAAAAATAAAGATGAGACAAAATTCATTGTTAGAACTTATTCTGATCGCTCTTTAGGAGCCTATTATTTTTATGATTCGGAGCAAAAGAAATTAGAGAAAATTATCGAAGTCAGTCCATGGATTGATGAAAATGATATGTCTGAAATGTTGCCTACGATGTATGCAACACGAGATGATTTACTCATCAATGCTTACCTCACTTTACCGAAGGGAGTCGAAGCAAAAAATCTTCCAGTCGTTATCAATCCACATGGTGGCCCTTGGGTTCGGGACAGTTGGGGTTACAATCCCGAAGTGCAATTATTGGCAAGTCGAGGCTATGCAGTTTTACAAATGAACTACCGAGGAAGTACAGGTTACGGTAGAGATTTTTGGGAAATGAGTTTTAAACAATGGGGAAAAAAGATGCAAGATGACATCACAGATGGCGTGCAATGGCTCATCAACAAAGGTATCGCAGATCCTAAAAAAGTAGCCATTTACGGTGGAAGTTATGGAGGTTATGCAACGCTTGCTGGGGTTACGTTCACACCAGATTTGTACACCTGTGCAATTGATTATGTAGGTGTTTCGAACTTGTTTACTTTCCTTACTACGATTCCGCCGTACTGGAAACCATACCTTGATATGATGCACGAAATGGTCGGACACCCTGAAAAAGATAAGGAACATATGACTGCGGCTTCCCCTGCTCTACATGTCGATAAAATAAAAACGCCACTCTTTGTGATTCAAGGTGCGAACGACCCAAGAGTAAATATTGATGAAAGTGATCAGATTGTTCGATCACTTAGAAGTCGAGATATTGATGTGCCGTACATGGTAAAATATGATGAAGGGCATGGATTCCATAATGAGGAAAATCGGTTTGAAGTGTACAATGCGATGTTGGGATTTTTAGGAAAATACTTGTAACACGGGTTTCCAAATTCGTCATGCTCTATATCAAAGATTGACTCCCAGTTGTCAGAAGAATCATAATCAAATAAAAATTTATTTTTATTTTTGAAGGGTTCATCTGACAACTTTTTTTTTGAAAAACTAAAACTAAAACAATCCTTGTTCTATTGTTCGATATTCAAAAAAAATTAAAGTGTTTTCAACCATTGATTCACATCATTCATTACAAAACCTTACTCAACAACCACTCCCGTTCCGTCAAAACTTCTTCAGCTTCTATTTCATTTCTTAAGGTTTTTCGTCCCTTCTTATCCATCTCAGGAAGTGCAATTATCTTCTTCACAAAACGAATAATATTCATAAAATTCATTCGATGAAAATCACTCACCTCTTTCCTTCTGATATAAATTTGGAAACTATCCAAATGAGAAAATAATAAATCATACTCTTCTAATTCATAGTACACCTTTATCAACATCGTTTTTGCAATGAGGTTATTGACCAAATCTTTAAATTCCACATTTTGCAAATGAGTCATCACCTCTCCATAATTTTCACGACTGTATGCTATCCTTGCATTATTAAAACTCACGGTAGAATCTCGGTAATCAGGATCTAATTTTTCAGCATAGGTGGAAATAAAATTCTCTAACCAATCAAATTCTTTTAAAAGAATCCCAACCGCAACTATATTGTTATAAGTAAACCTTGAAAGTTTTCCATTTTCCAAAAGATAATTTAACTGCAATCCATTTTGATACCATTCCAATATTTCATGACTATATTTTCGATCGCCTTGATTCAGTTTTCGAATACAAAAATTGATGGCAAACAAATAAAATCCTCGCATTTCTAAATCATCAAACTGTTCTTTATTTTTAGACAATAAGGTTTTAAATTTTTCAAAAAAATCAACCTCATCTGGATTATTTAAAAAACGATAACAATAATAATAAATCGCAACGGCAGGTATTTTTAAATATCGTTCTTGTTCTATCGACTCCAAAAAATTGGGCAATAATCCAAAATCATAATTTGTCTTAAAAACTTTTTGATGGGTAAATTGAGTACAGGTGTGTTTGAGTTTTTGAATCAAATATAAAACATCCATCGTCTCTGAAATTTCAGCAAGGTTGAATGTTTTCGTTCTTTGATTTTTTACTTGAAACTCTTTCTCCTCTATTTGAAAATTTAATAATTGACGATAATAAAATTCATTTCTCAAAGGCTGACCGTCCAAAATCTTTTCCGTTTTTTTTACAACTGATTGGTAAGATTTCGAAAGATTTCTTTGTCGATAAATTTCAGCTAGCAGATGGCGGGTTTTGATTTTATCCCCTCTCCTTTTTTTTATTAAAAAATACTCTTCAATCAGTTCATACAAATCACTCATCGTCCCTCTCAATAAAGTATAATCGAATTTTTTTTCTGGAAATACTTTTTCAAAAACTTTTTCTTTTTGAGGAAACGGTTTGCTTTTGAGATGAAACTTAATCAAGTATTCAAATAGATCACCGACATCATTTCGCAATACAAAAAAAGGAGATCGAAGTATTCTTTTGATTTGAAGCACCTCTTTTTTATCTATTGTTTTGAGGGTTTCGTAGAGTTTATAGTTTTCAACGTTGCTCATATGTCATTTTAATTTCCACAAATAATACCAAAAAATAATTGAATCAATTAGCCTAATCTTCAAATATAGTCAAATTATTTCCACAAATCAATATATATGTTATTGGGAATCACATTGAAAAACTCAACATTTGTATATGTAAACACCATGATTTTAAAGGAACGGTGGATAATAAACGCTATTCTTTTTATTGACCATCGTTCCTTATACTTTAATCACATTCAAAGCCCAATATTTACAAACAATTTCAAATCAAAAAATTTTATTCATGAAAAAAATCTTAATTTCTACGACGTTTATCTTTTTAGCTTTGACACCGTTTTTATTTGGGAATCACGGTTTCTATCAAAACCAAAATGTAAATCAAAACGGTGCGGAAGGTTCAAACAACAATACTTCTCACCTAAGAAATTGTACCGTTATTGAAGATGCTATTTTATTGATGGAAAAGAAAAATAATTTCATCAATAGCACAGCAGACGAAGAAGATGAGATTGATGATTGGGACAACCTTGACTTTGTAACAATACTTTCACAAAGACCAATTACTGAAGGTAATAAGATTTTATCTCAGTCTCAACCTTTCCAAAATTTTGCAATACTCGAATTAAAAACCATCACTAAAAATGGTGAGGTAAAACTGTATAATAAAATTGGAGAAATGGTTGTTCATCAAAATTTTAAAGGAAAGCAATTTGAAATACAACGAAATGAATTACAGTCTGGAATTTATTTTTATTGCATTTCTGACGAAGGAAAAGCTATCAATGCAGGAAAGATCATAATTAATTAAAAAAAGATTAATGATTATGGATTCGAAATTATGGATGCCCTTTCAACGTGAATTTAATTTAGAAGAACAGTACGTTTTTTCGATCATTCATAATCTTGAATTATTAATCCATAATCGTAGATAATATTGTTAATTATATACAGCTATGTTCGAAAACCTTGTAAGATTCGCCTTGCAAGGTTCTTTTTTTTACAGACTAAGTGTTAACTCAAATGATATTATATTCGAGAGGCGGAGCAAGTGCAATTTCACGAGTTCAGGGTTTGACTTGCAGAGTCAAGCTCTGACCTTTCAAGTCAGACCTTTTTTTACATTTGACAGATTTTAATACACCTTTAAACAATTCAAAACACCAAATGGCGTTACCGTTGAATACGTACTTTTTGAAGATGAAGGACATGGCTTTCTAAAAAAGGAGAACCAGATTGAAGGGTATAGTAAAGTACTTACATTTTTGGATAAATATCTTAAAGGAAATGTGAAAGGATAATTTTAATCAAAATCAAAATGACAATCAAAATCAAAAATCATAAAAACACGGTATTCGATTTTTGATTGTCATTTTGATTTTGATTAAAATTGTTATCTCTTACTTCGTTTCTTATGCACATAAGCCTTCTTCCCAGAGCGGCTTTTTATAGAATTCGCAACAGCATCCGCATCACTTCTGTTATCATATTTTGCTACACATACTGAGTAATAATCTGAAAAATCAAACTCTACAATTTCAGCATTAGGATAACCTGAGTTTTGCAACCGATCTACCTCAGCATTTGCGTTAGCTTTTTGTTTATAAGCTCCTGCAATCACTAAATAATCTCCACTATTACTAGAGCTAGAAGAAGAACTTCTTGCTGCTGCAATAGCTTCGGTATCATCCTCATCATTGTATTCCTCCTCATCTCCTTCAATAGGTATTACCTCATCATCATCGGCATCCTCATCCGAAGTCGTTGAACCTTTGCCTGTTGCATCATTTTCTTCATCATAAGGTTCATCATCGTCATCGTCGAGGTCGGCTTCCGTAATATCATCAGCCTTGTCGGCGCTTAGATCATTTGCGTGAATAGAAACTGCTGATTTTTGGTTACAAGATTCTGTTTTTAAGGCGATGCTTGTCAATCCTAAGATGATTGCCAAAGCGACAATGTAATAAATTACTGCTTTTCCCATAGTGTCATGTTTTTAGCTCATCGGTTTCATAAAAACCATCAGAACATATTAAAAGGTTTGTTTAAAATTGTATTTAAAATTATGGATAAATTTAATAAAAAGGAATAGTTTGTTACTGGAAGGGATACATATTTTTTAACAATATATTTGCAAAAATACTATTAGCAAATGTTTAAATATTAATTCTTTGACGAAGTTTGTAAGGAAAGTCACGAATAAAACTCGTCTTAAAATCGTTTATAAAAATAAATTATCTTTGAAAAAAAATACTTATGCTAGAAAATAAATATATCAGAATTTTTCTCATTTTTATTATTGTAGTTGCCAATATTGGTTGCGACCAAGTTTCTAAAAAGATCGCTAGAGAAAATATTGTTCAAGGCAGCAGAATCGAAGTATTGAGTGATAAACTCATTTTGATGAATGTTGAAAATGATGGTGCTTTTCTAAGTATAGGAAGCGACTTCTCACCTTGGGTGAAAAATATTTTATTATTAGGACTTCCCATTGCGATGTTAATTGGTGCATTGATTTATTTAATCATCAATACTAATCTTCCAAAGTTAGCTTTGATCGGTTGGAGTTTTGTAATTGGAGGAGGTATCGGAAATATGTATGATCGAATAAAATTCGGATCGGTAACGGATTTTTTATTTATTGATTTGGGAGGAATTTTTAGGACAGGGGTTTTTAATATGGCCGATGTTTCGATTATGGTTGGTATGGGATTTTTGATATTATATTTTATTCAAGATAGTCGTAAAGCGTTGCAAGAAGATTAATGTGTTTATGTGTATAGGTGTATGTGTTGTCGAATAATTTTGAGTTGAAATTGGTTTTGATACTTAGCCGTCGGATGTAAATCCGACTCTCTCAGTCGAATATTTTTTGAATATAAACACCTAATAATCAATGCCTTAGAACTCAAAATTATTCGACAACATATACACACATACACCTATAAACATAAACACATTACCCCTCTAATTTTTTAATCTTCTCTAGCCAAGATTCTGGCAAGTCCGCCTTTTTCAATTTTTTATAATTATAAGCGATGATCGAATTTTTATTGATGGCAACTAATCGTTGGTGCCGATGACTAAACATATGACATTCCATCATAAAACGATCACTTTTTATCTCCACCGTTTTTACCCCAATGGTAATCGTATCTGGGTAAGTTACTGGAAAAATATACTTACAATCTTGCCAACCCAAAATAGGGCCAATCTCCTCATTGAAAGCACTATCAACTCCTAGTTCATTAAAATAGGTAATCCTCGCTGACTCCCCCCATCGAATGTAAACTGCATTATTGACATGCTTGGCTGCATCCATTTCGCCCCATTGGACAGGTAGTTCAAGTGTAACTGCAAATTCTTTTAATAGTTCTTCCACTTGTGTTAATTTTGAATGATGAATTTTAAATTTTGAATAAATCGAAAATGGTGAATCAAATTTTTTGTGCAGATTCAAAATTCAAAATTCAAATTTTTTTCTACGTAATTTCTGAAGTGAATTTTTCTTTAAGTAAATGATGCTTTTGAAAATATTTTTCCAAACCTACATATGCTTGTATCGAAACTTCGCAAGTTAAAACCTCACCATGCAAAGATGTAATTTTCAATTTAGCACTTTCCAGATTCACCTTTTCCATTTCACTTAAAAAATTTCCTGTGTCCAACATTTCTTTCGCTATGGTCAAATGAATATTCGTAATTTCATCAAAGGCAATCATCACTCCTTTTAAATATTGTGTTTTGTTGACACGTGCTAAAACTCCATTTTTAAGATATTCAAAATTGACATAAGGAATATCACTTCCCGCAGTATCTTCTACAAATTGATCGACACCTTCCAATCCTGAAATATATTTAATCTTTGGAGAACCTACACCACCCATTTTTATTTTTTCAAAAAAACCAAACTTACCGCCGTACTTTTTTATTAAATGATAGGGCGCACTTCCTTCTGGTTCTAAATCGCAAACTTCCATTTTTATTTTTTATTTAAAAGTTATTGGATAACTTGAAGTTATCTGATATCTAAATCAATTTTAACAAAACATTTCCAGCTTCTTCCAATGTTTCTCCAAATGCAAATAATCCTTCATGATGACCTGCCATTGCAAAAAGCTTTGTTTCTAAAACATTTGTACTTTTAAAAAGTTGAATAATTTCATTAGCCATTTCAGGACTTCCGTAAGGTGCGGATTCAGGAGTAGTTGGGATTTTCCATAACAGTTTTTCCCACAATGCTAAATCGTGAACATGGAAAACTGCATTGACGTGTGGATATTGTTGATAAATTACAGCATGGCTCATGCTTTCAGAAGAAGCGATGGTTGCACCTTTGCATTTTACCCAATTTTTTTGAATATCAAAATCTAAAACTTCGGCAAAATGCGACTCATCCAAGGCTTCATAACTTCCTGTTTTTGAACCACTTATGATAAATTTTTCCTGCTCACTTCGTTGGCTAACATTTCCAAAACCAATACCATCAGGATAAACTCCCAAAAAATCAACCTCATATAATTTTTGTCGCCAAATATTTAATTTTTCAATTTTAGAAAAATGTAAAGGTCTTGTTTTTTCCCAATCGCAATTAAATTTTATATAACCTTCGTCCATGGTTGGTTATTCTTTAACGAACCTCGGACGCTTCGCTTGACGAACCACGAACCACGAGTTCACAATATTTAGAACCGTGGTTCGT
>CAKZSH010000059.1 GCA_937918905.1 uncultured Saprospiraceae bacterium
AGCGTTGTGGAAAATTCGAGAGGATTGTATTTATGCATTGAGCCAGATGTGAAAGAACCAAATAAATAAAATGTTTTTTATGAAAAATAATATTTTTTTAATTTTTGTAATTGTATTGTTTGGAAGTTGTCAAAACTCCCAAGATGTAGCATTTAATGCATTAGTTGAATCAATTGAAAAAAATGAAAAAATTCATTTTCCAATTGAAGCAATAAAAAAAGAACCTTTTTATAAAGTTATTCCAGTTGAACTTTTCCAAACCAAAGATTCTACCTTTTCTCTAAATCATTATCAAAAGATGGTAGATGATTTATCAAAATTTAATTCAGAAAGATTGACGGAACAAAATCAGGTCGTTTTAAAATCCTTGAATCCTTTTTTTAAACATAAAATAAATGCGCTAGAAAAAGGAGAAGCGGGGCATTTTTTTTCCATTCTTTCTATTTTAAAACAAGACGTTAAAAATGAATCGCAAACGAATGAAGAACAATTTGAAAAAATAATTCAAGGTTTAGCGGAAGTTCCAAAATATTTTTCGGCAGCAAAAATAAATATTAAAAATCCAGATAAAGAACAATTACAAAATGCCGTCAAAGCATTGTCCAATGATTATTTTTTTATAAAAAATGACTTACCTACCTTAATTCGAAAACCTGATATTTTAAAAGATGCCCAAATCAATTTTGCCAATAAAAATCAAAAAGCACAAATAGCGATTAAGGATTACCTCGCTTTTTTAAATAGTCAATTGTTCGAATTAGGAGACTCTATTTAAATCAAAATCAAAATGTCAATCAAAATCAAAAATCGAATAACGTGGATTCAACGTTCATAATTTTGATTTTAATTGCCATTTTGATTTTGATTTAAAATATCTTTTGTCAAATTTTAGCCAATAGTGATGCATCATTTTTCCATCTTACCCTATCTTCTAGGAAAGAAAATGTATCTTAGTCTTTCCATCGCGATTGTCCTTCAGTCGCTTTTTATATGAAAAAACTAAAATTATTGATATAGCTGATTCATCCCTCAGGTATATTTAAACAAACTACAATCCTCCTACTATGCTTAACTTTCTAGTAAAAAACTTACTATCTACTTTTACATTTGTAACTATTGGATTAGGATTTACTGTCTTGGCAATTGATTGGACGACTCCTCAAGAATCACCAATTTTAACTCCGAATCCTATTCTTTCCAATTATTGCGCTCACGATAATTTGCTGCAATCCAAATTAGCAGATCCTGTTTATTTGGATAAATATAATGCTTATGAAAAAGATATGCGAGACCATTTAGCAAGTGGCAGTATTGGAATTGAAGCAGATTATACCTTGCCAGTTGTCGTTCATATTGTTCATCAAAATGGGCCAGAGAACATTCCTGATGCTCAAATTTTTCAAGCCATTCAAGACTTAAATGATGCTTTTGAAAATGTAGGTTACTACGATCAAGGAACAGGTGTCAATACACAAATTGAATTTTGTTTGGCCGTGCAAGACCCTGATGGAAATCCTACAAATGGAATTACCAGAGATGTTTCTCCATTGACAGATATGGTTTTGGAGACGCAGGATATTGATTTGAAAAATGTCAATCGTTGGGATCCTTTGCGATTCATTAATATATGGGTAGTGGAAGAAATTACAAGCGCAAGCGCAGGACCAGGAGTTGCGGGGTATGCCTATTTCCCTAGTTCGCATGGAGGCCCTGAAGATGGAATCGTAGTTGAAGCGCAACGATTTGGAGATACCCAATCTAATTCCGCAGTTCATGTTCATGAGATGGGACACTATCTAGGATTGTATCATACCTTCCAAGGAGGTTGTGGAAATAATGATTGTTTGTCGGATGGAGATCGAGTTTGTGATACACCTCCTGACCAAACGACGGCAGCTGCACCTTGCGATTTTCCGCAAAATTCCTGCGACACAGATGTAAATGCTGCTGATCCTAACAATCCTCTTACAAATAATGAGGATGATATGATTGAAAATTATATGGACTATGGAGATTTGGATTGTTATTCTGCATTCACTCAAGGTCAGACGGATCGGATGACTTTTACCATAGAAAATATTCGACAAAGTTTGTTGGGATCGATTGGATGTTTGGATCCTTGTCCTGTTGCGATTACTTCAAGTTTTACAGCAAGTTCGACTACTGTGGATATTGGAGAGACTGTAAATTTGACCAATACCTCAACTAATTTCGATGGCTCAGAATGGGATGTGGATGGAACTGTTTTTTCAAATGCTACGGATACTGCTTTTCAATTTAATCAGCTTGGAACATTTACCATTACCTTGACTACGACGAATTCTGTGGATTCGGTTTGTATGCAAAGTTTTTCAATAGATATAACTGTAGTGTGTCCTGTGGTTTCTAATTTCTTGATAGACAATCCTTCTCCAGTTGGAGTCAACGAAACAATAAATTTTACAAATGTAAGTTCGAATGCAATCACTTATGAATGGCTTGTAAATGGAGTGTTACAATCTACCAATGATAGTTACACGCAAAGTTTTTCAGTAACTGGCATTTACGAAGTATGCCTGATTGCTCAAAGTGTATTGTGTGCAGATACTTCTTGTACAAGTGTTGTAGTTTTTGAGACTAGAAATGATTGTAGCCCTACATTTTTAAGAAGGGTAGGAACGGATGGATTGGATGAAACGGCAAAACATATTATCCAAAGTAATGAAGGGGATTTCTTTATTTCAGGAGGACGTGCAGATAGTGTTTTGTTAATGAAAATGGGCGAAGATGGAATAATTGAATGGATGCGAACTTTTAAAATTACGGATCATGATGACGTGGTGAATCATATTTATTTGGATAGCGATAATCATTTAGTAGTGGTTGGATTTGGTCGCCCAAGTTCAGGTTTGGATTATGAAGGATTTATGTTTCGATATGATTATTTGAATGATAGTATTCTTTGGGCAAAACAAATTCCTAATACGCATGGAATGCGTGTCAATCGAATTTTTGAACCAGTTGTTGGAGGCGATTTTTTGATGTTGACACATACTCAAAATGCTCCTTCTCCCGGACAAAATGATGATGCTGGAATTATAGAAGTCAATCGGAACACAGGAGACTTGACTAATAATGTTTTAAAAAATTACTCTTTAGGAAGTTCTGAAGCAATGTTTACTGGAACTATTTTTAATAACGAATTATACACAGTTGGAAGATTCACGGACGGGTCGTCTTTTGCCAGAATGAGACAGAGTTTATCTAAGTTTGATTTGAGTGGAAATGAACAATGGTCTAAAATAAGTTTTGTGAACTCTCCTGGAGCGATTGCTCGATTGTATGGGAGAGATATGGAAATTAGAGATAACTCAATTTATGCCATTAGTCATGGTGATGATGATGGTACGAGTGGGACTGATTTTGATTTGTTTTTGACAAAAACAGATTTGAATGGGAATATGGATTATGTAAAAAAATATGACTTTCCTGCCTTTGGTAATGCCTATGCAAGAGACTTGATGAGTGTGGAAGATGGATTTATAATATTGGCATATCAAAGGGATACACCACGTAGAATTATTTTATTAAAAACAGATAAGTTAGGAGAGCCTGTTTGGGCAAAAACTTATACAGGTGGAGGCAATGAACAAGTTTCAGTTCGAGGAGTAGGAGGTATGATAGAGAAAGATAGCTTTCTTTACATCATGGGAAATACCAATAGTTTTGGAAATGGTGACGAAGATATGTTATTAATAAAAACGGATTGGAATGGTGAGATAGATGCAGGATGTTCGTTTGTTGAAAATATTGTGGTGAATGCTACTGATGTGACAAATCCTGTGAGTTTAGATCGAACACTTACAGAATATACCAACCCTGTAGTTTTAAATAACAGTACAATTACGCCGACGAATACTCTTCTAAATAATAATCCATTTTGTATTGGTTTCTGTGATGAGGTGTGTGGAAATGGACTTGATGATGATGGCGATGGTCTTGTAGATTGTTACGATCCTGATTGTTGTGGGGATATGTTATGTGATGATTTCTACTATGCCGATTGCCCAATTGATTGTGAATATACAGGAGCTACTTCTGATTTTCAATTAGAGTTAGAATGGACAACTCAAGGAAGTTCCCAATCTTGGTGTGGTTATAACACTCCAATTACGGGCGATGTAGATGGTGATGGAATTCCTGAAGTAATAGGAAAACCATGTACAGGAGGGAGTGGTAGTCCTTGGCCAAATATAATTATAGTGGATGGTGCAAGTGGTAATATTGAAACTGTAATAACAACTCCTGCATTTCGGTATATCAATGATGGTCCATCTCTAGCCGACTTAGATGGAAATGGAATGGTAGAAATATTTTTTCAAACAAGTGATAATATTGTTAATCAAAATTATGTAGGTAATGGAATCATAGGAGGAGATGTGCGAAGGAAAATTGTTTGTTATGAATTTGATGGAACTAATTATGTGGAGAAATGGATTTCAAATACCGTAGCAGGTTATAACACTATCGAAGATGCCAATACAGTTAGTGCAGCAGATTTTAATGGAGATGGAATTTCTGAAGTATATGTAGGGAATCAAATTTTTAATGGATTGGACGGGACTTTGATTGTAGAAGGAGGAATGAATAACCCAAGGGGAATTCAAGATCAAAATGGAATTTTTGAGCAACATAATCGTGCGGTATCCTATACGGTGGCAGTAGATGTTTTGCCAGATAACTTGTGTAATAATTGTGATGGTTTGGAATTGGTAGCAGGTACTGCGGTTTATTCGATTAATATTGATCCTGTACTTCCTGCCAATAGTTCTATCAATATCGAAGTCCAAATGCCTAATGGAAAAGATGGTCGTACAAGTATTGCGGATATTGATAATGATGGAGATTTGGATGCTTTGATTTGTTCCAATGATGCCAATGATGCTACTGTTGCTGGTATTCAAATTTGGGATTTACAAACAGCAACTTACCTTGTGGATGATAATACAATTTCAACAGGAGATGGAGAACTTTCTCAAGCCAATATTGCAGATTTTGATGGAGATGGACAAGTTGAATTTGGAGTTTGTAGTAAGCAGCTTTACAGAGTATTTGAGTGGGATGGTGCTAATGGATTAAATTTACTTTGGAGCTTAGTGACCAATGACGGTTCAGGACAAACTGGTTCAACCGTTTTTGATTTTAATAATGATGGTCAGTACGAAGTGGTTTATCGAGATCAATCGACTATTAGAATTTTAAATGGCGCAACAGGAGCCGAGTTGTTTAGTGATCCATGTAGTTCTTCGACTCGGGTAGAATATCCAGTTGTAGTTGACGTGGATGCTGATGGAGAAACGGAATTATTATGTACTTGTATAGGCGAAGTAAGAGCATATGGTTCAGTTGGTACGCCTTGGGTTTCGACACGTTCAGTTTGGAATCAGCACAATTATTTTAATGTCAATATCAATGATGATTTGAGTATACCTATCGATCAACAAGAACATCATATAGTTGGGGATAGTATTGTTATGAATAATTTCTTAACGCAATATGCCGATCCTCAATTTCCAATTCCAGATGCAGTTGTAAGAGTAGATAGTTTTGGATGTGGCTTGGATAGTTTCTATGTGCAATTAGAAGTTTGTAATACTGGAGATTTAAGATTGACTAATGAAACGCCAATTACTTTTTATGACAATGATCCAACTGCTACAAATGCAACTCCTTTGCATACCGAAGATTTGGGAGTAAATATAAATGTCGATAGTTGTGTGATCGTGAGTTATTTTATTCCAACTCAATATAATCAAACGATTTATGTAGTGGTGAATGATGATGCTTCGTTGGCTGGCCCGTATGATTTAGCGACTGATTTTCCAGTAACATCCATTGCGGAATGTGATTATACCAATAACATAGATAGCTTTATTCAAATTGGAAATCCGCCTGCGGAATTGGATTTGGGGCCTGATACCACATTTTGTGATAATGGTGTTTTGGAATTGGATGCAGACTCAGGATTTGTAAGTTATGAATGGCAGGATGGTTGGACAGAGCAAACTTATACCGCTTGGGAAGAAGGAAAATATTGGGTAACTGTTTTGGATTC
>CAKZSH010000060.1 GCA_937918905.1 uncultured Saprospiraceae bacterium
CACTTGCAATAAGTCTTGCGGTTTTTTATTTTAGCCCTATGAATCAAAACTTCCAATCCATCACCCTCAATAATTTCGAACACATCATCGATACTCGTATTCTCGAACGAGGTTTTGAGTATTATAAAAACGATGCCATCCTTTCCGTCGAACAAATAGATTTGGGAATATGGGAAGCCATTATTTTAGGCAATGAAGAATATGAGGTCGCCATCCATTTTCAGGACAATATTATAATTAATAGTAACTGCACTTGCCCTTACGATCTCAGTCCTTATTGCAAACACAAAGTTGCTGTTCTAAATTTTATAAAATACTCCAACCAAGCTAAAAATCCTCCATCAGACAAAATGCAACGGGTTCGAAATGCCGTTGATCGTTTTACACCAGAAGAATTAAAAGATAATCTTTTGGAAATTTTAAAATACAACAAAACTGTACGAGAAGATTTTTTAGAAGATTATGATCCTTAATAATTTGTCTTTTTAGAAAAAAATCTATCTTCGCTTTAGATAAACAGCTCTTTGTCTGTAATATTAAGAAACCTTTTTTTAACTGATGTTACGCACAAAATATATTGATTAATGAACGCAGGCAGGTTCGAAAAATAGAAGCAGAGTACACAAAGTCTTTCATCAAGAATACTTTAAATCTCAGCATCTTTGCTTATTTTTATTTTAATAAAAAATCCTCTGCGTACTCAACAAGTTATTCGACAAGCTCTGTGTCTCAGCGACTCAGCGTTCAATAATTAATATGTTTTCGAAACTAGATCAATATATTTTTGCGTAATATCAGTTTTTAAAACTTTTCAACGTAGAAAAGTAAAACCTAATTTAACTAATATTCCATCTTGAAAAAGAATCTTCTTTATCTTTTTCTCTTTGTCTTTTTTGTGCCTTCATTTGCTCAAAAAAACACCGTTTCTAGTTTAAAGAAACAATTATCTACAGTCTCTTCCGATACTGTAAGAATTGATATTTCTATTCAACTTTCTGAGTCTTTCGCTTCCATTAATGCTGATTCTTGTGTCTTTTATTATGAAAAAGCATTTCAACTGGCTGACCAAATAGACGATATTAAAAGACTTCAAAAAGCTCAAACTTCTATAATTAAATTTTTTAGGCATAAAGGAGAATACACAAAAGCAAAAATCTATATTGATAAAGGATTAGAAGTTGCCTACAACCGAAATAATGATTTTTTAATTTGTAATTCTTTGATAAGTCTTGCTAATTGGAATAGGGATTTATCTAATCTAAAACAAACTTCAGAATATTTGACAGAAGCATTAAAATATTCTAAAAAAACAAACGACCTCTATTTAAAAGGGCTAATTATAAATAGTTTTGCACTTCTTTATGGCGAACTAAATGAAAAAGAAAAAGAAAAAGATTTTACAATTCAATATTATGAAATTTCAAAAAAAACAAAGAACACTTATGCTCAAGCAATTGCGCTTAACAATCTAGGATATTTTTATATGCAAAGGAAGAATTATTCAAAAGTACTACAATATGTAGAACAAGGTATTCTCCTTGCAGCCACAATAGATGAAAATTCTATGCTCTATGATTTTTTAAATTTAATGAAAGGAAAAGCATTAATTAGATTAGGACAAAAGGAATTAGGTTTTTCTATTTTGGAATCCACGCTAGAAAAAGCTATTGAGAATAAGCATGTGCGTTCAATTGTTATTATAAATAAATACAAAGCTGAATTTCTATTTGAATTAAAAAAATATGAAGATGCAATCGATGCAGCAAAAATTGGTGTGAATACCAGTAAAGAAACTTCCTACATCAAGGAACTCCCCGAACTTTGTACAATCTTAGCCAAAAGTTATAAAGCCAAAAAAGATTTTCAATCTTCTTTAGTATGGATGGAAGAACAAAAAAAAGTGGAACAAGAAATTAGAGAACGTAAAAAAGATAAAGAAATACTTCAGCTTGAAGTAAACCTTGAATTGCAAAAAAAAGAAACCGAAAATCAAATTTTGTTGCAAAAAAATAAAAATCAGAGAATATTCATTGCCTTAATATTTACATTAGGATTAATCTGCGTTCTTTTGATTGGGTATTTTTTTTGGAAAAAAAATCAAAAAAGGTTAGAGTATTTTCAACAAAGAATCGCTGCAGATTTACATGATGAGGTGGGAAGTAATCTTAACAACATCACTAGAATTGCAAAAGGACTTAAATCAAAAAATATCAATCCTAATATTAGTCAAGGAATTGATCAATTAGTCAAAAAAAGCAACACCACTATTCTAAATGTTGTAGATGTAATTTGGGCATTAGATGAAGAAGAATCTAAACTCGAGGATTTAATAGAAAAAATGGAAGCCTATCTTGATGGAATAAAAATGACTAGTAAAAACATTGATGTTCAATTTATCAAAAAAAATATTTCAGGAAAAACACCTCTCCTCATCAATACCAAACATCACTTATTAATGGCATTTAAAGAAGCTATTAATAATATCCAAAAGCATACCCATCCCACTTTAATAACAGTTGAATTAGACAATACCAATCAAAAATTAAAAATGAATATCACTAATCATTTTTCCTCAAAAAAAGATGCGTCTAATTCTACAGGAAAAGGAATTATAAATATAAGACGAAGGATTCATGAACTAGGAGGAACTGTGGAAATAAAAGATGTTCAAGATCATTTTTTCGTAAATATTGAATTGGAAAAAATCTCCTAAAATAAAACAATGAAGATTTTCCTTAAATATTATATAGTTTTGTTTTTCATCTCAGTATCCTATAACCTCTTAGGAAATTCCAATCATGAAATTTCACCTCTTCTAAAAAAATTAGAAAAGAGTTCCTACTCCGAAAAACTCAACATCTATAATCAATTAATTGAAGCTTATAGTTCCATACATTTAGATTCCTCTTTATATTACTATCAAGAAGCAGCCTCTATTACCAAAGAAAAAGAAGATTACAAAAACTATTGGTTAGCAACCAATACCCTCCTTCCTATTTTAAGTGCTAAGAGTGAGTACAATATCTCAAAGCAATATCTTGATGAGTCTTTAGAAATAATGCAACAGCATGGAGATGAAGAATTAATTGCAAATGTATTCCTAGGATTTGGAACATTCCATTGGAATTTATCCAATTTAAAAGAAGCACAAATTGTCCTCAATAAGGCATTATTCCATACTAATCAAGCTAAAAACTTAAAACTAAAAGCTAATATTTTAAAAATTTTTGGAGGAATATTTATTGACATGGAATCTTACGATAAAAGCCTTAAATATCTCGAAGAATCTTATCAAATTTTTAAAGAAATAAACGATACACTTGGACAAGCCAATTTGCTAAACAATTTAGGATATGTTTATATCCTAAATCAAAATTATGACTTGGCACTTCAATCATTAAATAAAGGTCTTGCTCTTTCTCAAAATGCCCCCACTCAAAATATTTATGAATTAACACTCGCCAATAAAGGTGATGCTCTCATTGGTATTAATGAAATAGATTTAGGTTTTGAGAAAATAGCAAAAGCCATCCAATTGGCTAAAGCCAGTAATAATATTTATAACCTAATCATTTGCTATGAAATACAATCAAGAAGACTTTTAGAGTTTAAAAAATATGATGAAGTCATAGACATTTCTAAAAAAGGAATTGAACTGTGTAAAGGGACAGGTACAAAAAGGAATATAAATCGTTTTTATAAAAAAATTGCAGAAGCTTATCTAGCAAAGAATAATTATAAACAATCTCTAATTTGGACAGAAAAAGCAAATGAATCAAAAAAAGAACTTTTGGAGTTTCAAAAAAACAAAGAAGTAATTCGATTACAAATCCAACATCAAATCCAGCAAAAAGAAAAGGAAAACGAATTACTTGCTCTAGAATATAAAAATCGAACTTTTTTGATTGCTTTAATTATTGCCACTTTTTTGGTAGTCTCATCTTTATCTTTCTATTTTTTTAGAAAAAAACAAGAAGCCTTAATTGAATCCTTCAAACAAAAAATAGCAGCCGATTTACATGATAGTGTGGGTGGTAACCTAAGCAGCATTGCAAGAATTGCAAAAGGACTTAAGTCTCCAAATAACCTTTCAGAAATTAATCAAGGAATAGATCAATTGGTTCTCAAAAGTAATACTGCGATTAAAAATGTTGTGGATGTAATTTGGGCATTAGATCCTGAGGAAAATAAATTAGGATGCTTAATTGATAAAATAGAAGATTCACTTCAAGGTGTAAAAAAATCTCATAATTCAGTCGAAATCATCTTTAATAAAGAAAATATAAATGAAGAAAAAAAGCTTTCAGTAGATTTACGTCATCATTTATTAATGATTTTTAAAGAAGCTATAAATAATATTCAATCTCATACGAACCCCACTTTAATTAAAATAACCTTAAAAAACTCTTCCCAACAATTCCACCTACAGATTAAAAGCTATTTTGAAGTAGAAAAAAATATTTCAATTTCTGAAAATCGTGGAATTCAAAAAATAAAAAAAAGAGTTGATGAAATGAAAGGGACAATGAATATTATAGAAACTAAAAATAATTTTTCTTTAAATATTGATTTAAAAAATTAACAAAAACAGAAAATGCTAAAAATTGCAATCATAGAAGACGATAAGGAATATCGGGATGCTTTTAAAGCTTTTTTCACTCAAAAATCTGAAACCATTGAATGTGTTTTTGCAGTAAATGGTATAGAAACTTTTTTAAAGTATTATCATGAAGAATTGGAATTAGACATTATTTTAGTAGATATACAATTACAGGGCATAAATGGAATCAAAGGCGTCAACTACTTACGTAAATTAGATGAAGACATGGAACTCATTATGTTGACTTCGTTCGATGATTCAAAATTAATCTTTCAAGCAATTACTTCTGGAGCAACAGGTTACCTTCTCAAAAATTTAACCTTCGAAGAGATAGAATCAGAGTTACTCAATACCATTAAAAATGGAGCGGCCATGTCTCCTCAAATCGCTCGTAGAATAATTAGACATTTCCAACCACAAAAAAAAATTCTCTCTCTCTTAGAAGAAGAAAAACTGACCGAAAAAGAAAATCAAATCGTACAATTAGTAATAGATGGAAAAACGTATGAAGAGATTGCTCCTTTGATAGGTCTAACTATCAATGGACTTAAATACCACGTAAAAAACATTTATAAAAAACTACATGTCAAATCTAAAAGTGGATTAATAAAAAAATTTCTGGGACGAAATAATTGAGCTAAATTTCCTCTTTTTTTTACAAAGAATATTACAAAAACAATACACTACCTATCAAGGTGGTTTTCATATAATAATGTTTTACCCTATTTGAGAGGTCAATACAATATTATACTTTTGTTTAAGACAAAACCCCTTTTACAGTAAACCAAATAATTCAATTCAATTGTGATAATTAACACATGCCTACATACTTTAATAAAGGAATCCCATATCACTATGGGATTTTTTTTTATACAAATGTTACCCCTTCCACTCTTGCTAAATTAGAAGAAAGACAAATCCAATCATCGCCATAATTCTCTGAAAAAAATAAATTACCTGTAGTGGTTCCGAATACCAATTCATTTTTATAAATCGCTAAACTATGTCTAAATACGATATCAAAGCAAAAATCTTGAGGCAACCCATTCTTTAATGATTCCCAATTTACTCCACCATCTTCTGTTCGACATACTGTTAATGATAAGTCATGGGCTATTCTAACCTCATCACTTACCGCAGGTATCACCCAAGCCCTTTGAGGATTATCATGATCTATTGCCAAGGCAAATCCATAATCTGCAATTCCATTATTATCCGTTACATCTAACCAATTCATTCCTCCATTAACTGACCGAAATATACCACAATGATTTTGTTGCCAAAGCACATCTGGATGAGATGCACAAGCAAGTAATAGATGCGGATCATGTCCCACTTCAACATTTGGATTAGGTAAATAAGTTGCCCTCAATCCATTATTTCGAGGTATCCAAGTTGTACCACCATCTTTTGTTTCAAAAACTCCAGCACAACTTACTGCAATATATACATGCTGACTATCTCGAGGATCAACAACGAGAGAATGGATAAATGGAAAATCTCGCCCTGCTCCAAACCATTGGTTTTTATCTTTCCGACTAGGATGATTCCAAAGGCCTTCTACCAGTTTTAAATTTTTCCCGTTGTCATCAGAATAGAATAAACCACCAGGTTCTGTTCCTATCCACAATCCATTGGGGTTATCTTTTCCTGCATGGGAAATGCACCATATTTTTTTTAGAGTAGCTTTTTGTCCTTCAAAAACTTCCGTTCCTTTTGGATAAATGGGTGGTGCGACCATTTCCCAAGTTTTACCTTCGTCATTTGAAAAATGTAATTTTTGGCCCCAATGTCGGTGTGCAATACCTGCCCACCAAGTTCCTGTAATTTCATTGTTATAAATTGTACTTACAGGCAAACCTAAAAAGTGAACCTTTTCAATTTTCCATTGATTTATTTTTTTTTCAAAAACTACTAAACCTTTGTTTGTGCCAACAAGTATTTTTTTATGTTTCATAGATTCTCTTCAAATCACAAATTGTAATGAGTCTTTTGTATTTTATTAATTTTTTTAAGTTCTTGTCCATAATTAGTTATAAGTTATTTCGAGATTATTTTTTTATCCTTTGAGGCAAAAAACGTAGGCGATGCCTAGCATCGGCCAGGCTTTTTAACGAAGAAGGGTAAAAAAAGAAGCCGAAATAACTTATGAATAATTATGAACAAGAACTTAACCCAAAAAATAACTTACTTTGAATTTCTAAAAATCACTAAACCTCCAAAGATAGTTACAATACAATAATATGAAAGATTTATTAAAAAAAATTCAAGAGTGGACTTCAACTGGTAAAAAATTCGCAATCGCGACAGTTACCAAAACTTGGGGTTCTTCCCCTCGCCCCGTAGGTTCTGCAATGATAATTTCAGAAGATATGGAAATGGCAGGTTCTGTAAGTGGTGGTTGTGTTGAAGGTGCAGTCATCAAATCAGCAGTTCCACTTTTGGAAAAAGGAGAAAGCAAACAATTAGCTTTTGGAATTACTGATGAAGAAGCCTGGGGCGTAGGTCTCAGCTGTGGTGGAAAAATTCAAGTTTTCGCAGAACAGTTTTTAGCTTTTAATGAAAATGAAAAAGCGATTTGGAAACAACTAGAATCCTGTTTAGAAAATAATAAAGGTTGTGTTTTATTGACTCGCTTAAAGGATGGAAAAGGACATCATATTTTGGTTTTACCAAATGGCGAAACCATCGGAGATAACGCAACCGATGAATTAAAAAATCACGGACTTCGAGTTTACAATGAAAGAAAAAATCAAATTGTAGAATTAGATGAGGTATCTTATTTCGCACAAGTCTTTCCTCGAAAAAGTCAAATGCTCATCATTGGTGCAGCACATATCACCGTCGATTTAGTGCAACTCGCTCAGATGTATAATTTTGAAACCATCGTAGTTGACCCACGTGGTATTTTTTCTAAAAAAACACAATTCACAACTCCACCTGATTTTATTTTTGAAAAATATCCATCTGAAATTCTAGGTGATTATCAATTGGATGCCTACACTTATGCTGTCGTCCTTTCACACGATCCTAAAATTGATGACAATGCATTGGAAATTTTATTGCGCTCCGAGGTAGCTTATATTGGAGCATTGGGAAGTAAACGTACTCACGCAAAACGTGTCAATCGTTTGTTAGAAAAAGGATTTTCAGAAACTGAAATTGAAAAAATTTATTCTCCAATTGGAACAGATATTAAAGCAAAAACACCTAGGGAAATTGCATTAAGCATTATGGGAGAAATTATCAAAGTAAAAAACACTTCTGGTTAGGGAGTAGGAATTAAATAACCTACTCCCTTAATGAATAATTATTCATTAAATCTCAGCAGCTAATCTCGTTCCTTGATCTATCGCTCTTTTTGCATCTAGTTCTCTTGCTTCCTCTGCTCCTCCGATCAAATGTACTGCAACACCTTTTCCTCTCAGCGCATCCAATAAATCTCTTTTGGGTTCTTGTCCTGCACAAATTATAACATTATCCACACGGAGAATATCTTTTTCTTTTTTTCCAATTGTAATATGCAAACCTTCATCATCAATTTTATCATACTTTACACTCCCCAGCATATTTACTTTTTTCTTTTTCAAACTAGCCCGATGAATCCAACCCGTTGTTTTTCCCAAACGAGTTCCTAACTTTCCTTTCGATCTTTGCAACAAATAAATTTCACGTGGCGAAGGATGAATTTCAGGCGTCGTCAATGCTCCACCAGTTTGATATTTATCATCAATTCCCCATTCTTTTAAAAATAATTTTAAATTAACACTAGGTGATTCTCCTTCATGCGATAAATATTCTGCTACATCAAAACCAATTCCTCCTGCTCCAATAATCGCAACAGATTTACCTACTGTTTTTTTATTTTTTAAAACATCCACATAACTTAACACTTTAGGATGTTCAATTCCAGGAATTTGAATTTGTCGAGGAATCACACCAGTAGCAATAATAATATCGTCGAATCCTTTTTCCAGTAAAAAAATTTCATCCACATATTGATTCAAATGCACATGAACACCATGCAACTCAATCTGTTTATTATAGTATCGAAGCGTTTCATAAAATTCCTCTTTCCCTGGGATTTGTTTCGCCATATTAAACTGTCCTCCTATTTCAGATGCACCATCATACAAATGCACTTCATGCCCTCGCTCCGCAGCAACAGTTGCAAATGCCAACCCCGCAGGCCCTGCACCGACCACTCCAATTTTTTTCCTATTATTAGTAGCCGAGTAATTTAATTCTGTCTCATGACATGCTCTTGGATTCACCAAACACGATGCAGTTTTTCTTTTAAAAACATGATCTAAACATGCCTGATTACAACCGATACAAGTATTAATTTCATCTGCTCGATTCTCTCTTGCCTTTTTTACAAATTGAGAATCTGCCAAAAACGGACGTGCCATCGAAATCATATCTGCATGTCCATCGGCAAGAATTTTTTCAGCAACCTCAGGCGTGTTGATTCGATTGGTCGTAATAAGTGGAATATTGACTTCTCCCATCATCCGCTTAGTCACCCAACTAAATCCACCTCTTGGAACCATTGTCGCAATCGTAGGAACTCTTGCCTCATGCCAGCCAATTCCAGTATTGATAATTGTTGCCCCTGCTGCTTCCAGTCGTTTTGCTAACAATACAATTTCATCCCAGGTACTTCCTTTGTCCACCAAATCCAACATACTCAATCGGAAAATGATGATAAAATTTTCACCAACTCTTTGCCGCATTCCTTCTACAATTTCTAAAGCAAAGCGCATTCGGTTTTCATAACTACCTCCGTAATCGTCAGTCCGTTGATTGGTTTTTTCTGCTAAAAATTCATTAATCAAGTATCCTTCCGATCCCATAATTTCAACCCCATCATAACCTGCATCTTGAGCCAATGCGCCTGCATTTATAAAATCGCCTATCGTACTTCGAATACCTCTCGAACCCAGTACCCAAGGCTTAAAAGGAACAATTGGAGCTTTCATTTTGGAAGGTGCAACTAAGAAAGGATGATAACCATATCGTCCTGAATGTAAAATTTGCATGGCTATTTTTCCACCTTCAGCATGAACGGCCTTGGTAATAATTTCATGTTTTTTGGCTTCACTTTTACTCGTCATCTTTGCGGCAAAAGGCCCAACCCAACCAGCTCGGTTAGGTGCAATTCCGCCAGTCACTATCAGTCCAACTTCACCTCGTGCTCGTTCTGCAAAATAGGCAGCTTGCTTTTCAAATCCATTTTTAGTTTCCTCAAGGCCAGTATGCATACTGCCCATGAGAACTCGGTTCTTTAAAGTTGTAAATCCTAAATCAAGAGGAGCTAAAAGATGAGGATATGAATTAGACATATTTTAATAATTGATTTTTTGTAAAGATAAAATTTATGAGTAGTAAAATATTTTTCATTCCTAAAAAATAATTTCATCACCTAATTTAATAATAGGTGATTTGCCTTCCTGCATTTTACAATTCATTCGCATTCCGAATTTTATCTCACGATTCATTTTTCGATAAGTACTTAATGTTTCTAAAGGTTCTTTCGAAGTTTCCCCTGTCAAATGATTAACATTTATTAATTTACAGCGTCCACATATTTCTACCGTTTCAAATGTAGTTCCACCAATTTTAACAGATTCCCATTTATCTTCTTCAAAAGCAGTTTTACCATCTCCAATAATATTTGCACGAAAACGATTCATTGGAATCGGAGCATCTAATCTACCGTTTAATTCTTTTAGCGAAGCCGTATTGGTAATCAATACAGGTGATTTATCAGCAAGGCTTGCTATTCTTTTTTCAATCCCTTCTTCGGTTTCCTTGATTCGTATATTTTTTTTGGGAAAAAAAACCAAATGACATTTGAAGCCAAAAATTTCAGAAAACCATTCCCCTATCGTATCAACTTTTTGAACTTCACAAGAGGTACTCCAAACTTTTGTTCGCAAGGTAACACCATAACTTTTAAGAATTGGAATACTTGCAACTGAATCTATTTTTTTATGAGAAAAAATTAAATCTCCGTCTTTGATTTGCGTATCAATCAATGCCATTTGAGGATGATTTCGTTGAGTCATAAAAACTCCATTTTCATCTAATAACATCCAATTTCTATCGTACATTAATCCTTTGGAAGTTACCATCGATTCTTGAAGTGAAATTCCTCCTAATGATTTGACAGGATAAATATTTAACTCGATTATTCTCATTTATATTTTTTTACAAAAGAAATAAAACTTCCATCAAGTTCCAAATGGGTCTTAAATAATTCGGATTACATTTGTATAAAAAATAGAAAGAACAATGTCTTTATTTCAAATATTCGATTGGTTAGGAACAATAGCATTTGCACTATCTGGTGCAATGGCAGCCATCAATAAGCGTCTTGATCTTTTCGGTATTTTTATCATTGCATTTGTTACATCTGTTGGCGGAGGTACCCTTCGAGATACGTTGATTGGGCGAACACCTGTTGGTTGGATGATTGATTTGACTTACCTCTATATCATTATAGCCTCTACAATTATTGGAATTATTTTTAGAAAAAAAATCGAATATTGGAGTAAAACTTTATTTTTATTTGACACTATTGGCTTAGGTATTTTTACTATTACAGGAGCAGAGATTGGATTGCAATTTGGATTACACCCATTAATTTGTATCATTCTAGCGACAATGAGTGGAAGCTTCGGTGGATTGATTCGAGATATTTTAGTTAATGAAATTCCAGTAATATTAAGAAAAGAAATTTATGCTTCAGCTTGTATTGTTGGTGCAATAGGGTTTTTATTCTTAGAAAAATTGAATGTAAATCAAGATGTACAATATATCTTGACAAGTAGTTTGGTCATAATCATTCGTTTGCTTGCTGTAAAGTATAGATGGGAAATGCGGGGGATTTATAAATAATTTTGAAATAAATTTTCGGATGTTTTGGAGAGGCCCATCGAGAATGATGCAAAATGCGGTGATGTTGTTAAAACAAAATTGACATTGAAATATTAGGTCGATAATACATTGAGATGAGAACGCATCTGCGTCATCAGCGTTCCCATCTCAATATATCATCAAAATCAAATCATAAAAAAGTCATAAAATTCGTTACCATTAAGCACCTCCACTTTTATTTCCGTATTTTTGCAAAAACATTCATCAATAATGAAATTACTCAAACTCATCGCATTATCGTTTGTTTTCCTAATTGGAAGCAGTTTTTCCAGTAATAATATAGTACATGATATTCACGTAACGAAATGTAATATTGATTTTTCCGAAGGAGAAAACAGTTTACAAATCACGATGCATATTTATTTGGATGATTTGGAATTAGCCATCGAAAAAGGAGGCGTGGAGGAAAAGCTGTTCCTTTGCACAGAGAAAGAACATAAAGACGGGAACAAATTCGTAAAAGAATATTTTGAAAAAATGTTCAAAATCGAAGTGAATGGAGAAGCGGTAACCTATAATTATTTAGGAAAAGAATCGGCAAAAGATATTATGGCAGGTTGGTTTTATATGGAAGTGGAAGGTGTAACTGAATTGAAGGATTTAAAAATCAACTATGGAATTTTGACTGATGTGCATAGCGATCAACAAAATGTAATCCGAATCAAAGGACCAAACAAAGCTGAAGGTTACTTTTTGTTGGATGGTAAAAAAACAGAAGCATCAACTAGTTTCTAAGATTTAATTTTGAATGGTTCGAAATTCTTAAGTTCTGTGTAGCAAAAGTCATTGTAGTAAAATGTAACCGCCAAATTCATTTGGCTGGTTGTGCAAAAAACTAAGAGTCAATTATTTTTACAACCAGCCAAATAAATTTGGCGGTTACAATGTTATACAAAATCTAATGAACAGTATTTTTAAAAAAATATTTATCCTACCTATTCGATTTTATCAATTGACTATTTCACCAATGTTGGGTTCTAATTGTAGGTACTCTCCTACTTGCTCACAATACATGGTTTTAGCTATCGAAGAATGGGGAGTGTTTAAAGGAATTTGGCTTGGCGCAAAACGAATAGGCAGATGTCATCCTTGGGCAAAAAAACATGGCCATGATCCTGTCCCTAAAAAAAGTATTCGAAAAAGGAAAAAATAGTTTTGTGGCTAGTGATTAGTAACTAGTGATTGGTTCGATCAAACAAGAACCATCCATTACAAATCACGAATCACGATTTACCAATCACAAATCACTTACAAAAGAAATGTTAAGAAGACCTAGAAGAAACAGACGTTCCTCTGCAATCCGAGGAATGATTAGAGAAACCCGATTGACTCCTGACCACTTAGTTTACCCACTCTTTATTTTTGATGGAAAAAATATCAAGGACGAAATTTCATCGCTCCCTGGCAACTATCGAATGTCGCTGGATAATGTTCTTTTGGAAATAGAAGAATGTGTGAGTTTAGGATTACGAAGTTTTATGATTTTCCCAGCAGTCGCTGAAAAACTAAAAAACAAAACGGCAACCTACAGTTATAATTCAAAAAATTTCTACCTCAAAGCGGCGACAAAAATTAAAAAGAATTTTCCAGAAATCACATTGATAAGTGATGTAGCGATGGATCCATACAGTTCAGATGGACATGATGGTTTGGTTAAAAATGGAAAAATTCTTAACGATCCTACGTTACCAATTTTAGGAAAAATGGCAGTCGCTCAAGCCAAGGCTGGTTTTGATATCATCGGCCCATCGGATATGATGGATGGGCGAGTTCAATATATTCGAGAGGCATTGGATAAAGCTGGATTTTCAGAAACAGGTATCATGTCTTATACTGCAAAATATGCAAGTGCTTTTTATGGCCCATTCCGTGATGCATTGGATTCTGCGCCAAAGGCTGGTGATAAAAAAACATATCAAATGGATCCTGCCAATCAACGTGAAGCCATGATCGAAGCAGAACTCGATACGCAAGAAGGCGCAGACTTTTTGATGGTTAAACCTGCATTGAATTACTTGGATGTAATTAGTTTGTTAAAAAATAATTTTGATTTGCCGATTGCCGCTTATCATGTGAGTGGCGAATGTGCGATGTTAATTGCCGCTTGTCAAAATGGTTGGTTGGAATATGAAAAAGCAATGCCTGAAACTTTGACAAGTATTCATCGAGCGGGGGCTGATGTGATTATGACTTATTTTGCGAAGGACTTTGCGAGGTGGTATGCTAGGTAAATTTTTTAGTTTTTCAGCCGCAGATTTACGCTGATTTTTTATGATTTCGAAAAACTCGTTAACATTGTTTTGTAATTTTATTGTTATGAATAATCTAAATCCCATTCCGTACCCAATGCAATAATTTCTTGCGTTGGAAACGGAACGACTTCTACGAGTTTCACTTTTAGTAAAGAATTAAAAACTACTAATTTTTCTCCAAGGTATTCCAAGTTAGAAAACACATGAGTATCTGGATTATATTTTGCTTCCTTATTTTGTTCCATAAAAGATTTTAAAATACCTGGAGTATCGGATAACTCCTCAAAGCTCCCTTGAAATAATTCTAGATCACCCGCTCTATTAAAAAGTGAATCTTCCAACTGTCCTGCCAACATCTTAAAAGCCGCCTCTTTAGAATTAAAAAAAATTGGAATGTTTTTATAGATTCTTTTCGTCTTAGTTTCATTCCATTTAGAAGCCTCCCTATCCATCCACTCCCCTGCCCGTTCCGACCGTGCACCTAATTTAAATCCCCAAAAAACGGGTTCATCTTTATTGCCTTCTATCAGTTCAAATTGTTCGATGCCAGTCAGCTTTCGAAGTTCCCAAGATTGCTCTACTGATAATGAATCGGGCAATTGATAATCGAAAGCAATATTAAGATATGGTGGATTGGTAGGAGGTTGGATAAAACCTTGATTCAATTCTTGAGTCAAAAAATCGTTTATCTTTTGCAATTCCTCTTTATCCGATACATAAGATAATGGACTAAACTCAAATATTTTCATCCCTCGAAAAGCATCGCGAGTATGCTCTTTTAATGATTGCATAGCTGCTTCTAAATCATCAAACGAAGATTGTACACAACCAAAGCCATCTTCTACACTATAGCATTCATCATTATAACAGAAACCTCTTTCGCGAACAAAATATATTTTGGAATTAGGAGAATTCATATTTTGTATTTTTATTGTTATAAATTATTGAAAAGGAATCCACTCTCCTCCCAATTCAATCAACCCTTCAATCGGAATCGGAGCTACTTCAATAAACTTCTCTTTTAATAAACTATTTATGGTAAGTAGTTTTTCATTATCATACAATCGGGAGAGAATGAGTCGATTGGCATTTTCATAATATTCAATACGCGCATCTTGCTCTACGATTGATTTTAAAATCTGAGGTGTATCCGAAAGTTCTTCAAAAGTACCAATGATTCCTATTGGACAAAAATAGGGCAAAATAGTCATCGATCTCAAATACTCTAAGGCTTCATCTCTTGTTGTCAAAAAAGTCGGAATCTTTCCATGCTCTTTAGGTTGATTATTTTCATCTACTTTAAATGCATCACGCGTCAGCCATTTGCCTTCATCCTTCATTCCTACGCCTAATCGAAATCCCCAAAATGGAGGCTCTTCATCTGTATGTTCAATAATTTCAAAATGATGAATCCTTGAAATCTCTCGAATCTTCCATGCTTGTTCTTCAGTTAAATCTTTAGGAAATCGGAAACTTTTTATTAGTTCCGTATCTCCTTTTTCATCTGCTGGCCACAACAAGCCAAAACCAAATTCTTTATGGGCAAAACTATTTAAACCAGATATCTCCTCAAATGTATATCCAGAATAATTAAATGGATTTACTCCAATCCATTTTTTTAGAGTCAGTCTTCTAATTTCTTTTTCGGCATCTTCAAAATTATCAAATGTATTTTCCAAACCTCCAAATCCTTCTACTTTAGAATTTCCTTCATCATCATAAACAAAGCCAACTTGTCGAATATAATATTTTTTCATTTTGAAAATATATTGTTATAAAACTACTTTAGATTGAAACACATTTTGACTCTTCTTGGCACTCGGTGGAAAGTCTGCACCATTATCCATCCAAAATTTAAACTCCATTGCTTCAAAAAAATCAGCAGGACTCAATTCAAAATTTTGGAATCGAAAAGGTGTAGGATATATTTTTGGTAAAATACTTTGTAAAAACCAACTGTTGTGTGTAATCAAAAGTGAATACATTTTCCCAGTCTGTGCCAAAGGCGACAGTAAGAGTTCTGCAACTTCTTTTTGTCCTGCATATTGTTGATGAAGTGCTTCTACTTTTTTAGGAAAATCTTTAGGTAATTCCTTCTCATCAAATGCTCCTACAAAATCCATCAAAGTTGGAATAAATTTATTTCGAAAATCAGGAAGGATATGATCTCTTTCGCAAAGGTCTTTGACGTTAACTTCTTTTCCATCACTATTAACTATGGTATGTCCAAAAATTGGAATGATGACTCGCTTGATGCCCCACATGGTATGCAAAATGCGATGGCGATTATCGCTACACAATTCTTTAGTGCAATCCATAAAATGATGGATGGGGTAATAATCTTCTATTTGACCTCCCCAACGATGAACTGAAATTTCAGCATGTTTTACTGCATTCATAACTTTTAGGATTATAGATGTATGATTAAGGATTCAAGATTTCGAATAAATTGAATTCACAAATAAAGAACATTATCAAAAAAAACAAACAATTTGATTGCATTAAATTAGCCCAAATGTTAAAAAAAGGCTTGTTATTTAACACTTGAACCTTATATCAGAATATGCTCTATTTATAGTAAAAGTAAATACTTCGTCGAACTTTCCTCTTGTCTCGACGACTAAAATGGATTTCACCTACCAAAAATCTTAATATGATAATATCAATTACGACATAACTTTTAAAAACCAAATTACCCTAAATACCAAATGAATATCTTTTTTCCCCTCAGGTTACTTCGAGTCTTGAAGGGAAAAAGGAAAAAAAACTCAGCTATAAAATACAACAAAACCAACAACAAAAAATATAAAGCTTTGAAGATTTGGCTTAACACAAAAAAGTATAACAATGAAACTACAAACTAATTTATTCAAAAGGTATTTTCACAGTAGCAATGAAAAACTAATTGCTATTATCGAAAATGCACACCTTTACCGTTCTGAAACGGTAGCAGTTGCAAAGGAGTTACTGGAAGGCCGCGACTTAGAATTTGAGTTTGTCAAGAACTGCGCTCGTAGCCTGATGCACGAAAAATTGGAATTGTACTTTGGAAACTTTGACATCTATAATGATGAAATGGAAATTCCTTTAAGTGAGTTTCTTTCTAAAGAAGAAATTCTCGAAATTTTTGAAGCTGAGTATCACAATTTCTTGAGTATTCGAGATTCTTTTAGAAATGATATGCGACAATATCAAGCTGCTTAAAAAGAGATCGTTCCCAAAACCAAGTATTGGCCTTCTGCGCACTCGTGGCGTGGAAGGCCTTTTTAAATTAAAAATGAATAATATTCAAAGTATGGTGAATACGTCGTTCGAGATTATTAATTTTTCATTGTTAATTATACTTTTTGAACTTTTTCCAAAAAAAAATCGTACTACGTAAAAACATTGCGCACCTACAACTTCCAACAAACTATCATTTGAAACCAGAGCAATCTGTGACTCGTTTCTAAAATTAAAAAAGGTTGTTATCACATCAAGCGATAACAACCTTTTTTTATAACAAAACAATTACATTTTATCTATTTCTTCTATCAATAATCTCAGGAGCATTGTTTCCATATCGAACATTTACAGGAGCGTCGATACTGGTAACTTTTACTTCCGTTCTTCGATTATATTGATGTTCTTCTTCTGAACATTTTACACCATCTACACATTGATTACGTGGAGTTGCTTCCCCATATCCTACCGCTCGAACTCTACTTGAAGCAATACCTCTCGCCGTCAAATATTGCTTTGCAGATTCTGCACGCGATTGAGATAATCGTAGATTATAATCATTTCCTCCACGAGAATCTGTATGTGAAGAAAGTTCAATAACCATACTTGGATAGTTCTGCATCATCACTAGAAGCTCATCCAATTCTCTCGCTGCACCTGTTCGGATAGATGATTTATTAAAGTCATAATAAATGTTTTCCAAAACAATTACAGTTCCCGCAGCAATCGATGGTCCTCTTGAAACAGGAGTTAAGAAAACTTCTTTTCTTAATCCATTAGGACTTAATTCACTTGCAGGTATTTTTACGAATTCACTTCCAAAATTTGCTTTCACCCCTTTTATCATATAATCACAATCAGGCTTTGCGCAATATTCAAACTCAGCTTTATCATTCGAGAAAATTTCAATTTCCTCACCTGTACATCCATTCCAAATTTTTACAATCGTATTTGGAAGTAAATTGTTATTTGCTTTGTTTTTTAAGACACCTGATACTGTTGAGCATCTTGGTTTGTCCAACGGAATTCTAATGTTAGAAAGCGTTGCATTTCCTACGGTAGAGTAAGTTGTTTCCTTTCCTGCGTAACCATCTTTAGTTACAACAATCAAGTATTTTTTCTCTCCCATAAAATCATAAGTCGCTTCTCCTTTTGAGTCAGAGTAACGATCAGGCTCACCAAGAGATGCAGCATCTTTTTTAACCAATTTGAAAACCATCTCACTTGAACCGTCTTCGATTGGCATCAATACCGCTTGATACAAATCATTATTTCCTCCCAAGAAGCCATTGCTACTTTGTTCGAAAATTCGAATAGATGCCCCTTCGATTAAACTATTGTCTTTCAAATCATACACCGTAATCAATGAAGTCAACAAGTCAGGAGTTGTCGCTCCTAAAATTCCATCGGGAGCAGTAAAATGATAGATGTCATCTTTACCCGCACCACCTGCACGATTGGAAGCAAAGTATCCACTTTTTCCATCAGGACTTAAAATCAATCCTAAGTCATCTGTAGAAGAATTAAATGGTAATCCAAGATTCATCACTTCCTTAGAAGTGCCTTCAAGATTTGCCATAAATAAATCTAAACCACCTTTTCCCCCATGTCCATTAGATGAGAAAAATAAATTTCCACTACTATGAATAAAAGGAAAAACATCATGACCAGCAGTATTAATTTCAGGGCCTAAGTTGACAGGTGCGCCCCAAGTGTCTCCACTTTTAGTTGAAACGTAAAGATCCATTCCTCCTTGTCCACCAGGGCGATCAGAAGAAAAGTAAAGTTTAGTTTCATCTGCAGAAAGTGTTGGGTGAGCAGTTGAAAATTCATCATTATTGAATGGAAGTTCTGTAATATTTTCCCAGTCATACGAACCTTTTACGGCTTCATATATTTTTAACCGAGTGACTCCTTTTGAGTCAGACTTACGCATTCCTTTTTTAATATTATTTCTTGTGAAAAATATCTTTTCACCTGAACGGCTAAATGTTACAGGGCCTTCATGAAGGAAAGAATTGACCTGTAATGAAAATGGACGCGACTTTAATGGCTCTCCATTTCCATCCGTATCAGAATAAAATAATTCGAAAAAAGTTTCGTCAATTTTTTTGTCTCTTTTGCCTGCTTTGAATTTTGAAGAAGCAAAGACAATCCCGTTTTGGTAGTATGCGGGAGAAAACTCAAGGTTAGTCGTGTTGATGTTAGAAGTATTTCGCAACTGAACTGCCTCTGGATTTCTCTTCATCTCATTATCCGAGGGTTGTGCAAATACCAATTGTGCAAATAGCCCAAAAAGACTTAGCACGATAAGTTTTTGAAAATTAAACATGGCACATAATTTAAGCGGTGAATAATTAACGATTAACTGATAACGGTTAACTATGAATAGTTAACTGCAAAAGTCAAATCGGAAATCATATATAACAATTCTCTATTTATTAATACGTAGCAATGAGCTACTAGGGTCACTTTTTAGTTAATTTTGAAGGATTAATTTTGAATTTTGAATGAATCGAATGATATCGACTCAATAAATTGAGGTTATTCAAAATTCAAAATTGAGATATTCAAAATTGAATGTAGTGTGTAGGTTGGTTACTTTTTTGTGTAGGATTCTAGTTTTTCATAACATGCTTGGTAATTAATTTTGAATGATGAATTTTGTCCCGAAACTTAGGGACAAAATTCACCATTTAAAATTAATTAGAAGAAACGTGGATTTACGATATCTTCTCCTTGTGATTTTCCGATACAATATCTTACAACACCTTCGATACTTCCGTTGCTATAATCTTTGATTTCGGAAAGGGTAACATCATAAGATAATCCGAATAAAATATGATCGGTGATTTGAGCACCTACCATTAAATCGAATGACTCTCCTGCTCCCGTTTGAGTAGAACCTCCTAATCGGTAAGTCAATCCTGCAACGTATTTTTTATTAAAAATAAAACTTGCATTCACGTCTGCATCGAAAGGAGAATTAGCAGCATACTTCATCAAAAGTTGAGGTTTGAATGCTACATTGTCATTGATGTCAAATCTATATCCAGCCATGATAAAACCATGTATTTTCTCTTCTGATAAAATTGTTCCAACTTCGTTGAAATCAATGTTATTTGTAAAAAATCTTGGAATAGATGCTCCAATATAAAACTTTTCATTGTTGAAATAAACTCCTGCTCCAAAATTTGGAACATATTTACTTCTTGTTCCTACTGGGATAGATCCATCCGCCGTTAAAGGCACAGTAGAAATCAAATCAGGATCAGTATAATCATTATTCAAATATCTGATAGAAGCTTGTACTCCTAAACCTAAAGTACCATTTGCCATTCTGATTCGGTACGAGTAAACTCCATCCAAAGTTAATCGCTCAGAAATACCAATAGTGTTTCTAGTAATATTTGCTCCGATACCTACTCGTTGATTCCGAACTGGCATATCAAAACTTAATACCTGAGTGTTAGGTGCTCCATCCAGTCCCATCCATTGGCTACGAATAATACCAGTCAAACATGCTGTCTCATGACTTCCTGCATAACCTGGATTATATGCCAATTTATTGTACATAAACTGGGTGTATTGTTGCTCCTGCTGCGCAAAAGTGGTCATTGCAAAAAGAGCGCAGATGAACGTAAATAAAATTTTTCTCATTACTTTTTATTTAAGCTTTTTGTAAATGTGTTTTGAATTTTTTAAAAACAAAATCCTTAACACGTATTTTATTTCTTATAAATGAATCTTTGACAAAACCTGTGTTTTAAGTCAGGTAAAAATTGAAAACAACACTTCCTTCGGTCGCTTTTGTTTTCGATTTTTATCTGACCATAGGATTTGTCAAAGAATTAAAAAAATTGCTCAAACGCATCCTCCTCTTTAAACCTAAAGAAAAGGATGCGTTGCGCTTTTTTTATCTTTCTAATACTAGGAATCCAGACATTGGTTCTGATCCATCACCTAAGTCTACTACGTAGAAGTAGGTTCCTGTTGGTAGATCTTCTCCTTTGTAAGTTCCTCTCCAATCATTCAAGTATGGTCCTTCTCTGTATACCTCATCTCCCCATTGGTTGAAGATCGAAACTTCATTATTAGGATAAGTTGAAGTACTCAAACATGGAACAACAAATTCATCATTGATGCCATCATTATTTGGAGAGAAGATCGAAGGTATCGCACAAGTTGCGTCCGATCCTACATCCAAAGTAACTGTCGCAGTTGAACATTCATCAGGACAAAGTTCACTACAGATTTCGTAACTGAATTGGTCAGTTCCAACATATCCAAAACTAGATGTGTAAGAGAAAACACCGTTGTTTTCTGTAATTGTACCATTTGTCGGACTTGTAAATGAAATACTATATCCAGCAGGTACGGCATCATTTGAGAATACATTGACGTCAGATGATCCATTGTAAGAAACACTAACTGCATCATCATTAGCAACTACAGGAGCTTCGTAGAAAATCGTTACATCATCAGATGAGAACGCTCCACAAACTGTATTACTCAATGTCCAAGTAAATGTATTTGCACCAGGTGTTAAATCTGTTACAAAAGTATTCGGTTGGTTAGGTGCTAAGATTGTTGCACCAGAAGTAGTCGTCCAAGTTCCTATCATTCCAGCAGGAGCAGAAGTCGCATTTAATGGCGTTTCTTCATCTCCGCATAGGTCTTCATCATTTCCTGCAAAAGCAGATGTACCACCTGTACTTCCATTATTCAATAGAACAATGTCAGAAGAGAAATCACCACATCCAGCATTACTTAATGTCCAAATGAATTGGTAATTATTTCCTGGCATCAATCCAGTTACCGCAGAATTAGGATCAGTAGGATCAACAATCGTTACACCAAGCAATGCTTGAGAAGAAGGTTGAGTCCATGTTCCAGCAATGCCACCTGTTACAGGTATCGCATTCAATGTTGCATTTGCAGCACCACATAATTCAATATCAATTCCTGCATCAGCTGTAGCTACTGCATTGTCTACTACTACTGTTACTTGATCTGTTGCATAGTTCAAACAAGAACCATTGGAAAGCACCCAATCAAAAGTATAACTCTGCCCAGTAGCCAATCCTGCAATTGAAGTAATTGCTTGATTTGGATTAGCAATCACAACAGTTGCACCTGCTGTCTGTATCCATTGTCCAGTTCCTACTGTAGGAGCTTGAGCATTTAACACAACTGAACCATTATCACATACAAAGATGTCATTTCCAGCAAATGCTCCATTGTTTGGAACAAAATCAAATGTTACTGTTGTCGGTACCGAAGCAGCCGAAGGACAACCATTTACATTTGAAATTACATAGAAATCATTTGCACCTGCGCCAAATCCACTTAGGTCAGTAATCGTTGAAGTCAACGAAGTCGTAGGCCCTGCTACAATCGTATTTGTCGAAGCATCAAACCATGTATAAGTTGCTCCCGGTATTGCAGATCCACTTGAAACTGTTAGGTCTAAAGTTGCTGAAGCATCATCTAAACAAACTGGGCCACCATTTAAAGCAATAGTTGCAACTGGTGCATCATTCACTTCAACAAGAAGTGGAGCAGATGAAACTGAAGGACAACCATTTACTACAATCGAAACAAAGTAAGTTCCTTCGTAAGTAGCATCCACAGGGAATACTACAGGATTCTGATTAGTCGAGTTAAAGTTATTTGGTCCAGTCCAGAAGTAAGTTGCACCTGGTACAAATGGCGTCATCAATTCTAAAGTAGTCCCTTCACATATTGGACCATTATAAGATATAGCTGGAGCAGCTGGTATTGCATTTACATTTACTGCAAAGTTACCTGACACGGTAGAGGTACATCCATCTACTGTTACTGATACAGAATAATTTCCGTTATCACTCATCGCCGTAACTGGGATCGTAAATGATGCATTAGTAGTTGTTACTGTACCTTGACCTGGAGTATTCCAAGTGTAGGTAATATTCGATCCGTTGTACGGATTATTTACTAATTGTAATTGTAATAAATCTCCTTCACAAAGTTGATTATTCAACGATGTGATAACAGGTGTAACAGGTTGATCGTCAACTGAAACTACCATAGTATAAGGATTAGAAGAACAACCTCCATCTCCAATGATAACTAAAGTATATGATCCATTATCAGCAGAAGTTACATTTGGTAAAGTTACATTAGTAGAAGCTGAAGTAAATCCATTTGGTCCAGTCCATTGATACACATAATTTGCGTTAGCTGGACTAACTGATGGAGTTAAAATCATATCATCTACTCCTGTTGCACAACCAATTGCAGAAGTTGCTATATCCGAAATAACAGGTATATCACTTACATCAACTGTCATTGCTCCTGAAGGATTAGATTGACATCCATCCACTTCAACAATTACATAGTAACTATAACTTCCACTTGCTGGATTCGCTACTGTAAAAGTAGGTACTTGAGTCGTATTCACTAATGTTCCCGTTGGAGAAACACCTTCATACCAGAAGTAGTTAACAACTGTACCTGAATAAGATTGTGTTGATAACATTATATCTTCATTCGAACAGATATCTGAATCTGCTACCATTGCATTCGGAGTGTTAGGTGCAGAGTTAATTGAAATCGTAACTGCACCTGTTGCAGTACATCCTGTCAATCCAGTAATCGTAACTACATAACTTCCTGAGTAGGTTGCATTCGCATTTGGTATGATTGGATTTTGGTCAAATGAAGTAAATCCATTTGGTCCTGACCATACATATGAGTATGTTCCTGTTGGAGCATTTGAGAATAAATTCAAATTATCATCACCACATAATCCGATAGAGAATGTTGGTGCCAATTGCATAGATTGAACTGTAACTGGTGCAACACAAGAAGAAATATTTCCTGAATTATCAGTTACTTGTAACACTACATTTGAAGTTGTTCCTAAATCTCCACAATCAAAAGTATTTGGAGAAACTGTCATAGATGCAATTCCACAATTATCAAAACTTCCACCATCTACTTGAGTTGGATCAAGTGTATAAGTACTTCCGTCAGGATTTACAAAAATTGTTACCCCTTGACATACTGCCGAAGGTGCTGTATTATCTTCAACTGTAACATCAAATGTACAAGTCGTAACATTACCATTGATATCTTCAACCATATAAGTCACCGTCGTTACTCCTACGTTGAAGTTTCGTGTTACTGGTGCAATTGGTACTGGGAAAATACTGTTTGGAATAACAGTAGCACCTGATGCAAAATAAGTTGGTGTTACTGCTGTGTAGTCCAACACAACCGTAATATTACTTGAACCATCAGGAGTTCCGTCAGGAGTTCCATTTGCAAAAACCGTACATGCAGGACTAATTCCATCTCCTGTGATTCCAGGAGGAGGTGTACTAAATGTATTATTTGAAACTGTGCTAATATCCACTTGTCCATCTGCAGCCCAAGCATTGAAAGTAGCTACAGGAACTGTGATAGTTGTTACACTTACTGAAAGTGTAGGACAAGTTCCAGGAGTCAATGTTACATTAGGTTGACCTACTTGAGTAGTTCCTAATAAAGTTCCATTCTCTCCATATATTTCAAAATACTCATCAGGGTCTTCCACATCTCCCTCTACTCTTACGGTGAAAGTAACATTACCATTTACGGCATTGGCACCTGTACCAAAGAATGAGAATGATTTATCATCTGCTACATAATCCAAGTAGTTTGGATTGTATGAGAAAGTGATTAATGAATTCACTCCTTGAGGTTGTACTTGTGAGTACATGTTTTGGAAACCACAATTGTCAAAAATATTTGTAGGTGGCATCAAATCAACTGATGCTCCCGCAAAACAATTTGCATTAGCTGGTAACGATACTGTCACATCACTTGGACAAGCCATCGTAGGCAATTCATTATCAATAACTGTAACATTATAAGTACATGAAGATTCATTTCCAGCACAGTCAGTTGCAAAATAAGTAACCGAAGTACTTCCTACATCAAATGTATTTGGAACTATTGTACCAGGAGTAACCTGTACTCTCGAACCTCCATTAATACTATATTCATAAGTTAATCCATTTGGAGTAACTGTATTGTAATTTAAAGTTCCTGTTGCCGTAGAACCTCCACCTGTTGGAGGACCTTGAGGACAAATATCATTGATTGCAAAAATTGGATCAACTGTAACATTTGGTACTAAAGTGAATGTTACAAAACCATCCGCTGCATATGAATTGATTTGAGCAGCAGTTAAACTTAAGGTAACTGTTGAATTTCCACATTGCATTGCTGAATTAGCAGTCTGTCCCCAGTTTGTTCCATCTTCTCCTAGTACTGTAAAGAACTCAGTTGGTTCTTCTCCATCATAATTATCTAACGCAATGGTTAAAGTAACTGGATCAGTTGCCACCGCAGGATTAGTCGGTAAAGGTCCAAAGTTTAAAGTAATTGGATTTACAATTGTTTGGTCATCTCCAGGGTTTGGAGAAACAAAAGGCTCAACTACTGTTACATTTACAGTTGAAGTACTGCTTGCACACTCATCCGTAATTAATGGAGGATATAAAGCAGAAGCCACTCCACAAATCCCAGGGTCATTATTTAAAGTCACATCAATTGGGCAACTCACAAATACAGGTGGTGTATTATCCGTTACTGTAAATGTTACCGTTTGTTCTATTGCATTTCCACACTCATCTGCTGCTACAAACGATACTACATCAGAACGATATACTCCCATTGTCCCTGAAGGGCAAACCGCTGCTGCAAGTCCTGCTGGAGCTGTTGTAAAAGTATTCGCATCATTGATATTATATGTACCTGGCTCTAAAGCATACCATGTAACTGTTCCACAAAGGTCAGTTGCAGTACCTCCAGCATTGTTTGCAATCCATGCAGCAAACATTGCATCTGCATTCGCATCATCAGTACATGAAATCGTTGAACTTTCAGGTAATGTTGCAAAAGTTGGAGGAGTAACATCTTGTACAAAAATGGTTTGTATATCAGAAGCTACATTTCCACAAGCATCAGTTACCGTCCATGTTCTTTCTAATGTATAATTTTGAGGACAAGATCCAGTTGTTACTACTGCATCTGTAAAGTTAACATCAGGTCCACCATCACAATTATCGCTAAGCCCTGTTATATTTCCAGTAATCGTTAAGTCATTTACATTTTGACAATCAACAGTTAAGTTAGCAGGTCTTGTAAATGATGGAGGCATATTATCTCCAACTGTAATTATTTGAGTGTGTACTGTTGTATTTCCACACATATCAATTGCAGTCCATGTCCTTGTTAAAGTATAATTATAAAAATTACACATATCAGGATCACTTCCTTGAGTCGAAGCTACAGCATAGTCAAATGCTTGAATACCACAATTATCCGCTCCTACAATATCAACACCAGGTACTGGTGGTGCTGGAATAGCATTACATTCTACAGTCATATCTGCTGGTAATGTTCCAGTTATAGTAGGGAATGTAGTATCCTCAACTGTAATCACTTGAGAATCTGAAGCTGAGTTTCCACAATCATCAGTCACCGTCCATGTTCTTGTAATCACATAGGTATGTACACATGATCCTTGAACCGTATCAGCCGTAAGTACAATGTTAGGATTAGCATCACACATATCCATTACTGTAGGAGTTCCAGGAACTGGAACATTATCACATTGAACAGTTACATCTCCAGGAGCAGTTACTGTCGGAGCAGTATTATCTTCTACTGTAATTACTTGAACTCCACTTGAAGCATTATTACAATCATCTGTTGCAGTCCACGTACGAGTTACTACATAACTATTTGCACAAGTTGCTACAGTATCAGCTACTAAAACAACTGTTGGATTTAATGCACATTCATCTGTTGCAGTAATTACAGCAGGAGCAGGTGCTTGACAATCCACCGTTACATCTCCTGGAATTGCAGAAAGAACTGGTGCTGTATTATCTTCTATAGTAAAGTTCGAAGTTGTTGTAGATGTATTGTTACATTCATCAGTTACTCTAAAAGTAACTTGAACTGACCAATTACAATCATTAGCTGTAACCTGTGGATAATTTCCATAATCTCCAAAGGTAACTGTAGCCGCAGCAGGGAATAGATCATTTGTTACATAATCAAAATCTACCCAAGTATGATTAGAACAACCATCAGAAGCGACGGCATTTCCAAAATTATCAATCCAGGCTTCTAATTTCAATTGGTCATCTCCTCCCCCACATGTTTCAGTAACACTATTTGAGGTTGGGAAAATTTCAGGAGAAATAATATCGATAACTGTTAAGTTAGCACTAGCTGAAGCTGTAAATCCACAATCATCAGTTACTGTAAATATTACATTATAAACTCCTGTACCAGTACAATTAGGTGTATAACTCTGAACATAAGTCCAATTACTTGAACCACTTGAATTATCAATAGTTGAACAACCATCAAATGCAGTTGCTCCACCATGAGCGTTTAACCATGTATTTAAGAAAACATTATCAAACGTATCACATTGAACAGTTATGCTCATTGGATTATTTGTAATGACAGGTGCTTGTGTATCTATCACCGTCAAGGTAGTAGAAGTGGTCGCTGAATTTCCACACTCATCAGTTGCAGTAAAGTTTACTGTTGTTGTTCCTGATCCTGCACAACCTGCCGTATGAGTCGTATAATCATTTGACCAAGTCACACTTCCACAAAGTTCACTTACTATTGCATTTCCATTATTTGCTAACCAATTATTAATACTTGCAGTCGTACTTCCATTACATTCAACACTTAAAGGTTGCGCTCCAGTAGGAAATGTAGGATCCGTAGTATCTTGAATGGTAACAGTTGCTGTTCGAGTTGAAGATAAACCACAATCATCAAAAGCAGTAAAGGTAACTGTCGCAGTTCCTGTCGCTCCACATAAATCACTTACTCCAGAATAGTTATTTGTAAAAGTTACAACTGTACCACCACAATTATCTGTAGCAGCACCGCCATTTCCAACACTTGTTAACCAAGCATTGATTTGCCCACCTGGATCCGTTGTTCCATCACACTCTACAACTAATGGTGCTGGGTTTACTGTCCAATTAGGAGGAGTCGTATCTTCTACAGTTAAAGTTGCTGTTCGCGTTGCTACATTTCCACAACCATCACTAGCTGTAAACATTACATTTACAGAACCTGATGCTCCACAACCATTTGAGATACTTGTATAATTATTTGAATAAGTTACCAATGCTGGATTACAAGCATCAGTAGCCGATCCACCTCCGTTATTTGATAACCATGTTGCAATTTGTCCACCTGGATCCATTGTCCCATCACACTCAATAGTTAATGGTACTGGGTTAACATTCCATATTGGAAGTTGTGTATCTGCAATTGTAAAAGTAGCAGTCGTTGGTGTTGGGTTTTCATTTCCACATGCATCTCGTACATAGAAATCAACCGTTACACTTCCATTATTTCCACAAGTAAAATTAATGGAAGGATTAGCAGGAACAGTTCTCCATGCCATTGCTCCACTTGCACATACATCATTAGCTGCTGCATTTCCATTTGCATTTAACCATGTGGTAAACTGAGCATTATTTCCTGCACCATCACATTCTACTGTTGCATTAGTAGCAGGAGTAGATATTGTCGGGAAAGAATTATCAATAATAGAAAAGTCCGCATCTGTAGTTGAAAAATTTCCACAATTATCTGTATACATAAATTCAACAGTAATAGTAGCTACAAAACCAGCATTACAACCTGAGTTTATTGCATTTTGCAGAGCTACAAATGGATCATCTGTATTTTGATCAGATGGAACAGCGATAGATTTTACTATTAAACTATTAGGAGAACAAGCATCCATTGCAACGGAATTTCCATCAGCCGCTAACCATGCGGTTAAATCTGCTGTATTTCCAGTACCATCACAAGTCACTTGAATATCTTGAGCACCTGTAGTAATATTAGGTGGATTAGAATCTAGTACGTTAAAATTAATAGTTACAGTTGATGAATTACATCCATCAGAAGCAGTATAAATTACTGCAGCAGTTCCAGTTCCTGCACATGTTCCTCCACTTAAGCCTATATAATTATGTGACCAAACCACAGGGCTACAATTATCTGTAACTGTAAAGCTGTCCGCATAAGTCAAAATAATTGTCTCTGGGTCAGCAGGAAATCCTGTACATTGAATAGTTACACTTGTAGTTGCGGGAGGAGTAATAACTGGTGCGTTATTATCTTGTACATCTATAGTTTGAGTATAATTATATACCAATCCACAATCATCTTCTAAAGTCCAAGTTCGAGTAATTAATAAAGTAGTTGGGCAAGCACCTCCCGTAGAAGTGGATTCCAATCCGTTATTAATAATCATAACATTTGCTGGAAGTGTACAATCATCTAAAATATCAGCAGCAGTCAATGTAGGAGCTGCTGGAATTGCACCACATGAAACAGTTACATCTGCAATTGTTGCCAAAAATGCTGGCGAAATAGACGGTCCAGCATTAGGCTGAACGGTAATATTTTGTGTTGCTGTGGAAATATTATTTCCATCAGAAGCAGTAAAAGTTCTCACAATAGTTCCACCAATACAATAATCTATAGTTGCTGGATTATCTATTACTGTTGCTGGAAAAACTCCTCCACAATTATCCGTAGCATTTATTGTCGGAGCTGCAGGAATCCCACAACTTACTGTTACATCAGCAGGTACTGAGCCTGCGGCAATAACAGGTGGTGAATTATCTACAAATTCAATGGTAAATCCAAAAAATCCACTATTGCCACAATCATCCATTGCTTGGTATAATACCATCACGGAATCTCCTGCAGTAAATGGTGCTGTAGGAGGAATAGTAGTCGTAGGGTAAGAATTTCCACTATTGTCTGTTATGGAAAAAACTCCCGAAGTTACTGTACAAGTCATTCCTTGAACATTGGAAGTGATCGTTACAGAAGTAGGGTGTCCCCAATTCGCAACTCCTTCACAATTACTATCTACAAAAATAGTATCGGGACCTGTATAGGTGAAAATAAACTCATTTTGCGACCACCCTACTTGGGCAAATAGCAAAAGGGTGAAAAACGCTGTCAGCGCATGTTTTAAAGTGAGTACTCTGTTCTTCATATTTTTAACTTTATTAAAAATTAAGATAAAAACTAATATGTTTTGTTGATTGCAAACATATGTACGCATCCCACTAGGGGAAGTGTTACAAATACTTGCATCAAAAAATGAAATAGTTTGACGCTAAATAATTGACATAATTACCTTTTTACCAAAATCAATTCATTTGGTAGTATGATAAATCCATAAATAATTTTCGTGTGATAAATGTGTTAGAACAGTTATACCAGGGGAAACCAGATAAACCTCAAAAGAAGTGAATTTAGAGGTTTTTTCGATGAAATCTGGAGAAGAGTCCTCGCAGATGCGATGTCTTGAACATAGTTAAATAACCGGTTTAGCCTTTTAATCAAAGCTAACCAAACAATGTGAAAAACGTTTCTCTTTAAATAATCCTTTGGAAATAAGTAGCAAATACTACTTATTAGGGGGGATTTTTTAAGAGCGGCACCTGGGATTTCTCAAGTTCCTGGGATTCATAATTTTTTAAAAAAACGGATCACACAAAAACACTTGATTAGTCTATCATTTAAAATTAAGTGCTAATACAAGCATTTCTCGCGGTTTTATATTTCTGCAAATATATGAAAAAGTGACAAGGTAACTTTTCACATAGTCATATTTTTTCATTTTTATTTGCATTACCTATCAATCCTATACATATTACAAAAAAAGTGCCTATATTTTCAATATAGACACTTTAATAAATAAAATAATATATTATTTGTTAAAAAAAAATTATTCTTCTTCCTGACTATCAGAATTTTGTGCTGAGTCTCCACGATCAACCAACTTTTTATCTTCCACATTTTCATCTAAAAAGTCATTTAATTTATCTACTCCTATATTTGAAGTAATTTCTCCAAATTCGTTGATTTTGATGTCAAAACCCTTTAATTCGTCATGTACCTCAGGATTTCCTTTTTGTGGCTTCTTTTTAGGCATAATCTGTTTTTTTTATGGGTGAAAATATGTGTGACGTTTATATGGTTTTAAAAACTAACTAAAAACCTGTAAAGTTCCATTTTACTTGGATTTGAGTATTGAAATTTTTTTAGCCGCAGACTTACGCTGATTTTTTTATGACTGTCGAAAAGCGCGTTATAGAAAAATCATAAAAAAGTCAGCTTAAGTCTGCGGCTAAAAAAATCTCAATACTCATCATTTCAAATCTAATCAGACTTTCTCTTTTACTTCATCAAAATATTGGTAAGCAGTATCCATTCGTTGCCCAACTTCATCTTGCCCCAACAAAGCCATGATGTCAAATACTGATGGCCCTTGAGTCGTTCCTGAAACTGCCAACCTTAAGATCGGAAATACGTCTCCAAATCCTAATTCATTATCTTCCATAAATTGTTTTATAGCAGTTTCGATTGTTCCTGCGTCAAAAGAAGGAATTCCTTTAATCAAATTTGCTAAAGCATCCATTTTATCCTTTCGCTCTGGATTCCATCTTTTTTGAATGGTCTTATCATCGTATGATTTAACTGGCTCAAAAAAGTAGTATCCATCTTCTAAAATTTCTGGCATAAAATGAACTCGCTCTTTCATCATGCCTGCTACGCCTTGCAAAAAATCGTCATGTGCTCCCATTCCTTTTTCACTTAGCAGTACATCCAATTCATTTGCAATTGTACTGTTATCTTTTTTCATCAGGTATTGCTGATTGTACCATCGCGCTTTAACATAGTCAAATGCTGCACCCGACTTTCCTACTCTTTCCAAAGAAAATGCATCAATCATTTCATCCATCGAAAATATTTCTTGTTCCGTTCCTGGATTCCAACCTAGAAAAACCAAAAAATTATTTACCGCATCAGGATCAAATCCCATTTCCTTAAATCCTACAAAAGAATCGTCCTCCGACTTTCCTTCCCATGAAAGAGGGAATACTGGAAAACCTAACCGATCACCATCTCGCTTACTTAATTTTCCATACATCGCATCTTTCAAAAATCCTTTGACTGCTTGCTTTTTTTCATCATCCTTTTTCCCAATCTTCAATTGACTCTGAATATCTTTTGGATTATTAAAAACCATTTGTGCGATCTTTTTCACCTCATCCATTTTAAAATCAGAATCATGGGAACGTAAAAATTCTCCAGAGAATTTTTCTGCAAATTCCTCTTTCGTTTTTTTATTAATATAAGAACTTGGTGATGGTTTCATTATCAACGGTAAATGCGCAAATCGTGGCATCGTATCCTCCCATCCAAATGCTCGATACATCAACACATGTAACCCTGTACTCGGCAACCATTCTACTCCTCGAACGACATGTGTAATTTCCATCAAATGGTCATCCACAACATTCGCCATATGATAAGTAGGCAATCCATCACTCTTCATTAATACTTTATCATCCAAATCATCCGTAGAAAAAGTAACTTCTTCTCGAATCAAATCATTGATCGTAACGGTCTGACTCTCAGGCATTTTAAATCGAATCGTATAAGGTGCTCCATTTTCTAACAATACTTTTACTTCGTTCTCAGGAAGACTTAAACTATTCTTCATTTGCATTCGAGTCGAAGCATCGTATTGAAAAGTATGCTTTCCTTCAGCTTTCACTTTTTCTCGCATGGCATCCAAATCCTCTGCTGTATCAAATGCATAATATGCATGACCACCATCCAATAATACCTTGATATATTTTTGATAAATTTCTCTTCTTTCTGACTGTCGGTAGGGACCATAATCTCCTCCAATACCTGGACCTTCATCAGGTTCTAGTCCACACCATTTCAAAGCATCGATAATATATTCTTCCGCACCTTCTACATATCTTTTTTGATCGGTATCCTCAATACGAAGGATAAAAGTTCCTCCATGTTTTTTAGCCAACAGATAATCATAAAGTGCCGTACGTATCCCGCCGATATGTAAAGCTCCTGTTGGACTCGGTGCAAATCGTAACCTCATTTTTGACATTGAAAAATTTATTTATGGTTTTAAAAATCTAATTTAATTGGACAAGTCACAAGGTGACTTGAAGTCACCTTGTGACTCAAAACTTCAAGCAGCGAATTTTCGTTTTACAGCGTTATAACCTCACTAACCTTTTATTATTTGAACTTTCCCCTGCTAGAAATTTGACGCAAAGATAATGAAATTGTCTCCGTAAGGGTTCACCATTTTTGTTTTTTATCTTAAGTTCTTAGACAAAATTATCTCATATTTATTTCGGCTTCTTTTTTTATCACTCTTTGTTAAAAAGCCTCGCCGATGCTATGCATCGCCTACGTTTTTTGCCTTGAGTGATAAAAAAACAAACTCGAAATAAATTATGAATAATTATGTCAAAGAACTTATTAAAAATAATAACAAAATAAGCCAACCTTTCGTAACATCTTTTTCTAGCCAATCCCCAAGCATTTGTAAATCAAAATCAAAAATTCAATCAAAATCAAACATTGAAAACATGCTATCGCAGTTTTGATTTTCATTGATTAACAGTAATTCAACACCTAAATTACACCCAATAGAATTATGTACCTAGTAAAAACACCTCGACTCATTCAGAACCTTTTCCCAAATTTCACTTGGCGAATCCCTACTACCGATAAGGTAATTTATCTCACTTTTGATGACGGCCCTATTCCAGAAGTTACTCCTTGGGTTATTGACCAATTAAAAAATTATAATGCAAAAGCTACCTTCTTTTGTGTAGGTGAAAATGTAAAAAAACATGCTACCGTTTTTGACCAAGTTATTTCTGAAGGTCACTCCGTAGGTAATCATACTTTTAACCACCTTAACGGTTGGGGAACAGAAAACATTCCCTACTTTCATAATATTCGTAATTGTGCGCATTTAGTAAAGTCATCTTTATTTCGACCACCTTATGGAAGAATGCTTCCAAGGCAAGCGCAATTTTTACAACGGCATTATGAAATCATTATGTGGGATGTTCTAAGTGGAGATTTTGATCCTAATATTTCTAAAGAAAAGTGTTTGGAGAATGTTTTGAAAAATACAAAGGCAGGTTCTATCATTGTATTTCACGATAGCTTAAAAGCAAAGGATAAATTAGAATATGTGCTTCCAAAAGTATTGGAACATTTTTCTCAAAAAGGATTTCGCTTCGAAACTTTAAAGGAAAAAAATTATAACTAGTGCTGTGTCAATTAAGTGATTAGTGATTGGTAACTCGTGATTCGTTCCTACATACTTTTAAGAGAAATATGGATTCAACATTTTTCGATACGAATAACCAATAACTAATCTGACCAAGTAAAATGTTTAATTCAAACACAAAAGCCTTTGTAACTTGATTGTTACAAAGGCTTTCGTGTTTTCTTTAAAGAAAAATCATCCTTTCAAATAATTCACAAAGTGCGTCCCAACAATTGTTTGCAACACACACATTGCTAAAGGCTTCGCCTCTTTATATTTGAATCCTTTATTCATAAAATAATCTTCCAATCGAACTTGAGATTGAAAGTAAGCTACCTTCAATGCCGTCACCCTTTGATCGTGAACAGGGTCAGAGTTTCCCCACTCATCTAATGCCATCCAAACTGATTTGTGCCAAGTCAAAATATCTTTAGCTTCATCAGCATTCATTTTTAGCGGAGCGACAAAAAGCTTTGCTCGCTTACTGGCATACAATGCTTGTTGGTCAGATTTAGAGCCATATGCAGGATCAAGATCTTCGGCGATGGTCTTTAATAATTTCGTTTCTTCCCAACTCATAAAATCTCCACCGCAATTTTGCAATCCAATATTTCCACTATTTGATGCAAATGCATTTGCTGCTTCTGAAGCATGTTGAGAAAAAATCCAACAAGGTACTTCCGCGTCTGGTGCAGCAGCATGGATGTATCCTATGTGCTTCAATAATTGTCCTAAATCTTTATAAGCATAGGTAGAATTATAATCGAATGGTGGCGCATTTTTTAATTTCTTTCCTTTGAATGCTTGTTGAATAGCAGCATTCATCAATCGGTTCACTTCATCTTGCGCACCTTCATTTTCAAATAAAACATATGCTCGATAAGCTTTTGCCAAAGGTGACCGTTCTGCTTTCAAAAGCATTGCAGCAGCATTTGAATTATCAAAAAGGTTATTGATTATTTTTTGTAAACGACTTGCTCCAGCATCTGCGTTGGCATTTTCTTCCATCATTTTTGATAGCATCAAATACTTTTTGACTTGATGATTTTGAGTCTTGATGGTTTTGTAACCTTTCGCAGTTCCTTTGCCATAGTAACCATCCAATCCACTATTGTACACGCCTTCAGCTTTGAGTACTTTTTGTAATTCAAGCGCAGAAGTTCGTTTTACTTTTACTCGAATATTTGGCATCTCCACTTTCTTCTTCTTTGTCGGAGGTGTAATAATTCGAGTTGAATTTCCCTCGTACGATTGAGGAATATCTTTTGGAATATTACTTCCTCCACCTTTCGAAACGTTTTTAGATTTTTTAAATAAAACATCGTAAGATTCAGGAAGTACGTCTTCTTCTTTTTCTGCCCCTTTGGAAGTTTCAATGACAGCAACGATAGGATCAGCAGTTGCGCCACCTGTTTGAAAATCATTGACCTCTATCAACTGAACAGTATTTACAGTTTTAGCAGCAGCATCAATAAAGCCCATTCGTTTGAGTTGAGCCACTCTTCTTTCTGCTGTTGCTAGATCATCATATTGACCATTTAAAATTCTGAGTTCATTATTATTTTGAAAGAGATAAAGATGACCTGCTTGAAGGTATCTTCCCCAATCTAATTTTTGACCTGCATTTTGAATGCCTATCTGAACGGTATAAACATCATCGCCTTCATCCAAAGGTTTGCGCATGACGTAAGCATCAGGATAACCATTTGATTTAACTATTTGTAAAACTTGTTTAGCAGTATTGCGACTATCATAGCCGCCTAAAAAAACTTGCATCAAACCATCTCTTAGTTGATAACCATAGACATAACCAACCAATCGAATATCATCAAAGTCAGATAATTCTGCTTTGTCGAATGCTCCAAGATGGATCGTGTAGGTATAATTAGGATTTTGGTCGGAAGGAATATTTGCTTGTGAAGATTGAATGAATAACAAACAAATTGCAAAAGTTAGAAGGTTCTGGAAATACTTCATAGTCTCTGTTTTTTTTAATCTTTTAGTATCAGAAAGTAAATTTTAAGAGCGGCAATCATTTTCAATTGACCATTTCTTAAAAACTTACAAACGTAAAGATACGGATTGATAATGTTTGATTCCAGTATTTTTAATCTAATTAGTAATTAAACGTGAACCTGTTTTTTATAAAAAAGCCTTTATTGATAAGGGTTTCTGCTATTTTTAGACATTGAAGTTCTTTAAAAAAAAAATTCTCAATCAATATGACCTTCGAAAAATTCAATATTCATCATAAATCTATTCTACTCTACCCGATGGTTTTTATAAGTCAGGGCTTGACTTTGCAAGTCAAACCCTGAGCTACTCGTGCCCTAATCAAGTGATTTTAACAACACTTATTTTTTAACAAAAACTTAAAATCCTATAATTTATTTTGACAAATTGATTGGAGTTATGAAACCTACTTTTTAAAATCAAGATCGGCATCAAGCGTTTCTTCATCGGCTAATGTTGAACGACCACTTGTTGATACCATATCTTCTTGACTTGAAAAAGTATTCAGTTCAGTATATGCTTTTCGTAAAAAGAAAAAATTGATAATGGCGGTACCGACATCTGCAATTGGGAAAGCAAACCAGACTCCGTTCAAACCAAAGTATCGAGGCAATATCAAAATCAATGGAATTAAAAATATTCCTTGTTTTAATAAACTTAAAAATAACGCAGGCAAAGCTTTTCCTATCGCTTGATAATAAGCTGAACCTATCAATTGAATGACCAGCAAAGGAGTTGCTAGAAACACCGCCATCAATGCGGGAGAAGTTTGGTCAATTAAAATTTGGTCATTGGTAAAAACTGCACTCAACTGTTTTGCGCCTAACATGATACTTACAAAAATCAGAAACGATAAACCTGTCCCCCATCCAATAGCTTTAAAAATAACTTCTTTAACTCGTTTATTTTTTTGAGCCCCAAAGTTAAAACCTGCAATCGGAATAAAACCTTGTACGATACCGAGTACTGGAAAATTGGCAAAAAACATGACTCGATTAATTATCCCATAAACAGAAACACTCATTTCTCCTCCGTAACTAAATAAAGTATTGTTCAATACAATTGCCAAAATACTTATCGTTCCTTGTCTTGCTAAAGTCACACCTCCTATAGAAAAAATTTCTTTAACAATATCTGCACGTAACGCTAAGTTTTTCCATAAAATTTCCATTTCCGATTCTCCTTTTATAAAAAACCAAAGCGTGTAAACGGCACTTCCGACATAGCCTAGCATGGTTGCCCAAGCTGCTCCTGCCATTCCCATATCAAACCATACGATCAAAATGGGATCTAAAACCAAATTCAATATCGCAGGAACAATCAAAGTGTACATCGCCATCTTAGGTTGTCCCAATGCTCGAATCACATTATTCGACATCATCGCCCATGCTAAAAATGGAACCCCCAATAAAACAATATTAAAATAAATTTTGGCGTAAGGTAAAATTTCTCCTTTCCCTCCGAAAGCTCGAAGGATTTCATCTTGATAAAAATATCCAGCTGTAACAACAGTTATCGCAATAAATAAGGTAAGACTTACTTGATTTCCAAATGCTTGTAATGCTCGTTTTTTATCGCCTGCTCCCAATGCTCTTGAAATAATTGAAGCACCTCCTATTCCTATTGACATGCCTACCGACGCAATAAAAAATGTAATTGGCAACACTACTGTTATCGCTCCTATCGCCAATGAACCAATCCACCGTCCAACAAAAATGGTATCAATTATTCCATACACGGACATGATGAGAATCCCAATCGAAGCAGGTATTGCTTGTTGGCGCAACAGCTTCCCGATAGGAAGTGTTCCTAATTCTGCTGATTGTCCTTTTTTACTCATCGTTTGAAGATAATGTGTTTAGGTGTATGTGTGTATAAGTGTATATGTTGACGAATACTTTTGATTCTAAATATTTTCGAAACATATACACTTATACACACATACACCTAAACACATCCTCTTTTTCTTTTTCAAAAGTGTTTTAAAAATATAACTTCCTTCTCCGTCAAAAATCGAAACCTTCCTCTAGGCAAATCTTTTTTGGTAAGTCCTGCGAAAAATACTCGATCTATTTTTTTTACCTCAATACCATTCTGTTCAAAAGTATTTTTCACATCTTGATCGCTTCCGCCTTTTACTTCTACCCCAACCTCTTCTTGGCTTTTATCTTTTACGTGGCTAATGGATGAGATGTTTATCGAGTTGGATTTTATTCCAGATTGGATTTTTTGTAGGTCTTCGTTAGAAATGGATTGACTGAGTATTAAATGATAAATAAATTTAAGTTGTTGTGTAGGTTGGTTTATTTTTTTAATTAATAATTCATCATCAGAAAATAATTGAAGTCCAGCTGACTCTTTGGCTAAAATATTTAGAGGGACAATTGGCGTTTTAATTTTTTCTCCAAATACATTTTTAAAAGTCTTTTCTCCTTCTATTGCTTCAAAAGAAGGAATGTACCCTTTTGGTTTATTTAATAAAATGTAAATGTGTTGTTGAGGTAGTTTTAAAACTTTTCCATCATATTTTACCACATCTTCTTTTTTGACTCGATAAGCGGACTCTGTCACTATCTCATCATTGACAGTCACCAATCCTTTTTGAATCAATACCTCACATGCACGACGGTTGTCAATACCGCAATGAGCCATAAATTTGTTCAGTCTTAAATTTTCTTGATTTTGGGTTTTGGGAAAGCTAGGTGGGTTTGGTTTTTTCTTTTTGGAAAAGAATTTCTTCCTAGATGGTTTCTTCATATTCTGATTTTTGCCACTAATTTTTAATGAATAATTAAGAATGGTTTTTTGATTCAAAATTGTGGATTAAGGATTCAAGATGATCGAAAAACGTGAATCTAATTTGAAACTAAAACACGTTTTTCAACAATCTTGAATCCATAATCCATCATCTTGAATCAAAAAATCATTCTTAATTATTCATTAAAACGGTATGTCGTCATCATTCATTCGTGATGACCTTGTAATAATATTGTCTTGAGGCAATTTTGGAATATCACTAAAATCAGGATCATCCATATTGGAGAACTTAGCGAACTTATCTGTAAATCTCAACTTCACCGTATCCAATGCTCCATTTCTATGTTTTGCAATAATGATCTCGCCAGTACCTTTTAATGAGTTACCCTCCTCATCTTCCAAAATACCATAGTACTCAGGTCGATAAATAAAGGAAACAATATCCGCATCCTGCTCAATCGCTCCAGATTCCCGAAGGTCAGAAAGTTGAGGTCGCTTCGTTCCACCCCGAGTCTCCACCGAACGACTCAACTGCGACAAGGCAATCACCGGCACACTCAACTCTTTCGCCAAACTCTTCAAACCCCTCGAAATCATACTGATCTCTTGCTCCCGATTTCCTTTATTATCACCACCACCACTCATCAATTGCAAGTAATCAATTACCACTAATTGAATATCGTGCTGCATTTTTAATCGACGACATTTTGCACGTAATTCGAAAATATTGATACCAGCAGTATCATCAATAAAAATTGGAACCTCACTCATTTTTTCAATCACACCATTCAATTGAGTCCATTCATAATCTTCGAGTTGACCACTTCTCATTTTACTACCAGAGATTTCAGCTTCCATAGAAATCAGACGTTGTACCAATTGTACATTCGACATCTCCAGCGAAAATAACGCTACTCCTTTTCCAAAATCCATTGCAGCATTTCGAGCCAAAGCAAGTGTAAAAGATGTCTTTCCCATACCAGGTCTTGCTGCCACAATAATCAAATCCGAAGCCTGCCATCCAGAAGTTAACCGATCCAAATCAGTAAATCCCGTAGGAACTCCTGTAAGTCCTTCCTCTTTTTGAGAAACCTCCTCAATCATCTTCAAGGCTTTGGAAGCCAATGTTCCCATTGACTCATAACCACTATTCATATGATTTTGAGTAATGTTAAATAATCCTTGTTCAGCATCATCTAACAATTGAATTACATCTGTGGTATCTTCATAAGCATCTCGAATAATATTCGTCGATACTTTAATTAATTCTCTTTGAATGTGTTTTTGGGAAATGATACGAGCATGGTACTCGATATTGGCAGCCGATGCTACACGGTTGGTTAACTCTACCAAATAATATGGCCCACCGATTTTTTCCAACTCTCCAGCTTTTCGCAACTCCTCCGTTACTGTCAATAAATCTACTGGATGAGATTTTTCAAACAAACTCAACATCGCTTTGTAAATCGCTTGATGAGCATCTGTATAAAAACTTTCCTTACTTAAAATATCAATGATGACAGGTAATGCATCTTTGTCGAGCATGATCGCCCCAAGAACAGCTTCCTCAAGTGACCGAGCCTGTGGCTGGACTTTTCCAAAAACGAATGATGAAAGTTCATCCCCTTTTTCTCCTTTTTTTCCCCGTAAAGGAATCAAATCTTTTTTAGATGATTTGTTGGTATTAGACATGGAGTGTTTCTTTTCTTGGTTATGTAAATTGATTCATTAGACAAATCCTGTTTTTTTAAGTCAGTTAAAATTTGTCTAAGAACATGTAATTTTTTGTTTTCTCATTCTCAGCGGATAGCAAAACTAACAGTTAAATTTCAGATTTAGTAATTCCAACAATTTATTGAATGTGGATAACTGCTTTGAAATGTGGATAAAAAAATGATTTAATTACCCCTCTCAAAAACTCCTTTTCTATCGAAGAATTTTACAGTCTTTTTTCATCAAAAAAATTACATTGCAAAAAAATACATATGTAATTCGTTTAAAAATGAATATCAACGCTTTTTTTCAAAAAAAGAAAATGGGGAAAAGTTTTTTAAAAAAATTGAAACCCTTTTCTTTTACAAGAGGGACTTGTTGAATAATTGCATAATTATAAACAAAAAGTTTTAAAAATGCAATTTTATGGTTAATAAGTTTTCCACAAAGAAAGTGGTTATACCACAAAAAAAAACCACACTTCGATGGTTTGAAGTGTGATCTATAGTTTATGTAGATTGTCTTAAAAAGTTTTTAAGTGATTTGGTAATCAGTTCCAAAAGTAATACAATTATTTTTAATGTAGCAACACCTGATCGTTTTTTTAAAATAAAAAATTAGTCGATTGATTATAAAAATCTGTACTCTACCCGATGATTTTTAGGATGTGATTTTTCGCCACGAATTAGCGCGAATTTTCACTAAAAATGCTTCGCATTTTTTAGAATTCGTGAGAATAAAAGAAATTAATTGCCACTAATTAGTCATAAATGACCTTTTTTAATTTTCACAAATTTCACGCATTAATATTTTGCGAAAATTTGTGATAATTCACGGCTAAAAGTCTCCTTTTTTAAATCATCGGGTAGAGTAAAAAATCTGAATCCATTTAATTCGCATTCCGTAATTATTCAGCACGACCTTGTAACCGCATTCCTTAAAATAAAAACTCCGAATTCTTATTTTCAACATAAAAATTCAGAGTTCTTATTTTTAGGGAGTAGGAATTAAATAATCTCTTCATACGGGTAGGTTATTTAATTCCTACTCCCTAAACTTTTGAAAAAGTACTTATCCTACATTTCAGATAATTTATCTTTTACAGCTTCAAGCACTTCTTTTTGTTTTTCTAACAAACTGGTTTGCTCTTTTTGCTTACGCTCATTATCTTCAATATTCTCCTCCGCCTTAACGATGGCTTTTTTAGCTTTCTCGATGTCTTTGTGATAACCATCATTTTTCTTTTTCAGTTTTTTCATTTCTGATTGTAAGTTCTTCATTTTCTTTTCTTCATCCTCAATTTCCATAACGACTAATTCCTTAGCCACTTCATGAGCATAGTCTTGCAGAAATTTTTCAGCTGCTGAGTAATCCCCTGGAAAATCCTCGGAAGAAACAAAAACGCCACCTGCTCCAAACCAAACAGTTAATCGAGAACCATTGGCTGTTTTATCCACTCGTGAATAAACTTCGATAGGTTCTGAATCATTGATACCATTAATAGTAGCACCACTTGCCAACAATTCTTTTGATTTTCTTACTTTTTTTGCTTTGGCTCCATATGATTTGATAAAATCTTTCCAAACTTTTGCTGCTACTTTTTTATCAGCCTTGTCTAAATCTACTTTCAATGCATTGAAAGCTCCATCTTTCATAGTTTCAGAACCTTCAGAAATAGAAGCGGATTGAGCAAAGCTCCCAATAGCAAATATTGTCAAAATAATAAATAAAGATAATCTACGCATGAGTCGATATTTTTTATTAAAAAAATGAGTTATTCTGGATTTCTAACGATAGGAAGTAATAGTTCAGCTTTCAATTAAAACAAATCGCAATATATAGCAATATATACTTAACTATTATTCAACAGCTTGTATAAAAAACGATTAAAAATTTAGTTAAATTTACAAAAATACAATTTGAATTCTCTCGTTTAAATGTTTTATTTATAGACCCTGAACTAGGATTATCGTCACATGTGAAAAAACTTGCACAATTTTTGGTATATACTTTATTTGATAAAACAACCAAAGGGGTTTTACGTACAACCTTTTGGCTTTTTTGAATAAATACTATGACCTAACAACTTTAAAATAATCCTCCATGAATTGGTTAAGAATTACATTATTGTTTCAAATAATTCTGATTAGTACCGCTTTATTTTCGCAAAACAAACAAATAGAAAAAGCGAATAAGCGTTACCAAATCAAAAAATATGCGGAAGCCATTCCGCTATATGAAGAAGGTCTTGCCAAAAATCCTAACCTTAGTGCTAAAACTAAACTTGCCTTTTGTTACCGAGTCAATAATAATATTGATAAAGCTGCTGAATTATATAGTCAAATTGTTTTGGAAAAAAGAGCCAAAGCGATCACCAAATATTATTATGGAGAATCACTTATGAGCCAAGGCAAATATGAGGATGCAAAATCATGGTTAAAAAAATATACGGATGTAAAACCTGGTGATCCAAAAGGTTGGAATCTTTTAGAATCTATAGATAAAATTCAGAATATTCAACCTTATTATCAGGTTTCCAATATTGAAGCCTTTGCCAATAATTCCGATGCTGATGATTCTGCTCCAGTTTTTTATAAAGGAGGAATCATCTTTTCTTCAGATCGAAAAACTGGCCTCAAAGTGATGAAAAAGAAATCTGGTTTTACTGGAAGAGATTTTTTGAGTATATATCAAAGCAAAAGAAAAGATGATGGCAGCTACGGTTCTCCTAAACCTCTTTCAAAAAGAGTAAATAATTTAAATAAAAATACAGGTACTATTGCCATTTCTCCTGATAGTACTTTCGCAATATTTTCAAGAAATAGTGATCTTTCCAATCGGAGAAATTTTTATAATTTGATGCTTTATCGAGCGGAAATTAATTCGAATGGAAAATTTAAAAATGTTAGCAAACTATATTTTTGCAATAATAATGTGAATTATATGCACCCTGCTTTTTCACCTGATGGACAAACTTTATTTTTTACATCAGATAAAAAAGGGGAAGGTGGAACTGATATTTACTATTGTACTTTTGATGGAGAAAAGTGGAGTCGTCCTAGAAATTTAGGAACGCCTATCAATACAGAAGCAAACGAAGGATTTCCATTTATGGGATCTGATGGAAAATTATACTTCTGTTCGAAAGGTCATCTTTCCTATGGAGGATTTGATATTTTCTTTAGTGAAAAAGATAAAAAAGGAAATTGGACAACTCCTATCAATGTGGGAAAACCTATCAACAGTCCTTCGGATGATATTTCGATTTTTTTAGATGAAGAAAATAAAAAAGGAATGTTTGCTTCATCAAGAGTAGGTGGAGATGATGATATTTATTTCTTTGATATTGATGGATTGTATCATCATGGTACTTCGACGGAATGGAATGAACAACCCGTTATGGCAACTTCTCCTGAAGAAGAAACTATAACTGATGAAGGAATTGAAAATGTCAATCCAGTAGAAGAAGTTGTGCAAGATGTGACCATTGAAACTGTTACACAAACAACATCACCTACAGAAACGATTCAAGAAAGTACGACTACTGACATTTCCAAAAATATTGAACCGATTACTGAATCGGCACCTGAAATTACAATCATAGAAACTACACCTACTGAAATTACAACGCCTCCTCTTGATCCTAATCTTGAAGAGATTATTCAATCATCAGAAATATCTGATTCCTCTTTAATGTCAGCAGAGGTGAAAATTAAAGAGACAATAGAAAATACAGATACAATTAATTCTTCTTTAAATAAACCCGAACTTCTTTATGACCCTTCTGAATTTGATCTACATGGAGAAGATACAGAAGCCCCAAATGAACCTTTGGAAGAATGGAAAAAATTTGAAGAAGGACTTGCAAGTGTAGATACACCTATGACTGACCATATCGCTCCTAATAATGAAGAAAAAGTAAAAAGATATGCTAACGAAGGGTTAACAGAATTACAAGATCATTTAGATATTAATGATACTCCTGAAGAAGGTATTTTTGTTTTGGAAAATATAAAATTCGATAAAGAGCAATATGTTGTAACCGAAACAAATGCTTCGTACCTAGATGAATTAGTCGAATTAATGATTAAAAATCCTGAGTTGAAAATTGAAGTTAATGCTCATACAGAAAGTATTGGAGACGATCGAGACAATATGGTTTTCTCTATCAAACGTGCTACGGCTGTAGCGGGATATTTAATTAGAAAAGGAATAGCAACTGATCGGTTGAAAGTGATGGGTTATGGAGAAACTCAATTGCTTAATCATTGTAGCAATGGTATTCCATGTACTGATTCGGAGCATATCATTAATCAAAGAATTGAAATAAAGGTGTTGAGATAGTTTAAGAATACATCTAAAAAAATAAGGCATGTAACAGAAGTTACTTGCCTTATTTTTTTTGGGAAGTAATTGTTCACATTTACTTATAAGTGACTAAATTATTCCCTTCCAATTCTAACTCCTTCAAGACTTGTTGTCCTAAAGAACTTCCTAAATTAGCAGCCTTCGTGCACCAAATTTTAGCTTTTTCAAAATCCATTTCGGTACCAAGACCGTGAAAATACATGTAACCGATATTTGCCATTGCATTACGATTACCACTTTCAGCTGATTCTAAAAACCAAGTCATAGCTTGAGCATAATCTATATTGACATGTTTTCCTTCAAGATACATGATCCCTAAGTTATTTTGTCCATAACTATTATTATTGTTTGCTGATTTCTCATACCAATCAAAAGCTTTTTCAAAATCTTTCTCTCCGATTAGACCTTTATCATAAATATATCCAAGACTATTCTGTGCTCCAGCATGATTCTTTTCTGCTGCTTTAGAAAGCCAATCATAAGCTTTTTTATAATTGCCTCTAGATGATCTAGATGATTTTCTTAATAAATAAATGCCAACTTCGTACTGAGCATATTCATATCCTTCTTTTGCAGATTCAAAAAAATAATTATGGGCTTTACCTATATCTTTTTTCACTCCTTTTCCTCTTGAGTAAATAATACCTAACATATAGTCGGATGAGTAGTGCTTGTAGGATGCTTTTTTAAACCATTCTCTTGCCTTTTCAAAATCTTGAGATACGCCGTAACCAAAATAATAAGCATAGCCCAAATTATATTGAGCATTTTTATTACCTCGCGCAGCAGCAGCACGATACCATTTAATTCCTTCTTCCTCATTCTTTTTAATCCCCAGTCCTTTGAAATAAATATTCCCTAAATTATTTTGAGCCACAGCGGAAAATAGTTCAGAATCTCGATTTTTATAATAAATAGAAAGAGCTTTTTTATATTTTTTTGAATCATATAAACCATTAGTATATTCAATTTTGTCATAAAATTTTTCTTTTCTAATTCTTTCTATTTCCGCAGCCCTTTCTTCTGCTAAACGTGCTTTTCTTTTTTCTGCAGCACGTTTCATTTCAGCAATCCTTGCATCATATAAAGCGTAAACTATATCATCCATTAAAGATGACATTTCAAAAGGTGTAATATCAGATTCATCTACAGATATTTTCCAATACCCTTCATCTGTTTTATCGTAGATTTTCACATAATCATCATCCCATTCAAATTTACAATTCCTTTTAAGGTAGCTGTATGGAAGATTAGTTAATTTCTTTTCCTTCCGAACAATTATCTGTTGGTCAGTAAAAATTATTCCTTCCGAATAAGATTTGCTGAAACTAACAAAAGGTATATTATCATAAGCTGCAACAATATATTCAGCTCTTGATACTCGATACCAAGTTCTTAATTGTTCTTCTAAGCCATCTTCAGTTGATAGATGTTCTTGTTGCTTTATTTTTTTTGCTCGTTTTCCTATTTTAAGTTTGAAGGAAGTAATAACATTTGCAACAATTATTTCATTTGAATTTTGAAAGCGATAAGCTTTAGAATTACTTTTTGAAAATAGGCAACATGAATACGATAAGAATAGAATAAGGATTAATAAAACCTTATGTTTAGAGGGGTAAATCAAAACATTAAATTTTTTAATTAGATAATAGGCAACAATAGCTAATATTTAATTTAGCAGAAAAACAGATACAAGGTAAGATTCTTAGAAGGTATGGTATGATAGTTTTCTCATTAGACATTGCATATCCTATACTAGATACAGTATATGTTTTAAAGGAGAATACTCCTTAAAAAATAAAATTTGTATTTGTTTTCTCACTAATGTTTAAATATATGTATGTTTTATTTTAAAGCATTTTGTAGAGGAAAAATCATAAGTTTTCTCTACAAAATACTTTAAATATAACGTTTGTTTAGTCTTTTCCTGAGCCATAACGTTTCGCTGCATTATTATAAGGTCGAATTACAGCAGCACTCCATGGAAAACCTGTTTGTTTTTTACTTTCTTTAAATGCATCTTGTCCTTCTTCGGCATCCTCATAATTATCAGAATATATGCTTGCATAGCCTTCATCTCCCATAGTTCTAACATTCCATTTTTTCTCTATTGCTTGAGAAAGATCATTTTTGAAAATATTAATTAAGGCTGCTCCAACTTTTTGAACATAACCACATATTTTTTGATTTTTAATTGAAGCTAAACAAGCATATTTTGCAATAGAAGGTAACGATTCTAATAAAGCTATGGATAAAACTTGAAACGTGCTTTCACCATCCTTCGTTTTAATCTCATAAATACTACTTGCTTGTCCTACTTTAACGAGTTCATATGAAATAACATCTTCTGCTTTTATATGACTAGGAAGAAGTTGGACATATGACATGGATAACACTCTAGGTGTATCTGTTGTATTTTCAGATAAAATGGGTGAATTAATAAAAGAAAGAAAAGTAAAAGAGAAAAATAGAGTTAAGATGATAACTGGATAGGTTTTCATGATTTTTTGATTTAGTCGATTTGTTTAATGTGTGCAACATCCAAAATACAACTTAAAGTTGCGAGGATATTGGATTAAATATAGAATATTTTCTATAAAACATCAATAGAGGATTCAAAAAAATCGAAATTCACAGTTCACCGTTAATCAATATCCCCAAACCAAGTAAATCGCTCCCCAAGTAAACCCTCCTCCAAAAGCAGTCAAAACCAACTTATCTCCTTTTTTCAATTGGCTTTCATAATCCCACAAACAAAGCGGCAAAGTACCTGCTGTGGTATTTCCGTATTTATGAATATTGAGCATTACCTTTTCCATTGGAAAATCCAACTGGTTGGCAACAGAAGTGATAATTCGAATATTGGCTTGATGAGGTACTACCCAATCAATATCATCATTGGTTAAATTATTTCTTTGTAACAAATCTTTTACGGCCGATGACATACCTCTTACCGCAGCTTTAAAAACTGGACGGCCTTCCTGAAAAACATATTGTTCTCCTAATGCTAAAGTCTCGGCAGTATGTGGTTTGAGAGAACCACCTGCTTTCATATGTAAATATTCTCTTCCCGAACCATCTGCCCGTAAAATAGAATCTTGTACCCCTGTTTTTTCTTCAGTAGGTTCTAGCATGACCGCTCCTCCCCCATCACCAAAAATGATACAAGTTGAACGATCTTTATAATTAATAATAGAAGACATATAATCTAATCCTACTATTACTACTTTTTTATGAGAACCTGATTCAACAAATTTAGCTCCAGTCGACAAGGCGTACAAAAATCCAGAACAGGCTGCACTAATATCATATCCAAATGCATTCTTTGCCCCCACCTTATCTAAAATGGTATTGGCAGTATCTGGAAAAATCCTATCGCCAGTTATTGTTGCGCAAATCAAAAAATCAATTTCCTCTGGTTTAGTATTTGTTTTTTCCAACAATCCTTTTACCATTTCTACTCCCATATCGGAAGCAGCCCAGCCTTCTTTTTTGAGAATACGACGTTCTTTGATTCCAGTTCGGCTCTGAATCCATTCATCATTAGTATCAACCATGGTTTCAAGTTCCTGATTAGTTAAAATATAATCTGGAACGTAGCCGTGTACTCCTGTGATAGTTGCGAGTTTTCTTGACATAGTTATAATTGTATAAGCTATATTTTGCGAATTAATTGATAAAACAGCTTTTCAATTATTTCACAATCTTGATTAATAAAAAAACAATGCAAGGTAGTGAAAAACGTGGAAGTGCAAAAGTATCCACCCCATATGTTTAGTTGTCATAACAACTTTAGAAATCGTAAATAAAAATAACTGTGAACGGATAACAGTTGAACTGTGAACATCGAATAATTTAGAAATCACTCTTTTTCGATGTTCACAGTTCAACGTTATCCGTTCACAGTTAAAAAACTAAATATTATAAAAAATAATAAATGGTATCGTATTTGCATATGTGTATATGTATTCAAATTTAAAGTACTATGAGAAAGTCAGGCAAAGAATGAATATCCCCCCGTTCATTCCGCCGAAAACATTTTTTTTTGATACCTACAACATTCCCAAACTCCCCCACATAATTACAATTTTTTTTTGAAAAACATCTTGTTTTCAAGGTGCACCTTTAATGGGTTATAGTTTTTTGTCAAAATGATAAAATGCTGATAATCAATTAATTATATACATTACCTATGGGTGATGTGGTAAAGATATGTGTATCTCGAACAGCACTTTTTATAATCAAAAACAACCATTATGAGATCAATTATTTATTTATTGCTCGCAAGTTTACTTTTTATGTCAGCAAAAAATCCAACTTCGGAAGGAATTGAATTTTTTCAAGGTTCTTTTACTTCTGCTAAGTTAAAAGCATCTCAAGAGGGGAGATTATTTTTCCTTGATTTTACTGCAAGTTGGTGTACACCTTGTCGCTGGATGGAAGAAACAACATTTACTGACCCAACTTTAGCATCTTATGTAAAAGAGAATTATGTCGCACTTCAAGTAGACATTGATGACTTTGACGGGTTTGCATTAAAGCAAGAATATAACATTCAAATATTACCATCTTTATTAGTTTTTAACTCGTCTGGAGAATTATTAGGACAATATGAGGAGTCGCTTTCACCATCTAGAATGTTGGAGATTTTAAAGCAATACGATCAACCTCATAATAGGATTGCTTCGAGACCTGTACTTCAACCAACGTATAGCTCAAACGAATCATCTTATCAACAGTCACATAATTCTGCTAATAATTACCAAGAACAAACAGAGCAGATTAACGAACCAACTGATTATAATTATACGACAAATCAAACTGCTGCAACTCCAAGTACAACATTGGAATTACCGGCAACATTTATTGTTCAGAAAGAAGAAACTGCAACAACTCCAGTTGATTATACATCTAATCGACCAGCAGCAGTTGGAAGTATTTCAAGAAATCGTTTGATCAAAAAAGAAGAAATCGAAGACACTAATTATCAAGCATTTGGAGGAGTGGTAGAAATGCCTACTCAAAATGTACATAAAGAAGAAATACCAAAACCCGACTTACATACTAATTTGCCTGCTACATTCACACCTTCCAACACAACTGTTGAAAGTAATTATGCAGCGGCAACAAATGAAACAAATGAAAAACCTTTATCTCACTTACCACTAGTTGACCCTTACAACGACAATGGGCAAGGCTTATATCGCTTGCAAGTCGCTCGTCAACGTTCGCAAGGTTATAGTGTACAAGTGGGAGCTTACGCAGAGTATGGCAATGTTTTAAAACAAGCTGCAATGATGCAACAGCATTTTACAGAGCCTGTCATTGTTCATATTTCACAAAATAGAAATCGTTCATTGTACAAATTAATGCTCGGAGAGTTTGATACTCGTACTGCTGCTATTAATTTTATGAGAACGGTTCAAGCAAAGGGAGTGGATTGTATGGTAAAAGATCTATCCACCCACTAAAACTAATTTGCTTAGGAAACGAACTGGGGAGGAAGCTTTTGCTTTCTTCCCTTTTTTTATGTGTATATGTGTTAATGTTTACAGGTGTATATGTTTCGAATAATGGGAAGAAGGGAATACGGATTTAAGGGATGGACATTTGTCGAATAACGGTGATTTTCAAATTCAAATTTATTCGAAAAAACTTCTCAATTCGTAAATCCGTCTTCCCTCTTCCCATCATTTCCTCATCCGAAACCATCCCAAGTCAGGATTCAAAAACTTATTATCTTTTTTGATTTTAAATAAAGATTTTTGAAAACGTTGGAAAGATTTTTCCAAGCGAAATGGTTGAAATTCTTTTGCTTTTTGAAAATCTCGATAAAGTTGTTGGTCTTTAAATGCGCCCCTTTCTTTTGCCTTTTTTAAAAATTCGTACATCTTTGACGCATTCTTTTGTTCTGCAAAAACTAAAGCTATCCGATAATCTAATAGTCCTTTATATAAAATTCCTGAGGAAGGGCGAACGATTTGAGCCTGATGATATTGATAAATAGCCAAATCATATTGTTGAGTTGCTTTGTACAAATTTCCCATTTCTTCATGTGCAAAAGTTAATTGAGGATTCATTGCCAATGCTTGTCGAAAAGCATCGAATGCTTTTTGATTTTTTGATTGATTAGCATAAACAACTCCAAGGTAAAAAACAATCATAGCATCATGAGGATTCAATTGATGCGCCTTCTCAAAATCTAACAATGCTTTTTCATTTTCTTTTGTGAAAATATGCATCGCACCTCTATTTCGATAAGCCAATGCCAAAGACGGATCTTTTTGAATGGCTTTTGTAAACCAAGCTTTCGCTTCTCTCAAATCCTTAGAAGTAGGTTGAGCAATGTCTTGTTTAAAATATCGTGCTGCACCTGCATTATTATGAGCCATCGCAAAAGTAGGATCAATTTGAGTAGCTTGATAAAAATCATTTAACGCATCATCGTACTCCCGCAACTGACATTTAACTAATCCTCGATCATTGTAAGACAATGCATGATTAGGATTGAGTTGAATGGAAATGGTCAAATATTTTGATGCTTCAAGATGTTTTTTTTGCTGAAAAAATATTTTGCCTAATACATATGGCGCATCCTTATGAACAGCATCCAATTGAATAACCTGCTGCAAATCTTGAATGGCTAACTGGAATTGATTGAGCAGAAGATACGTTTTTCCTCTTTGAAAATAAGCGGTAGGATATTCGGAAGGGTATTGTTGGATAAATTTTCCAAACGATAAAATAGCGTTAGAATAATCACCCTGATTTTTTAATTCCATACCTTTATTGTACAGCGAGTAATCAATAATTTGCCCTTTGACATGAAGTGAAAAAAGGGAAATTAGAATTAAGCTATGGAGGTGTTTTTTAAGCATTTTTATCGTAATTAGTAACTCGTGATTGGTTATTCGTTTCGAATTACGAGTTACCAGTCACGAGCCACTAACCACTATTTACCAACTAATCTATATATTCAATTTTATGTAAAAATCTAAATCCTACAGAGATCTCAAGCGTCAAGTTCCTAATTTTTTGTTCTCCAGAAGATCGAGTCACATTTGCACCATTTTGCAAAACAGTAACACTATAAGCAGGTTGACGATACTGATCTGAAAAATCAGGATGAAGAGATATTTCAATAATTCCACCCACATAATCCGACAAAGGAATTTCCATTCCTGCTCCTACCGTTGCACCATAATTCCACTTTCTTACCGCTTCATCAAATGGGTAAATTGGCGCATTATTAAATTCGTTAATTTGCTTGTATTCATCCAAGTTAGTTCCTACCGTATAATCTCCTCGTACTCCAAATATGTAGTAAAGATTAGAATTTGCTTTTTCTAAAAAATTTCTTTTGAATCCTAAAATCAAAGAAACATTTTGATATTTAAATTTTTGAGAAGATATCGAGATACTCCCTGATTGATTGGTAAAAAATGTATTTCGCCAAGCACTTCCTTTGACATGATACCCCAACTGTGCAAATAATGAAAACGAATTATCCTCAGGAACAGATTCAATAGAAGCAGCTCCATGATATGAGAACAAAGGATCACGATCTGAACCTTCCCATTTTTGAGTACCTACGGTCAATCCTCCTTTTACGCTATAAGCTCGACTTTGGGCGATTGAAATCCCACTTAGTAAAAACATTGTTATAAAAAGCAATACTGTCTTTTTCATATTTATTTTAAGTTTATTTTTTTCTAAAGAAATTACTTCACTCTTAATCGCTGACCTACGCTAATAGTATTTTCCGTAAGGTCATTTAATTTTTTTAAGGTCTCAACTGTAATATCATATCGTAAAGCAAGGCTGTACAATGTATCTCCTTTTACAACTAAGTGATATATTTCAACTTGATCTTCTTCAAATAAAAACTCATCTTCTTTTTCATTGGAATTATTGCCATCAGCAATAACTTCATTTCCAGTTTCATCAAGAACCGCATCTCTAAGTTGAGGTTTTTTCCTAGATTTAATTTTCCATCCTCGTATTTTCACTTGCTCTCCAATAGCAGGTTGAGTACCTTCGTCCATTCTATTTTTTTTATACAATCGCCCCAGACGAACGCCATATATTTGAGAAATTTGATACATCGTCTCCCCTTCTTTTACTAGATGATATCTTTCTTTACCTCTCCAATTACGTCGCTTTTTTTGTAAGTAAATTTTCTCCCCTTGTGCTAATTTTCTAGTATCACTTCCTAGTCGTTCGTTATACTTTCTAAGACATTTTAATTTTACTCGATATTTTCTAGAAATATCCGTGGGCGTTTGATTCGAAGATGCTGAAACCATCCGTAAGTCATTGTTACGAATAATTACTCCAGAAGAAGCAACAGGTATAATTGGATCTTTGGTTTCATCTTGATTACCTTCAAGTACCAACTTATCAAACTTGTACAGCTCATACGTTCGTATGACCCTAATTAATTTTGAAGCATATTTTAGGTCGGTAGCATAACCTGCTGTCTTTAATCCATGTGCCCACGATTCATAATCTCGTGGATTCAAATCTGTAAATAAAAAACGATACCGTGGTTTTTGTAAAAATTCCGAATGTGCGTAATAGGATCGTTTGGCGCTATCGAATTTTCGAAAACAACATTTTTCAGATTTCCCAGTAACTTTATTAAAACAATCATCCTTGTGATAATAAACTTCTCCATCCCAATTTCCACACTTCATTCCAAAATGGTTTCTTGCTTTACGAGCAAGATCACTCCGTCCAGAGGTACTTTCTAAAATCCCCTGTCCCAGCTTAATACTGGCAGGAATTCCTACTCGAATCATTTCCTCCATCGCTATATCTTTGTAGGTATCAATGTATTTAAGGGTCACCCAATCCTGGTCTTCGGTTCGTGTTTGTCCGCAGGCGGTTTGACATAAAATGGTTATAAAAACTAGTAAAATACTCGTTCTCATCGTGGCGCAATTTGCTTGACTTGTCTAATTAATTTTGAATGATGAATTTTGAATAGATCTAATAAACTGGTCTCAATATTTTCGATCCATTCAAAATTCAAAATTATCTTAGAACATCAATTAATTAAAAAAAAGGTTGCTTACTGTTGTGATAGGTTTAATTTTGTATTTTTATTAAAAAAAATCGTAATACACAAATACTACCACTTATGAAAAAAATCCTATTTATCGTTTTTTCAACTTTCGTAGGGTTCTCATTCTCTTGTAAAAATACAAACTCCGCTGAAAGCACCCAACAAACAGAATCGAATTCTACCAACGAAACTACTGAAGTTACTGAAATTCCGCAAAAAGAGAAAGAAACAACTCTTTATGCTTGGGTGGACAAACTCCGAATACGGGAACAACCTACTACTAAAAGTGAAATTGTGGCCGAAGTCAAGGAAGGTACTTCTTTCGTTTATTTGAATGAAAAAACGGATTTTAAAGAAAGAATTAATTTAAGAGGCACACTCTATAATGAGCCTTGGCTCAAAATCAAAACTGAAAATGGAAAGGAAGGATGGGTTTTTGGTGGTGCAGTCAAATTTTATGAACCTGTGGTGGACGCTAATCCAAGTGCTTATGATCCATGTTTTGAGTTATGGAAAAATGGCAGAAACGAAAGAGCCTCTGCTTGTTTTGAAAAAACAAGAGCCAAACAACTTACTAAGGATAACAGAAAAGTAACTGCCTCTGACAAGGGACTCGAACTTATGCTATTAACTGGTAAAAAAACAGCATTAAATAATGTGACAACGGCCGATTCCACAGAGGAAAATTACATTTACAAATACTGGGACTACTTGCCTAAAATTGGATATTATTTAGTTGAGCAATCCTACGGCGACTATGGTAGTACCTACCAATTGATAAATGATAAATCAGGAAAAGCAACTACCATTTCAGGTTTTCCCAAACCTTCACCAGATCATAAAACCATTCTCGCTTTTAATGCTGAAACTGTAGATCATGTGGATGGTGAATCCAATAATACAATTGTAATTTATGGTTTTCCAGGTGGGCGTTTTAAAAAATTATTGGAGAAAGACTTAGGAGATATGGAACCACATACGCCTAAATGGATTGACAATGAAACGGTAGAAGTGAGTTTGGTTCCTGCGGCGCACCTGGTGGATGAAAGACCTAGAAATATAAAGGTGATGATAAATGAAAATGGCGAGTGGGAAGTGAAAGAGTGATATTTTAAATCAAAATGTCAATCAAAATCAAAAATAAATACGATGAAAACATCATTCGGTCTTTAACTTTGATTCTTAACTTAACTACCACCTACTGAAAGATAGGTAGGTTAATTTGACAAACGACTAAAGTCGTTTATATATTTTTTGAATATCGAACTGAGGGAATATCGAACGCTGCGCTAATAGAACAAGGATTTAAGATTTGAGAACTTCGTGGAGAGTGCTAGGAGATGAGCAAAAGTTCTTAAAGCCATTAACTCCCCCTTCCAGCTTCGAAGCTGGAACTTCGGAGTACGTACATTTCCCAAATAATTTTCCCCCAAATCAAAATACAAGGCACCGCTTTTAACACATACGGTATCACGATATTTTCTCTTAAAAATCGGGGAAACAAATCCGTAGGAGAAAGTGAAGTAAAAACAAATGCTAAAACAACCAGCACCGTATTCACAAGGTGACTTGAAGTCACCTTATGAATTGCATCAACTTTCTCCATTTCTATTTTACTCAAAAAATACCAAATCCCTACCCCACTCATCGCAATCACAAAAGTCGGCGACTCCGCTTTATGATTAAAAATTACAACCCAAATTAAGATAGATGCCAACAATCGCCATCTAAATTTATAGTTAGTATATTTTTTAATTTTAATCAAAGGCAAACAAAACAAAACGACTCCTAACAATACAATCACATTTTTAGAAACATCTAAACCAAACCAACTCTGCAACCATCCCATCACAGAATATCCATACGAAGCCGCATGATCTTCTCCTAACATTCTCCACCAACTTTCATACAGCAATTGAAACTGATCCATCGAAATCACCAACAATGGCAACACCGTCAAAACAATCACCCAAACTGTGGATGCTAAAATAAATTTTCCTTTTTTGGGATAAACTAAAAATAATGCAAAAGCAACTACTCCAAATATTTTGATAAACACAGTCAACGCAATGCACAAGGTACCCAACCATATTTTATCTTTTTCTAACAATACAAATGCTAAAATTATCAACCCTGCCATCAAGGCATTGGATTGTTCGTTTTGGAGGGAGGTGAGCATTTCTAATGCAATAAAAACTAGGCACAAGCCCATCACCCCAATGGAAAACGAGTTGTTTTTTTTGAATATCGAACAAGGAACAAGGAACAAGGAATTTCGAAGTTTGTCGAATACTGTTGATTCATCGTTATTCGACAAACTTCGAAATTCCTTGTTCCTTGTTCCTTGTTCGATATTCATCAGGGAGTTGCCGAATAACTTTGAATCTTTTAGCGGTATGTTTTTTATGGCAAAAAATAGAACTAACGCATTCAATAAATTCCAACATAACAATCCAATTACATCTGGCAAAATCGCCAAGGGTGCCATCAATAACGAAAAGGTTGGAGAGTATTTATATAAGTCCCAATGCTCGGAAGGATATAAAATATAGAGGTCTTTATTTTCAATTAAATGGAAAAAAGATTGTTTAAAAATAATATAATTATTGTATGCGGTATATTGAAGGTTGTTAAAAGTAGTTGGATTTCCAAAGTAAGATTGGAGTGTTGCACCAAGTGCTAACAATATATACACACCCAAAAGAAATCGAGGATTTGTAAATATTTTCTTCATTAGGAATTACGTTTTCAAAGTTTTAGAAAACGTTTGGAATGGATTGGAAAATTAAACATTGATGAATAAAAATGTTATAAAAATCAAAACTGTAGCTACAAATCCTACCATAAAAATATTATAAGAATTGGTGAGGTATCGATATTTTTTATCTAGTACTTTTCCTAAAAAATATAAATCTCGCGTCATATTTCCATACATTAATTCGCTATCTCGAAACATCGCATCCATCGCTTGTTCATATTCTTCCAGTTCTAAATTGACAAAATTTCCAAAGAAGACAATATTCTTTTTAATATCTTCTTTAGGAGTTTGAGCAGTATTGAGTTGAGTAACTTTTGGGCGTACTGCCAAAATCGCAAAAACCAAAGACGTCAAACCCGTCACTAAAAAAGTAACCACAGGCAATAAAATCTGAGGAGACAATGAAGCCAAATCTTGATAGGTCAAAACAGAAATCAATAATGAAATCAAAATAGCATTGACACTAATCATAATATTCGCTTTGTTATCTGCAATCAGACTCAAGTGAATATGACTTCGATAAGTCGAACGGAAAAAAGTTTGAATTCCACTTCGAGGCGTTTTCTTTTCTATATTTTGATATTTACGCAATCGGTTCTCCTCATCATCTTCTGCATTTTGAAAAGCTTTGGCTCGTCCTTTTTCAGCTACTCTTTTTTGCGTCAAAATATTTTGCGCCAGCGTAGGTTCAAAATTCACTTTAGCATAAGGCGTATAAAATTTTGCCTCCAACAAAGTATTCATTTGATTTTGTTCCCAATCACTCGTTTCAACTCTTTGCCCCGAAATCAATTCTTCCTCTAATCGTTTCAATGGATTTTTTTCAAAAAAACCAGTCGTACATTCATATGCGGTAACTGCATCAGAAAGTATTTCTTCCACAAAATTCATAGGCGTACTCCCACTTTTCGAATTTAGAATGGCATTGAGTACTCGGTTAACTTTAGCTTCAGGATACCCCTTACCATTGAAAAAAGTACGGGCTTGAACAACACTTTTATTTACATAATTTTTGTAATCATCCACACAACCTACACTTTGAAACCATGCCGCTATTTTTACAATTTCTTTTGTTTCGGCATCAGCATCTGCTCCAATCGTTTCTACCAATTCCGCTAACTTGGCAGCACGTTGGTAATTATGATACAATAATTCATTCCCTGCTTTTTCATTAAAATATTGCAAAACATACTGTCGAGCAGCCTCGACAATATCTCTTGGAAATGAAGTGTTAGAATTTACTGTTCTTTTGATTTCTGACAAAATTAATAAGTATTGGTTGATGCAAAAGTAATTAAAAATTGTGTATGAGTGTTAATGTGTATGGGTGTATATGTTGACGTAATAATTTTGAGCAATATAGGGTTCTAATTTATTGCGTCAACATATACACCCATACACATTAACACCTAAGCACTTTAGTTCTCCTTCATCCTTTCCTCGACTATGAAATCTAATAATTCTTTAATCGTTATCCCTGAGGCGATTGCTTGTTGAGGAAAAATACTTTCATTTGAAAAACCTGGAATCGTATTCGCCTCTAAAAAATAAAAAGTATTTTTCATTCTGATATAATCAAATCGCACCATGCCTTTGCATCTAAGAATTTGATATAATTTTTTAGAAAGTGCTTGGCAAGTCTTTGTATCTTTTTTTGATAATTTAGCAGGAGTGACTTCCTCACTTGCATTTTCATATTTGGCTTGGAAGTCAAAAAATTCGTTTTGCGAAATAATTTCTGTGATCGGCAAGACTACAACTTCATCTCCTTTTCGAAATACACCATTTGAAAATTCACGACCTTTTAAAAAAGCTTCGATGATAACTTCGTTATCAAATTGAAATGCCTTTTCCACAGCAGGTCGAATATCCTTAGCAGCATCCACTTTGGTTACGCCGTAGCTACTTCCATTTTTATTGGGTTTTACAAAAAGCGGAAAACCTACTTTTGAAATTGCTTTTATATTTAATTTTTCTCCTTTGAGTACAAGTTTGGATTCCGCCATTGGGATGTCAAAATCTTTTAAAAAAATCTTACATGCTTGTTTGTCAAAAGTAAGGCTACTTACAAAATGATCACATCCTGTATAAGGTACGCCCATCACATCCAAAAAACCTTGGAGCCTTCCATCCTCTGCAGGACTTCCATGTAACATTAAAAATGCAAGATCGAATTTCACCTTTTTCTTATCCTTAGTAAAAGAGAAATCATTTTTATTCAACTTCTTTTTAGAAGATAGTTCGACGAAATTTTTACCATCATAATCAATGAGGTATTGATTATATTTTCTGCGATTAAGATGTTTATAAATTGTTTTCGCACTCTTGAGAGAGATGCCACGTTCTGCGACGACCCCTCCCGTAATAATAGCTATGTTTAATTTTTTCATTTCAAATCAATGAGAGTAAATGATCGATTTTTAATTGAAAAATGAAGGTAAGGAACGGTTTATAAATAACCTTATATTTTGAATAAAAAGATAAAAGAGGGAAGAAATAAGAATATAGATTTTGAGTCATCTTATTTCTTCTCTCTTAACTCTCCTGAATTCAAACTATTCTTCAACAATGTCTTGATGTACTCGAATGGTTTTCAAATACTTAATAACTTTATCAATTTTTTCTTTAGTCAAAAAATGAATCAGGTTCGGGTCATTCCGTAATTGGATTTCATAAAGAATAAAATCATCCACCATTCCATGTTGAAGAGAAGTGCCTAAAATATCAAGTAGAGGAAAATTTTCTTTTCCTGTTTTCATTCCATTATAAGTAATCAATGCATTGAGCAAACATTCTTTTTGTTCAATTTGGTTTAAGCTAACATTTGCAAGATGACTCATTTGTTTTCGGTAATCTTCCTCATTTTGCCAAAGAGCCTTACAAGCTCCAAATGATCTCCAAGGCGCATCCATTGCTTCTACCACAATTTTTTCATCGACCTTAATGATTCGATATTTTGGAAAAAAAGAATAATCTTGATAGTCCATTCTATGTTCTTGAAAAATACTTTTTAATTGTTGAATAATTCTAGGATGGTTGCGATTATACAAATGAGCAGTAATGATATGTTCTAATGCTTTTTCTTTTTCATTGATATTTTGATAAGCAACAGCTAACTTAGCATGAGCCAAAAAATCTATTGGATTGGTTTCAATTACCTTTTTTTCCAAAAATATTAACTCCTCCATCTTTTCATTTTCCCAATAAAAATCGGTAACCTCATGAATCAATTCAGTTTGGTCAGGAGCTTCCCCAATCGCTTTTTTGTAATATTTTTTAGCTTTAGAAAAATTATTTTTCCTTACAGCCTTTCGAGCTTTTTTACGATATTTTTTAGCCTTTCTAGGAAGAAAAAAGGAATTTTGTTGAATCTGAATTTCTTGATCGTTACTAATCAAAATTTGTCCCGTCTCTATTAATGGAAAAGAAATAGGTTTTTTAGAAACCTCCACAGAATCGATTTGATATTCTATTGAAGATTTTTTCATATATTGTAGCACCTCTTGAGGAGTATGTAATTGTTGCGCAACCACTCCTGAAAAGCCAATAAATAATATCAATATTAAAATATACGGTTTAATTGAATTCATGGAATATTAACTTTTGAAAAAATGTGATTATTGATTTTTAAAAACTTCCACTCCGATTCACTTTCATTTATACACATAAATTATGCTACTAATATGTTTTAGTATAAAAAAATGGGTTCTTTGACAAATTCCGTGTTTATGAGTCAGTTAAAAGTCGAAATCAACACTTCCTTCGGTCGTTTTTGCTTCCAACTTTTAACTGACCACGGAATTTGTCAAAGAACGAAAAAAACATAAACACCTGATTATCAATTGATTTAAATAATTTAATTTGCTCCTCATTGGGAGTTTATAATATAAACTTTTATTTACTCACATGTCTCGATTATTCGAGATTTACTAAAATTTTAATAAAAAATATGGCAAACTTAATTGATTTACTAGAAGGACAACTCTCGGAGGGATTGGTAGAGCAACTTGCAGGACAACTGGGAGGTGCTGATAAAAACCAAACTGCTGATGCAGCTTCTGGAATTATTTCTATGATTACTTCTGCTTTGGCAAAAAATGCAGCTACTCCTGAAGGTGCTGGTGCTTTGGCAGGTGCTTTGGATAGAGATCATGATGGTAGTATCCTTGATGACTTGATGGGGTATGCGACTGGTAATATTCCTCAACAGCAACAACAAACTCAAAGTAGTATGTTAAATGGTACTGGAATTTTAAAACATATCTTAGGTGGAAAACAAGCTAATGCAATCGAAGTCATCAGTAAAATGAGTGGACTTGGTGGCGGACAAACGGGTAACTTGATGGCTATGCTGGCTCCTATTGTAATGGGTATGTTAGGTAAACAAAAGAGAGAACAAAACCTTGACCAAGGTGGTCTAGCTGATATCTTAAATCAATCGGTTCAATCTTCTACGCAAAAACGTAAAGAATTAGGTATGATTGGAAAATTCTTAGATCAAGATGGTGACGGTAGTATCATGGATGATTTGGCTAATATGGGTATGAAAGCCTTTGGTCGATTTTTGAGAAGATAATTTTTGCTTCAAAAATTCGCAAACAATTTGAGCGTCTAACCATTCGGTTAGACGCTCATTTTTTTTACACCATACCGATACGAGTCAAGGTCTGACTTAAAAAGTCAGGCTTTGACTTTTATTGACCTCCTTTTTCTATTGACTTTATTTTATATTGATGTTCTCATAAGTCAAGGCTTGACTTGGAAAGTCAAACCTTGACTCGTGCTTGTGTATGCACTAATCTTATGTTTCCAACAAATTTGAAATTAAATTTAAAATAGGAATACAATAAGAAGTGAACAATAAAAACATAACCAAATAAAACCCCACTAACTTCCATTTGCTCCTACCGAAAAATTTAAAACCATATTCAAATCCTTTTAACAAAGGAATCAATATTGCTAAAATACATGGATGCAAATAAATGATTTTCATAAAACTATAATCTCTACCCGTAGCCGTAAAAAGAATAATAAAAGCTACAAATCCAAAAATAAAAATATGGAATATCCAATCCTGATTATCATTGATAGAGTTCCATTTTTTTCTAAAAAATAACCCAATCCATTTTTTCAAATCTTTTAAATATCCAATTAAAAATAAAATCAAAGGAATCATTCCCAATACTAATGAAACTCTTCCTATGTTCATCATGGTAGGGTTCGTGGATTGCCATTTCCCAGCAGGCCAATTATCAAAATATATAAAATTCGATCTTCCATACAGTTGTGACCAAAGAGAGGTTCGATGTAGAGGATACTCATCATTATATTCATTGGTAATCTTTGGATTTTGAAGCATATCAATTAACCTAAAAGTAAAATATCCTTCTGCAACAGATCGTATTCCAGGGCGACGAAAAGTAGTTTTTTCAATTAAATATGGCGCATCCGTAACTGGAGTGTTATAAACAACTAGCTTCCCATATTTTTTGTAATTATCAAAATACTCTCCGAAGTACCCAACGAAAAATGTTGTTGTAATTATAAAAAACAATAAACTTACAAAATAGCTTTTCCAGCTCTTTTTTAAGTTTAATATTATTTTTATAAAAAAAATAATAACAACACCTATGATTAATATAAATGCATTTCCCTTTGTGAGACCTGCTAGAATGGAAATCATCAATAAAACTAAAAAGTATTTTAGGTCAAATTTATCGATCAACTTATAAAGTGCAAATAGAATTATAGTTCCAAACAAAATTAAAAATGCATCATTGGAAGCTTGAGCATGGATAGCGATAAATCTTGGATTCAAAGCAATCATGGCAAATGACAATAACTTTATATGATCTTCAAAAGGTTGTCTTTTTATAAATATCCAACACATTAAAAGGGTAAAAATGCCTGCGATTGCATTAATAAGTTGTGCTAAAATAGTACGGAATGCCTTCGTTTCTAAATTGAAAAATTGTGATAACTTAGCTACTGAATAATGATAAAACTTGGGATGATAACATTGCCAACATCGTTGTGGCTCGGGTATTTCTCCTTCATTAAAAATAAATTCTGCCACCTCAATATGATCGTCATTTGCAGCACCATCATTTACCCGTGCAAGCGAAATCATCAAAGATGACGCAATTGCAAATAAAAAAAATAATGATATTGTAAATGATGATTTTTTTTCCAAAAACATATTTAAAGGTAAAGAAGACATTAGACTTAATACCGATTTTTTTTTGCAAAACCAGTATATTTGTCCAACCGCTTCAAATTGTTTTACAATTGAGAACAACTATAAAAAAATATGCAATCCAAATCTATTTTAACTTTCCTACTATTTATAGTTGTCTGTGCTGTTCCGCTATTCCTTAATCTTGATACGATGCCCATGAAATTATGGGATGAATCAAGGCTTGCCAATAATGCAATTGAAATGTTACAAAATGGAAATTGGCTCATCCCCCACTTTGAGGGACAACCCGATATGTGGAATACCAAACCTCCACTTTTGATTTGGGTACAGGTTGTTTTTATGAAAATATTCGGTTGCAATGAACTGGCACTTCGGCTACCTTCTGCACTTGCTGGACTAGGAACCATTTTATTGGTTTTCTTTTTTTGTAAAAAAACATTACAAAATCAAGTACTCGGTTACATGGCAGCTTTAGTTCTAGTGACCACTACTGGCTATGTTACAGATCATGTTACCCGCACAGGTGACTATGATGCTTTCCTTATTTTTTGGACAACACTTTCGAGTTTACTTTTTATTGCTTGGGCAAATTCGGAAGAAGAAAAAGAAAAAACTAAACTCCTTTATTTTATCGCAATCAGTTTTGCACTAGCGGTATTGACCAAAGGTATTGCAGGTCTGATGATTCTCCCCGGTATGTTTATTTACCTTTTGGTAGCAAAAAAAATCATTCCTTTGTTGAAAAACAAACATACTTATTTCGCATTGATTAGTTTTCTCTTTTTGGCAGCAGGTTATTATTTTTTAAGAGAACAATATAATGAAGGATACCTTCAAGCGGTTTGGGAAAATGAACTTGGAGGAAGATATCTCACTTCATTGGAAGGGAATGAAAAAGAGTTTTATTTTTATTTTCGAAAAATGTGGGAAGGGCGTTTTTCTCCTTGGTTGTATTTTATTCCTTTCGCTTTGTTGATTTCTTTTTACGAAAAAGAAGGAGTTCAAAGATTTGTAAAAATATTGTTATACATTTCTGTTTTTTATCTGTTGGTCATTTCATTTTCGAAAACTAGTTTGATTTGGTATGATGCTCCTGTCTATCCATTGTTGGCAATTGTAGTTGCAGTAGGCATTGAGAAGCTTTTGGAAAGTATCAAGTATTTTATGTTTACCTCTATAAAAAACACTTCTTTGTTGACTGTTCTATTTCTAGTTGCAGTATTCGGTCAACCTTATTTTTCAAGAGTTTCCAATAGTTATACCGTCAATAAATTATGGACAGTCCCTGAAAATTTAAGGTATCAGCAATTTATAAAACAAGTCCAAACGCCAAACGAGTACACTATTTTTCTACATAATTATAACGCTCCTGTTCGGTTTTATAAAAAAGCAACAACTGATAAAAAAATCACGATCAAACAACAACATGAGTTTTTAACGGGTATCAGTCATACTTTTGGAAAGGGTGAATTACTTTTCGAAAAAGACGAAGTGGTGATGATCTGCGAAACTTCTGCAAGAACTGAATTTCAAAAACATTATATTTATAAAATTTTACAAAACTGGAAATCATGTGAATTGGTAGCTATTGAAAGTTTGATTCAAAACGAATAAGTTTTTTTGACAATTAAGTAAAAAGGAAACAATAACTTAGACCAATAAGTTTGTTCTTTTTTTATTTAAGAAATAGGAAAACAACTGCGCCTCTTGGTTAAATTTATTGATTCCTTTTTTGTAATTGATGTTACGCACAAAATTATATTTAGTATTGAACGCTGAGTCGCTGAGACGCAAAGTTTGTCGAATAACTTATTGAGGCCGAGGAGTATTGTTATTAAAATAAAAATGAGTAGAGTTACAGAGATTTAAAATGTTATAGATAAAAGGCTTTGCGAATTCTGCTTATATTTTTCAAAGAAAAATACTCTGCGACCTCAATAAGTTATTCGACAAACTTTGCGTCTCAGCGACTCAGCGTTCAATACTAAATATATTTTTGTGTGTAACATCAGTTAATAATTTACAACAAATAACAAAACGAAAAATGAAAAACTTCTCATCTCGCCTAATGCTAGGATTTTTAATCGTCTTACTTTTTTCATGCAATAAAAAAGAAGATCAACTTCCAAGAATTGCCATCGCAGGAATCGCAATTGAATCGAGTACTTTTTCCCCTGCCAAAACTTTAGAAGAAGCATTTCATGCTAAATATAAAAAAGGAATTTTTTTTCAATATCCTTTTTTAGGCGAAACCGCAGATCTTAGAAAAAGAGCAGAATGGTTTCCAACCGTAAGAGGTCATGCCTTACCTGGGGGAATCGTTACTCGTGAGGCTTACGAATCTTTGGTAGGAAAAACTTTAAAATTATTGAAAGAAGATTTACCCTACGATGGCATTTTCTTTGATATTCATGGAGCCATGAGTGTAGAAGGAATAGATGATCCCGAAGGAGATTTTATAGTTCGAATCAGAGAAGTAGTTGGGAATGAAACCATCATTTCTACTTCCATGGATTTGCATGGTAATGTTTCACAGAGGTTGGCGGAGCATACCGATTTAATCACTTGCTATCGAATGGCACCGCATGAAGATGCAATGGAATCGAAAAAACGTGCGGCAGAAAATTTGGTGAAAAGATTGGAAAGTGGAAAAGGCAAACCGAAATATAAAGCATGGATAAAAGTTCCCATTCTTTTACCTGGAGAAAAAACAAGTACGAGAGTTGAACCTGGTAAAAGTGTCTACGCCAAAGTGCAGCCACTCACCGAAACCTCTGGCGTAATTGATGCAGCTATTTGGATGGGATACCCTTGGGCTGATGAACCTCGAAATCATGGCGTAGTGATGGCGGTCGGAGATGATGAAAAAGAAGTCTCGAATGCTGCTGAAGAATTGGCGAATGCTTTTTGGGAGGCTAGAGATAAATTTGAATTTGTTGCACCTACGACTACTTTGGATGATGCTATTCAAAAAGCAGTTGCCAGCAAAACAAAACCTTTCTTTATTAGCGACATGGGAGATAATCCTACGGCTGGAGGTGCAGGTGATGTGACTTGGACTTTAAATGAAATTTTAAATCGCCCTGACTTAAATAAAAATACTTCTCCTACTGTTATTTACGCTTCCATCCCTGGCCCACAATTAATTGAAGCTGCAATGAAAGTTGGCAAAGGTGGAAAAGTTTCTGCATTTGTAGGAGCGGAAGTGGATAATCGATACGCGCCTCCTATCAAATTGACGGGTACTGTTGAAGCAATAAAAGAAGGTGATAAAAATGCTGAAGTGGAAGTTGTCGTAAAAATAAATAATTGTAAAGTAATTGTTACAAAAAAACGAAAACCTTATCACTATGAAAAAGATTTTACCGAATTAGGTTTGGATATTAGAACGGCTGATATTGTTTTTGTAAAAATTGGTTACCTCGTTCCTGAATTATTTGATATTCAAAAAGATTGGCTGATGGCTTTGACTCCTGGTGGAGTTGACCAAGATCTAAAACGATTAGATTATAAAAGAATCGAACGGCCGATGTTTCCTATTGATGATTTTACGGAAATGCCTGATTTGAAAACGAAGTTGATTCCTGTTTTAAAATAAAAACATCTTCAATATAATGTGTCCATAGTATGTTGATACATAGCCGTCGGATTTACATCCGATGGCTATGGAAAACATACCTGATAATATACTTTTTTGAATATCCTCGGCATTTGAAATTTTGAGAAACATGCTACCCACTCCATCCCTCTCGATCCAAACTCCGATACTGAATCGCCTCCGCCAAATGTTCAATTTTTATATCCTCACTCCCAGCCAAGTCCGCCCCCGTTCGAGCCACTTTTAAAATCCGATCATATGCTCTCGCAGAAAGTTGTAATTTTTCCATTGCCGTTTTTAACAATGTAATTCCGGGTTTATTTAGTTGACAAACCTCACGTACCAATCGACTCGGCATTTGTGCATTGGCATGAATATCTTTATAATCTTTAAACCGTTCCGTTTGAATCGCTCTTGCTTTGATGACTCGTTCGACAATACTTTCACTATTTTCTTTTGAAGGCGTGTAGTCTGCCAATTCTTCATAACTCACAGGAGTCACTTCCACATGCAAGTCAATCCGATCCAATAACGGCCCTGAAATTTTATTTAAATATCTTTTTACCACTCCAGGACTACACACACATTCTTTATCAGGATGATTATAAAAACCACATGGGCAAGGATTCATACTTGCTACCAACATAAAACTCGCAGGATAGTCCACCGTAATTTTCGCTCTTGAAATGGTCACTTTCCTTTCCTCCATCGGCTGCCGCATCACTTCCAAAACCGTTCGTTTAAATTCAGGTAACTCATCTAAAAACAAAACCCCATTATGTGCCATCGAAATTTCTCCTGGCATAGGATTCGAACCGCCACCTACCAATGCCACATCACTAATCGTATGATGCGGTGATCGAAATGGGCGAGTAGAAACCAAAGCAGAACCTGCCGGAAGTGCTCCTGCAACAGAATGTATTTTAGTCGTTTCCAATGCTTCATGTAAATTCAAAGGAGGCAAAATCGTAGGTAGTCTTCTTGCCAACATCGTTTTACCTGCTCCCGGTGGCCCAATCAAAATTACATTATGACCGCCTGCTGCTGCCAATTCCAAAGCACGTTTGATATTCTCTTGCCCTTTAACATCGGAGAAGTCAACGGAATAAATATTTTGGGTTTCTGTAAAAATAGTTCGGGTATCAACTATCGTTTGTGTGAGTGTTGTTTTTTTATCAAAAAAATCTACGACTTCACGAATATTTTCAATTCCAAACACTTCAAGGTTATTGACAATCGCCGCCTCCCGAGCATTTTGTTTAGGTAAAATCAAACCTTTGTAACCTTCCTTCCTAGCTTGAATCGCAATCGGTAATGCCCCTTTGATGGGACGCAATCCTCCATCCAATGAAAGCTCGCCCATAAAAACATATTTATCAATATCTTCAATTCCCATCTTAGCAGTACTTGCCAGTAGTCCAATTGCAATCGGCAAATCATAAGCAGAACCTTCCTTGCGTAAATCAGCAGGAGCAAGATTAACTACAAACTTGACTCGAGGCAAGCGCATATCAATATTGGAAATTGCAGCTAAGATTCGGGCGAATCCTTCTTTGACGGCATTATCAGGCAAGCCAACCATTTTCAAAAAATCTTTCCCATCGCCAGCAGGGCCACCAGCGTTTACTTCTACGGTTATAGTTTGTGCTTCCACCCCTTCAACGTGGCTAGCATAAGTTTTTATGAGCATTTATAGTATGTGGTTGTTTAAAAATATCGAACAAAATAGGAATTTAAAATTAGATTTTAGGTACGATATAAATGTATGATTACAAACAATATATGTTGGGAAATGGATGTGAGAAATGAGTATGAAGTATCGGGATACTGCTATCGCAATACTCGATACTCACAATCATAATACACTTGTTCAAAAAAATCCTGTCACATAATTTATTTTTCTTATGAGTAAAATGGAAAATCAAGCATGGTTTTAGAAATGAATTATGGAGTTGATAACTCTCTACATTTTAAAATTGGTTCTTCGATAAACGGAATTTATCAAAGAACGTTAAAATTAAATCACGCGCAAAAAGATAGATTTTTTTTCTTACAACAGAAATCTTCATCTTTAATAATAAGTAATTATGAAAAAAATATTTTCAATTCTAATACTTTTTATCGTACTCCAAACTTCTCTTTCCGCTCAATATTTTGAAGCAGGTATTTTTGCTGGCGTCTCCAATTACCAAGGAGATTTGGCTCCAAATATTATGGAAGTTTCAGGATATGCACCTGCATTTGGAGCATTTGGTCGATATAATTTCACAGGACATTTTGCCGTTAAAGGGCATTTTTACAAAGGTCTTTTAAAAGGTTCTGACCACAACGCTCAAATTAGCAAAGGACATAGAACTAGAAATTTAAGTTTCCAAACCGACCTTTACGAAATTGGAATTACCGCTGAATATAATTTTATCAATTATAATATTGCAACGAAGGAACATGTCACGACTCCATATGTTTTTGCAGGTATCTCTGGTGTGTATTTTAATCCACAAGCAGAATTAAATGGGCAATGGTATGATTTACAACCACTTGGAACAGAGGGACAAGGGCTTTCTGGTTACGATGCTCCTTACCAACAATTTACCATTGGAATCCCTGCGGGATTAGGAGTGAAATTCAATATCAATGAAAAAATAAATGTAGGATTGGAATTCGGAATCCGATATACACTTACCGATTACCTTGATGATGTGAGTACAAAATACCCTGACTTAAAAATTTTGGCAGAAGAAAAAGGGGATTTTGCTGCTGCACTTTCTTATCGAAAATTAGAATATGATCCTAACCTTGTAGAAGATCCAACAGGTATGGAAAGAGGAGACTCCAGCAATAATGATTTGTTTTTCTTTGGAGGTATTACGCTTTCAGCTAACATTGGAAAGGTGAAAGATTTCCGTACTCGAAATGGTCAACCAATTAAAAAGAAGCTTCCTAAAATGGAGTTTTAATGATTGATAGATGGTTTCGCTTCGCTGATTGTTGGATGGTTTGATTGTTATGAATATCTTTGAATTCCAGTTATTCGATAACAATCAAACCATCCAACAATCAGCGAAGCGAAACATCACTCCTCCTCCTTTGTCAAATCAGAATATAAAATATCAATAAATTTATCTGGTTTTATAAATCCACCACCCCATTCTTCATCATATTCTTTTGTCAAATTCGAAGCCTTAATTTCTTCCAATGTCATCTCCGAAGCAATTGCTTTTTTCACTCGATCTCTACAAATCGTAATGACATCTCGATACTCCATCAATTCTTCTTTATTGGATAAGGCACCATGTCCTGGAATTATTTTAGTATCTTCATCAGCTAAAAAGAGTACTTCATTAATCGTTTTTAAAACACCTTCCACATCTCCACCCGAGCCTAAGTCTATGTATGGAAAACGTCCTTTAAAATAAGTGTCACCCATATGTATAACATTACTTTTGGGAAAATATACAATCGCATCTCCATCCGTATGTCCATGGTGAAAATGGAATACCAAAATATCTTCTCCATTCAAATGAAATGACATTTTATCATTAAAAGTGATCACAGGTTGTGCTACTTGAGGGGCGGCAGGAGTAGGTTTTCTAAAAGCACGTTTTTGTTCCGTACTCATTCTTTCTTTTACATTATCATGCGCAATAATCATTGCGTCCTTTTTTCCAAAATTTTCATTACCGCCTGTATGATCGCCATGCCAATGAGTATTAAAAAGTATCTTAATTGGTTGAGAACTGAGTGCTGAAATTGCTTTAGAAATCTTTTCACTCAATGGCCCAAATTGGCTATCAATCATAAATACACCATCCTCTCCTACACATACTCCAATGTTTCCACCACTCCCAACTAACATGTAAATATTATCTGAAACTTGTTCTGTTTTGATTTCTACTTTTGAAAAATCACGCTGCGCAAATGTATTGTTTTGAAAAAAAACAAAAGTCAAAAGGAGACCAATCGAAAAGAAATAATGTTTGTTCATCGTTCGTTTTATTTAAGTTTTGGAAAAAAGTCAAGCTATTCAACGATTTGTGATAATGCCAAAAGGCTTTCAAAGTTGGTAAATTTAACATAAATAGCATGGATTTTGCTTAATTTTGTATAACAAAAGTCTTCTTTACAACCTATCAGAATCTTAACCAACCTAACTGAGACCCTCAATTATTTTAAAAACAAACCTGAAAACATGAAATTTAGATTTTTATGGATGGTATTTTTTCTAGCAGTATCTTTCAATGCGAAAGGTTCTGATCTGATTTTCAAGAGTCGAGTGGCAACGGTTTTGAATACGGTGACAATGTATCCTGACAGTAATTACTTTGATCAATCCAATACTCGATTTACTGAAGGAGTATTGCTAGAAATATTGGAAGAGTCCGCTTTGGAACATTTGGATGATGCTCAAAATCAAAAATTCAAATGGTATCGAGTACGTACTAAAACTGGTGAAGAAGGATGGATTTTTGGAGATGGCATTGCCGTTATCTTAAATGAAGAAAAAATCAATCCTTTATTAAAATCTTACCACAAAGAAAAAATTGAATTAAATAATGGTTTTGAAAAATCTGTCACTTGGATTGCTGCTGTGGAAGGTCGAGACAATTTACATGACAATGATTTTTTAAATCCTACTTACCATGAGTACTATCTTGTCATTACCAATGAACATGGTCAGTCTGTCCACATCAATTACGAAAGCCAAAGTGCAATGGGACGAACCGAATTGAACGTGATGCAAATGAAAGATTTGACGAATGATGGCACCCCTGAATTTTTATTGCAAACCAAAAGTTTTACTTCTTCGAGTGAATTGGAAAATCGCTTGTTTGAAATATTTTCCATTCAATCAGGTACGCTGCAAAAAGTATTGGATGAACGAATGACATTGACTTACGATGATGATTTGATTTCACCTGCTATGTTTAAATCCATCGAAGTTAGTCCTCAAAGTATAAGAGTAGAATTTGTGGATTATGTAAAATGTAAAAGATTTAGTTTGCCCTATAAATATGATTCCCAAAGTCAAACACAAGAGCGATGCCTTGAATTTGTCACCTACACTTATGCTTGGGACAAACGAAAAAAACGTTTCGAACAATTTTACAAAGAAAATCGAAATGCTCTAAAAGGAGTCATTGTGAGTAAATCTAAAATTTTCTTAAAATCAGAACCTTCTTTTCTTTCTGAAAAAGTGGAGGAATTGAATCCTAATATTCCATTTGTCATTATCAAACATTTTGAAAAAATATTTATGCAAAATGGGGTAAAGAAAATTTCACCTTATTTATATGTGCAATCTGCAAATGGAAACCGAGGTTATATCCGAGGCAAGACGGTTCGTTTTTTAAATACCGAACATGCAGATTTATTAAAAACTTATTATCAAAAACCTCCTTTGTCAAAAACGGAATTGAAAACGAATCAGAAATTTTTAAAGATTGTAAGTGTAGGAAGAGGGATGGAGGAGAGTGTTCAAGCGGGAAACTGAAGCCCCCGACTCCCGAAACTTCGGGAGAGTTTTGGCTTTCCCTTCGATGGACATTTATTTTTATATAGGTAAGAAACTTCCTAAAATAAATCAGGGAATTATTTTCACATATTTGAAAATAATTCCCTGACCTATTTTTATTCTACACCCTTTCGATTATTAGTTTCCCTAGTTCGAAGGGAAAGCCAAAACGCCCCTTTAGGGGTTGGGGGCTAGGCTAAACCGAATCCTTCGCCGCCTTCATTGGAATACTAATACATCTTTTTTCCATATAATTCATCACTCGTTCCAACACCTCCAAAGCATCCTCATCTAGGTTTTCCAAATCCTTTTTAAAAACCTCATTCATTGCATGTGCTTTGACAGCTTTGATTTGTTGAGGAACATGTCGCATCGCTTTTTCGATTTGACGTTGTTGATGTATTTTATTAAATTCAATTAATCGTTCCACAATAATTTCTTTGGCTTTGGAAATTTCGTTTTGTCGAAAAGCCATATTTTCTTTGGCTAAACTTTTAAGGTTTTCGATTTCGATGTAATTTACATTGAAGTTTTCGACTACAGATTTTTCGACATTATTAGGAATCGCTAAATCAATAATCAATTTTTTAGTATCATCACCTTGCAAAAGTTGAGCATATAATTCGTCATTCAACAAAGCCGTATCCGAACCTGTACAGATAATGATTCCATCGAAACCATCTTGGTACGTATTTAATTTTTCTAAAGAAAAAGCCGTTCCTCCAACCATTCCTGCCAAAGATTTTGCCTTTCCAATTGTCCGATTGAAAACGGTAACATTTTCGAATTGATGTTTTTTCAAAAACTTAGTCACCAAGAGATTCGTTTGCCCTGCACCTATCAAAAGTAGCTTTCCAGTTTTTGGAAATTGCGATTGCAATAATTTTTGAATCGCTAAGGAAACAACCGAAATTGGTTTTTCTCCAATTCGAGTATTTGAATATACTTTTTTTGCAGTCTCAACTGAAAGCTGCATTGCCATTCGAATATGGTCATCTGTCAAATTCCAACCATTGCATTGCTCAAAAGCTGTTCGTAATTGTCGTAAGATCTCACGCTCTCCAATGACCATCGAATCGATCGAAGCAGCAACTTCTAACAAATGCTCTAAGGCATCATGACCTTCCAATAAGGTGATGGCATTTTCATAATATTCAATTAAATTAGGTTGAAAATCTATATTGGCTTGAGCTAAAAATTTAGTCACAAAAGTATCTGAAATATTCTGATCTGTATAAAAAAAATACATCACCCGATTACAAGTTGCTAAATACATTAGCTCTTCTATCTCAAATTGGGTTTTCAAAATATTCAATTTCCCTTCCAACTCTGCTTCATCAACGGAGGGGACTATAAACTGACTCAATGCTTTGAGCGGCACATTTTTGTGCGTAATTGTTAATATTTTGAAATTATTGAGCATACTTTATTTTGAACATAGTTTTACTATACAAAAGTATTCCATGTTTGTGATTTTAATGTCATAATTCTGTAATTTGATAGTGGTTCGTGATTCGTAAATAGTGATTAGTTCGAATAACGAATCACTAGCCACTAATTACTACAACTTTTTCTTAATTTTAGAGAAACAAACGCATACCATACTATGATTTACCATCGCTTCACAGATTTAGATGTCTATAAAGAATGCAGAAAATTTCGAACAGAAATTTCGAAAGTCGTTAAGGACAATTTCCCACCCTCTGAAAAATTTCTTTTGACATCTCAAATACTCGATGCTTCCCGATCTGTTACAGCCAATATTGCTGAAGGACAAGGAAGACATTATTATCAAGAAAATGTAAGATTTTGTAGAATTTCAAAAGGATCACTTGAAGAGACATTGGAACACTTAATTACAGCTTATGATGAAAAATATATTGAAAGAGAAACTTTAAAAAGATTACAAATTCAATAAGAAAAATGCCTAAAACTTTTAAATGGGTATGTTAAATATTTGAAAAAGGCTAAGGTTGGTAGTGGTTCATGATTAGTAAATCGTGATTAGTAATTGGAACTCGTTATTCGAACGAATCACCAATTACTAATCACTAAGCACCACCCTAAATCAACCCTCTCGACTTCAACTCCAAATATTTATTAATAGAATTCACCGACAAATCTTGCGGTTTAGAAAGGATGGCTTGAATACCATATTGTTTTAATTTATGTACCATTTGCGATTTTTCATTGAGGAATTTTTGAGCAATCGTTTGATGGTAAATATCTTGAGTAGTTTCCACTTTTAGTTTTGCAAAATCATTGATTTCTGTATTTTCAAAAAAGACAACTACGAGTAAATGTAACGTATTGATACGACGTAAAATAGGAAGCACCCGTTCCAATGCATACATACTTTCGAAGTTGGTATAGAGCATCAAGAGACTACGACCTTTAATTAATTTTCGAGCAGAATGGTAGAGTAGCTCATAATTCGCTTCAAGGTCACGTTCTTTTTCTTTATAAAGTGCGACTAAAATTTTATTCAGTTGGTTGGGTTTTCTTTCCGCTTTAATCGTCGTACCGATGATGTCGGAAAAAGTTAGCAACCCTGCTCGATCATGTTTTTGCAAAGCAACATTTGACATCACCAAACTTGTATTGATTGCATAGTCCATCAAACTCAATCCATCAAATGGCATCCGCATCGCTCGACTTTTATCAATAATCGAATAGATTTGTTGCGCTCGTTCATCTTGATATTGATTGACCATTAAGGCCGCTCGACGACTACTTGCTTTCCAATTAATACTTCGATAATCATCTCCTCTCACATAGTTTTTAATTTGCTCAAATTCGTAACTATGTCCCACCCTTCTAATCTGCTTGATACCTGTCGAATATGAGACTCGGTCAAAAGCTTTGAGTCCTAAATTTTTCATTTGAACAATAGAAGGATATACAGGTAAGCTCATTGGATACGTATGTCGCTGCCGACGTTGTACCAAGCCCAAAAAAGATTCTAAAAAAACATTGACTGCACCAAAAGTATATTCACCTCTCGATTTTGGAGTCAAATAATAAACCACTCTTTGCTCTTCTTCCGGTTCTAATTCTAAAACTTTTTCAAAATTTCGAATTTGAAATTGAACTGGAATTTCATCAATGACTCGTAGTTTAAATGTTTGCTGTGAAAGATTTTCTAATTCAATTTGTACTCGATTAGGATCGCCTAAGGAAAATACTTTTGGTAAAAATCTTCGAATCTTTACTTTCTCTCCTTTCCCAAATAGTAACATTACATCTACGCCCACTAAAACTAACCCTAACACAAACAAGGTCTGCGCTACAGGAAATAAAAAATCAAACGGAAAACTCAATACGAATACTCCAATGATAACCGCAAATAGTAAAAAGAATCTGTTGGAAAGGAATATGTTTTTCATGCTTTTTTTTTTTACGGTAGACGGTCGTTCGCTATGCTCACTTGACGGTGGACGGTCGCTTCGCTTGACGATTCGAATAACGTGTATTCAAAATTTATTCG
>CAKZSH010000061.1 GCA_937918905.1 uncultured Saprospiraceae bacterium
TCTGCATCTTTGCTCATTTTTATTTTAATAAAAATCCTCTGCGACCTCAATAAGGTATTCGACAAACTCTGTGTCTCAGCGTCTCAGCGTTGAAAAATTCAAAATATTTCGTGCGTAATCTTTTTTGCGTAACATCAGTTAATAATACAAGACAAAACTAAGATGAGTAAAATCAAATTTCTGATATCACTTCTTTTCACCATTGGGCTGACTTACCTATTCAATAACCAAATTCCATTAAGTACAGCAGTTCCACCTTTAGGAAAATTGTTAAATCCATATACAGGTTTTTGGCAAAATGCTGAAAGTCAAGATGCCGCTCAAACATTTGACGTGCTTCCAACAATGAATTTAGTCGCTCCTGTAAATGTTTCCTTTGATGACAAAATGGTTCCTCATATTTTTGCTGAAAATTTAGAAGATGCTGTAACGGTCCAAGGTTTTATTGAAGCCAAAAACAGGTTATGGCAAATGGATTTTTCTACTCGTGCCACAAGTGGAAGATTATCAGAAGTAGTGGGGTCTATTGCAGTCAATCGAGATAAAGGCCAACGTCGAAAAGGACTAGTCTTTGCAGCTGAGAATACTTTAAAAACATGGAAATCAACTCCTGAAGTTTATAAATATGTGGAAGCTTATACTGCTGGTGTAAATGCTTATGTCAATTCCCTTTCTCCAAAAGACTACCCGATTGAATTTAAAATATTAGATTATGAACCAGAAGAATGGACAACTTTAAAAACTGCCATTTTTATGAAAGCAATGGCTGAGGACTTGGCTTCAAGAGAAATGGATCTGGAATCTACTAATGCTTTAAATACTTTTGGACAAGAAGTTTTTGATTTTCTCTACCCTGAAAGAAATTCCAAAGAATCTCCAATTATCCCTAAAAGTGTGGAATGGGACTTTGAAGCCGCTACGATTCCTACTGCTTCCAATCCTGATATCGGAGCGATTCATCATCAACCACATGAAAAACCGTATGAATTTATAGGTAGTAACAACTGGGCGGTATCAGGAAGTAAAACTGCTTCTGGGAGGCCTATTTTATGCAATGATCCTCACTTAGGATTATCGCTACCTGCTATTTGGTTTGAATTACAAATACATACCCCTGAAGTCAATGTTTACGGGGTTTCTTTACCAGGAGTGCCAGGTGTTGTGATTGGATTTAATGAAGATATTGCTTGGGGGTTTACCAATGTAGGGCATGATATTTCAGATTGGTATACTATCAAATGGGCTGATGATAATAAGACTTCTTATTATTTGGATGGTGAGGTAGTCAAAGCAGATTTAAAAATTGAAACTTTTAAAGTGAAAGATGGCCCTGATGTTCTGGATACAGTACGATATACTCATTGGGGACCAGTTGGATATTTGAGTGAAGATGGTTATCAAGATATGGCTTTACGATGGTTGGTTCATGATGGTGATGTAAATGAATTAATGACATTTGTCAAACTTAACTCAGCTAAAAATTTTGATGAATATTATAACAGCTTACGGGATTTTAGTAATCCTGCTCAGAATGTAGCGTTTGCGAGTAACGAAGGTGACATCGCTATTAAAGTTCAAGGTAAATTTCCAATTAAAGCAGATCAACAAGGGCGATTTGTAAGTGATGGAAGTACCAAGACAAGTGGTTGGAAAGGTTTTATTCCTTTCGAACAAACTCCTTTTGTCAAAAATCCTGAACGTGGTTTTATCGCTTCTGCCAACCAATTCTCCGCTGATGAGGATTATCCTTATTATTATAATGGCGGTTTTGAGGATTATCGAGGTCGAGTGTTGAATAGAAAATTAGCCCAAATGAATAATATCACCATTGATGATATGAAGGCTTTGCAAGGAGATAATTATAGTATCAAAGCGGAAGAAGCGTTACCACTTCTCTTTCAATTTGTCGAAGGTGCTGAATTAGGTGCAACAGAAAAAGAACTAATTGATATTCTAAAAAAGTGGGATTACAATTATGATAAAGATGATGTTGCTCCTCAAATTTTTGAAACTTGGTATCGTGCCTTTTATAAAAAAACATGGGATGAAATGTATTCGTTAAGAAGTGACAGTTTTCCTATGTTGTTTCCTGAAAGTTGGAGATTGATTGAATTAATGACGAATGCGCCTGACAATGATTTTTTTGATTTTAAAGAAACTAAAGACAAAAAAGAAACCGCTAAAGATATTGCTATGAGTGCATTAAAAGAAACTGCGGAAACTGCAGCAGATTGGAAAATGGATGGAAAATATATAAGTTGGGAAAAGCACCGACAAATGCGAATCCCTCACTTGGTAAGAAGTTTAAAAGGCTTTCGATCAGAATATATTGCAGCAGGAGGAAGCGGAGATGTGTTGAATGCGATCAATGCTAATGGAAAACAAAACTGGGCATTTGGGCCATCATGGCGAATGATTGTTGAGCTTGGAGATGAACCAAAAGCTTACGGTGTGTACCCTGCTGGACAATCAGGAAATCCTGGTAGTCCCTATTTTGATAGCATGATAAGCACTTGGGCAAAAGGGGAATATTATGAATTGATTTTAATGAAAAATAAAGATCAAAAACATGATCGAATACTTTTTTCAAAACAGTTTAGGGAGTAGGAAATAAATAACCTACTCCCTAAATTAAAAAATATATCAAACCATATTAAAATTCAAATTATGAAAAATTTAATCATTCTATTTTTAGCAATTGGACTTTTCTCTTGTTCCAATTCGTCTTCTCCTTCTGCTGATGTAGCAAAAGCGGAAACTCCAGCAAAGGAAGTTGAGCCTGAAAATTATACTGAAATATCTTGGAAAAAAATGAATAACATCGAGGCTTTAGTTGCAAAAAATCCTAAAAAAATACTCGTTGATGTTTATACAGATTGGTGTGGCCCTTGTAAGATGATGGATAAAAATACTTTTACTGATACTATGGTTATCAAGCAAATCAGTAAAAATTTTCATGCTGTAAAGTTTAATGCTGAAGGCCCAAATCCAGTCAAATTTCAAGGGAAAGAATATGCTAATCCCAACTACAAACCTAATGTACGAGGTAGAAATGGAAGACATCAGTTATCTAATTTCTTTCAAGTGCCTGGTTATCCGACATTGGTTGTGATGGATGAGAATATGCAAATTTTAGGACAAATCGTGGGATATAAACAACCTCAGCAATTGAGTGCTGAGTTGGCGAGGTATTTTAACTAGTTGAGATGGTTTGGGATAGTTTGGGACAGTTTTGAAAAACTATTCCAAACCATTTTTCGTTGTAAACTTGAATGATTTTGATTATCTTAGGAATGATTAAGGGTAATTATGACCAAAAAAACTTAGATATGAATAGTGCAAGTTTGATAAAAAAAATAGAATTACTGCCTACTGATTTAATAGTTAGAGTGGATGATTTTGTTGATTTCTTGATTTCTAAATATGAAAAAGGAGAGGATATTGATTTTGATATATCAGAAGCGGATAAAAAGGAATTAGAAATTCGATTAAAAAAACATTATAAAAATCCAACAGAAGGGATTACAATTGAAGATGTAAAAGAAGAATACCGAAAACGTTATGGCTTATAAAATAATTGTAGGTTTTGATGCTAAAAATGATATTGATAAAACCGTTGAATATTACGAAAATCAAAGTCAAAATTTAGGTATTGATTTTTACCTAGAATTCATTTCTATAACTGATGTAATCGAAAATTTTCCAGAAAGGTTTCCACCTAAATTTACACCGTGCCAACGCGCCCAAATGAAAAAATTTCCTTACAATATTTTCTTCCTTGTTGATGATGGTAACAAAACCATAAAAATACTTGGTGTTTTTCACAACAGAAGAAATCCAGAATCTATTGAAAAAAGGTTAAAATCCTAATTACAAATTTGGAACTATCTTTTCTCTCAGTATGTTCTCTGTTTATAAAAATAGAGAAAACATGAAAGATCGAAATTTTGAAAAAGAGTTTAATTTTAGGATGTCCCGAAGTTCGGGCAAAGGGGGGCAACATGTCAATAAAGTAAACACAAGAGTGGAACTGTTATTTGATATTTTCAATACGGAATTATTGGATGAAAAAGAACAAGACTTAGTTGTTCAAAAATTAGCGGCTATCATTTCTCAAGAAGGAATTTTGCAAATTACTTGTCAAGAATCTCGTTCGCAAAAACGAAATAAAGAAATTGCAATTGAAAAATTTTATGAAAAATTGGAAGATGCACTCCGAGTTGAAAAGCCTCGTAAAAAAACTAGAAAGCCAAAATCATTGAATGAAAAAAGGTTGAAGGAAAAAAAGATTCAGGCTGAAAAAAAAGCGACTCGACAAAAGGTTAATCATACAAAAGATTAACCTTTTTTTTTGATTCAAAATTATGGATTA
>CAKZSH010000062.1 GCA_937918905.1 uncultured Saprospiraceae bacterium
CTACTCTACCCGATGGTTTTTATATACCGTTCCTCTGGAACTTTTCGGAATCTTTTTTCATGCTTTTTCTACCAATATTTCGTGCCTCTGGCACTTATCTAATCTTGCAAGTGCCAGAGGCACGAAATATCGGTAGAAAGAAAATAAGTTAATTTTTAGTTTTCGAGTTCCAGAGGAACGGTATATAAAAACCATCGGGTAGAGTACTCAATAACCAGTAACTTAACAACTATTTGAACAAACCACATCAATTCATTTAGAACCTGAATTCTTAATCCATAATCATCTACAATTCTTTAATTTTAATATTTCTAAACCAAATTCTATCACTATGGTCTTGAAGTGAAATATGGCCTTTCTTCGCCAATCCAAAGCTCTTCATATCTTTAAACTTGCTATTGGCAATCATTGTTGCCCAATTTTCAGTATGCATTTCATATTCCACAACTTTATGCCCATTTTGCCAATGTTCCACCTTTCCATTTTTACTAATTAATTTGATCTTATTCCATTCCCCAGCAGGTTTTACAGTAACATATTTACATTCGATCATATCGTATAAATCTCCTGCTCGATGGGTTGGATATTTGGTATCAGGATGGCAAGTGTTATCTAGAATTTGCATCTCAGGGCCTGTTTGCCAAACATGATCAAAATCATCAGATTCGACTACATTAAACATGATCCCGCTATTGCCACAAGCACCAATTTTCCATTCCATATTGAACTCAAAATTTTCGTATTCTTTCTGGGTGATAATGTCTCCACCATCCTTTGCTTTCCATCCACCATCAGGTTGAAGTTGAGAATTTAAATGAATCGCTTCATCATCAATTATCCAACCCGATCCAACTGTTTCTTTTTTAAAGTTTCGCCAACTACTCATTGATTTTCCATCAAATAATAACTCCCAACCTTCCGCTTTTTCAGCTTCCGTAAGTGTATTGTTTTCCTTTTTCATAAATTGACTTGGAGTAGAAAATCCCATTTGATTTTCTGGAATTGCATTCATTGTGTACCATCCTTCGGTCGTCCACAATTCATTATTATTTGCACTTACAAAATGCTGATTCAAATGAACGTACACTACCCTATTTCTTTTCATTCCACTCAGTTCTAAAAATACTTTTTTACGATCTTCTGAGATATTGACGCTTTGTATTTTTAGATTTTCCAAATCAAGTTTTGGCCCACCATAATTTTCATTCGGTTCGTACCTCCATTGTTGTACAGTATAATCATTTAAGTCCCAACCATCGCCTGATTTTAAAGGCTCTGTAAACTCAATTTCTACACCATTCGTCTTCGCTCTGATGGCTAACATTTCAAATGTAGGATTATTGTTATACTTTAATTTTTGAATGCCATACCATAGTTTTCCAGTCTGTGCCCAGTTTCCAGGATTTCCAATACAACCTGCATACAATGCGCCATCTGGCCCCCAAATCAAGCGATTAACACCACCTTCCAATCCTTGAATAAATCGAAAAACACAACCTTGATATTCGCCATTTATTTTTTCTACAAAAACCCTTTTCACACCTCCGTGCGTCACCTCTCCATGAATCATTTGACCTTTATAAATTCCATCATTCAATGCAATCGGAGTACTCGGCGAATTTCCAATTTCATCTTGTGGCAACCAGACCACAGGTAAGTTTTCTGTAAGCCCTGCTGTGCCTTCAAAATCAACTGATCTTGAACCATACCAAGATCCTTTTTTGACATGAACAATTTTACTAGAAGGTAACCAATCCCCTTGATTATCGGCTACAAACATTTCTCCATCCACTCCTATTCCGATTCCATTTGGAGTTCTTAATCCATGTGCTAAAAATTCAACAGATCCATTTTCTTTTGAAATTTTAACCACCTTACCACGATCTGGTTCTTGAGGATTTTTACTTGCGCCACCTGGCATAATTCCAGTTGCCAAAGTCGCATAAAAATATCCATCTTTATACACCAACCCGAAAGCAAATTCATGAAAATTAGCAGAGACTTTCCAGTTGTTGGCAACCGTTTGATATTCATCAATAACATCATCCCCATTCGTATCTTTGAGTCGAGTCAATTCTTGTTTTTGCAAAACATAAATATCTCCATCCACTACTTTTAATCCAAGTGGCTCCGCCAAACCATCCGCAATTTTTTTAGTAGACATTTTAGAAGGGTCACCCGATTGTGCACCATCAATAATATACACACCTCCCATCTCATCCCAAGTACTGACTACCAAACGACCATCAGCTAAAAAATCCATGCCACCTACTTTTGGTAAAAACTCATCAGGTCGCGCTTGGCTTAAATCATAACTCGGATGAACGGTAGTTAATGGTTGCCCATCACCTGGAATCTTGAGACCATCCACCAGCGGAAGTTTATAATTTTTAAAAGCATCTTGAGCTTCACGAGTATGTAATAAATCACCAATGTTTACTTTTTTAAATTCTTTATCCTTTGAAGATTTCCAAAATAAAATAACCGACTTGCCACCATAGCCTTGAAAAAATTCAAGATGCAAAGCATGTAATCCTTTTTTCAAACCAATACTTCCATCTTTTACATCGGCTCCATGAAGTCCATCATGATTGATAATTTGTCGATCATCAATAACAAGCTGCGAACCATCATCACTTATCAATCTAAAAGTATAAAAATCATCTTCATTTACTTTTAAGAAACCATCAGCTATCAATGCAAAATTACTTTCCAATCCTTGAAAATCAGAATCTAAAAAAGAGATTTGCGGGGACACTCCAGCATAGGTTGGTTTTTTGGCTAAACTCAAATCTGCCAATTTTACAATGTCATTGTTATATTGCTGAACCTGAAGCATAACTCCTGGGAGCATTCCATTTTCATCAGTTCTTACAGGAGGCAAATAATCATCCATAGCACCAGGTGCCGCTGCCGTCCCTTCTGCCGAAGTACCCTCATGCAATGACAAAATATATTTTACCATTTGCGAAGCATCAGATTCCGAAACATTAGGATGAGCACTCATCAAAACTTGTCCCCAATTTCCATTCCCACCTTTGATAATTTTTCCAGCGAGAGATGTTATATTTTCTTCAGAGGATTCATATCTTTTGGCAATATCTAAATAAGAAGGACCAATTGTTTTTCGAGTTGGATTATGGCAAGTTTTACAATCGCTTCGATTGATCAAACGTTGTCCTAAAGGAAGTTCAAGTTCAGCAGTTGATTCCCCTTCCTTCTTATTCGGATTGGCAATCATCGGAGTTTTTACAAAATAAGTAGCTAAACGAGTTTTCCCATTGGCATTTAAAGTTAACTCTCCTTGCACTTCTACTGTCGAAATTCCATCAGCGGTAACATTGTTTTCTTTCGTTATTTTTAAATCTCCATCTGCTTCCAATTTCTCTTTCGATACAATTGAACTTGCATTAGTTTTAAAAATAACTGCTGCACCACTTGGTACATTTTCAGTTGTAAAAATACGTTCAAAACCAGATTGACCTGACTCAGATTGAATGTACTCAGGACGTTCGTTGATTCTGATTTTTTGACCATCATCCAAAACCAAATCATACATTAATTCCACCTGACCTTTATCTATTCGATGCCCTTTAAATTCAGATTTAGGCGTTTGAGTTTTTCCATTTAAAGTGACTGACCATGGCTTTTTAAATTCATTGACCAAATATCCATCACCTAAACTTACAGGCTGTGGCCCATGATGGGTATCATACACCGCTCCAGTTAATTCGACATTTCCCTTCCAAACTTTATAAAGCGCGCCATTGTCAGCATGATAGGCTGCCCATAAATTATCATTCAATGCTAAGGTCAACATTCGAGGTTGCAAGTCCAAAACCGACCTAAAAACCCAAGGTGTGTATGGTCGGTCGTAATCAATCATTTGAGCATCATCGGATTGACAACTTGAAATAAAAAGTAATAAAAGAATGGAAGTCAATGAAAGTAGTTTTCTAATGTTTGTGTGATTTTTCATATTAAAGTTTGTAATGGAGAATAGTTGAATAAGGCACTAAGATAGAAATTATGTAAAGATCATTTTTTATAAATATTCCTTTTTTTTTTACATTTGTACTTTTAATTAAATCATTCTGGACGTTTGGGATGATTTTAAAATTTACTGATACTTAAAAAAATCTAAATTATTATGAAACCTACACTTTTAGTTTTAGCTGCTGGAATGGGTAGCAGATATGGTGGTTTAAAACAATTAGATGAAGTTGGCCCAAATGGTGAAACCATTATTGATTATTCGGTTTACGATGCAATTCGAGCTGGTTTTGGAAAAATTGTATTTGTGATTCGAAAAAATCTCGAAGAGGCTTTTAAGGAAAAAATTACAGATAAATTTGAAGGAAAGATTGATATTAAATTTGCTTTTCAAGAAGTGAATACTAAAATTGAAGGTATTGACGATATGCCTGAACGTCAAAAACCTTGGGGAACCGGTCATGCCGTTTTGGTAGCACATGATTTGATCCAAGAGCCTTTTGCAGTTGTTAATGCTGATGATTATTATGGCATTGAAGCCTTCGAAAAAATGGCTAATTTTCTTTCCAATGAGTGTAATGAATCTCATTATAGCATGGTGGGTTTTCAATTAAAAAATACAATTTCAGAAAATGGTTCTGTTTCAAGAGGTGTTTGTTCTTCTGATGAAAATGGGTATTTGACTACAGTTACTGAGCGTACAAGTATTCGAAGAATTGCTGACATCATCTGCTATGAAGAGGAAGAAGTTAAGTATTTATTGGATGATGATACTGTGGTATCTATGAATCTTTGGGGATTTCACCATAACGTTTTTGAACATTCTCGTGAGATGTTTGTAGAGTTTGTAAAAAATAATTCGGAAAACCCTAAATCTGAATTTTATATTCCTTTAGTTGTAAATGATTTGTTACAAAGTGATTCCATCAAGTTAAAAGTTTTGACTTCAACTGAAAAATGGTACGGTGTAACTTATAAAGAAGACAAAGATGACGTAGTGGCTGCAATGCAAAGATTACACGATGAAGGAAAATATCCAAAAGCTTTATGGAACGAAACGTCCGTTTAAATTATATTCTAAAAAATTATTTTCAAGATATTTCTGATTACAAAATCAGCACTTTTGGTTCGGGGTTAATTCACCGAACCTTTTTTTTGCAACACTCAAAAGGGAATTTTATTTTACAAAAAATCAATCATCATGTTTTTAAAAATCCTGAAATTGTGATGCAAAATATTCAACGGGTTGGTGATTTTTTATTGGAAAAAAAATACCCAAAAGAAGTCTTAAAAATCCTACCTACCTTGGATGGGAAACTATTGTTACATAGCAATGAGGATGAATATTGGAGGTGTTTTTATTTTATTAATGATACTCAATATTTTTCCAAAGCCATTTCGAAAAAACAGGTTTACGATACGGGGAAGAACTTTGGTGAGTTTTTATTTTTCCTAAAGGATTTTCCTATTGAATGGATCACTCCTTCCATTCCTAATTTTCATAATCCATCATTTCGTTTGCAACAATTGGAAAATGCTATCCCTAAAAATCTTGTTAATCGAGTGCATAAGGCAAGCAATGAGATTAAAAAAATTAAAGACTTTCAACCAATTATTGACCATTGGGAAACTTTGAAATTTCCTACTCGAGTAGTTCATGCTGATCCTAAAATTAATAATTTACTTTTTGATAACAATGAAAATGTAGTTGCGGTAATTGATTGGGATACGATTATGCCTGGAAATATTTTATTTGACTTTGGAGATTTGGTTCGCACTATGGCTTGTACTGAAAATGAAGAGTCTACTGATTTTTATAAGGTAAAAATTGATATAGAATTTTATCAAAACTTAAAAATAGGCTTTTTGGAAATGACGAATGATTGGCTTACTGATTTGGAAAAGGAACATTTGGAGTTGGGTGTAACAATGATAATTATTGAACAGGCTATTCGATTTTTGACTGATTTTATCAATGGAGATATTTATTACAAAACGACTTATTCTTCTCAAAATTTAGATAGAGCCAAGAATCAATTGGCTTTACTTTTTAGTTTTCAGGAAATAGTTTCTTCATGATTTTTTTTCACATAGGACACATAGTTCTAATATGGTGATCGAAAAACCTATGTGTTCTATGTACTACATACTTGTAATTCCGAAAATCGGGAACAAAAAAACAATATTTTAAACATTCACGGTTTTTATTAAAAATAGAATACGTAAATGTATTGTTGTAATTCTGTTTTCCAATAATTTTCCCTTTGGATGAACTAACTCACTTTTTTCGCTAACTGTGCAGCTAATTCTTGCTGAAAAATTTAATTCCAATATCAAAAAGATGACTTTTCGGTCGGACGCTAAGTATCGATTTGTCGATGCAAAACAATTCATTTTATTTTAAAAGAAGCTCTAAAAAGCAATGCAAATATCTCAATTAAAAAAAACCAAATAATTCCTACTAAAAGTTATATCTTTGCCCGATTTTTAGAAATACAACAATAACTTTCTAATAGTTTCTACGTAGAATTTTTAAAAAAATAACCTTTTTTCAAAAACATATATTTATCAAATCATGGCTTTAAAATGTGGAATTGTCGGCTTGCCAAATGTAGGAAAATCTACTCTATTTAATGCATTAACTTCGGCTAAAGCATTGGCAGCAAATTATCCTTTTGCAACAAAAGAACCAAATTTAGGAATCATTACGGTTCCTGATGAAAGGTTGGATAAATTGACAGAAATCGTTAATCCTCAAAAAACTTTACCTACCACAGTTGAAATTTTAGACATTGCTGGTTTGATTGAAGGTGCAAGTAAAGGGGAAGGATTGGGGAATCAGTTCCTTGCAAATATTCGAGAAGTAGATGCCATCATTCATGTGGTTCGATGTTTTGATAATGACAATGTTATTCATGTATCAAATAAAGTTGATCCTGTAAGAGATAAAGAGATTATCGATATGGAGTTAATTTTAAAAGACATGGAAACGGTTGAAAAAAGATTGGAAAAATTAAAAAAAGCAGCCAAAGCGGGTGGTAAGGATGATGTAAGAATGGTAGAATATGGACAACAAATTTTGTCCCATTTAGAAAATGAAAAACCTGTTCGAAGTTTGGAATTAGATAAAGATGGAAAAGCATTGTTAGATGAAATGATGCTATTGACCTCCAAGCCGATTTTATATGTATGCAATGTAGATGAGAATTCAGTCATCTCTGGAAATAACCATACCGAACGTTTTTTGGAAGTGGTAAAAGATGAAAATGCAGAAGTGATTTTGGTATGTGCAAACGTTGAAGCTGAAATTATTGATTTTGATTCAGAGGAAGATAAAGAGATGTTTTTGGAGGAAATGGGACTCAAAGAACCTGGTGTAAATCGAGTGATTAGAGCTTCCTACAAATTGCTTAATTTAATAACTTATTTTACCGCAGGTGAAAAAGAAGTTCGTGCTTGGACTATCGAAAGAGGCACTATGGCTCCTCAAGCTGCGGGAGTAATTCATACGGATTTTGAGAAAGGATTTATTAGAGCAGAGGTCATCAAATATGATGATTATGTTTCTTTAGGTTCAGAAGCTGCTGTAAAAAGTGCTGGAAAAATGGGAGTGGAAGGAAAAGAATATGTTGTCGGTGATGGGGACATTATGCACTTCCGTTTCAATGTATAATTATTTCGCATTGGCATTACACGGGTCAAGGTCTGACTTAAAAGTGTCTTGGGTCACAAAGTTATGACCGAAAAAGTAGTCAAAAATTTGTGACCGTTAAATATATATTTTAGTTCTTTGACATTATTGCAAATATTTTTATTTCAGATTCCTTTGGAACTCCAATTGAAGAATATCTTTAAAAAATCATTAGGTTTCCTAAAGATCAAAAGTGACAAAAGTTTCTAGCCTCTTATATTTTTTAAAAAATTAAAATTAAGGGAGTAGGAATTAAATAACCTACTCCCTTAATCCTTTAAATTGTGACCTTTCCGAAAACCATCCGTCAAAACGCGAACTATTCTGTTGAAAACTTATTATGAAATACTAAAATATGTCTACTCCCTCTAACAATAATTCTTTCCAACAACTAGAAAAACATCTCAACAATCCTTTTGATACTCCAAATATTCATGAAAATCTTAATGCTTTTTGGAAAAAGATAGATGATATTCAAGATGATGTCAATCCTGATGATGGGGATCATATGCCATCAGAATAACTCATTATAATCAAAATGACAATCTAAATCAAAATAGTGCATGACAAAAAGGATGCGTTGGTGAAAAGAGGAAGTTTAAAGGAATTTGTAAATTAAGGGACTAGGAATTAAATAAGATATGGAAAAGTCTTATATGCCGTTCCTCTATAACTCGAAAACTAAAAAATTAGCTTATTTTTTTTCTACCGATATTTCGTGCCTCTGGCACTTGCAAGATTTGATAAGTGCCTGAGCCACGAAATATTGGTAGAATAAGGATATAAAATACTACAAAAAATTCCAGAGGAACTATATACAAAAACTATAGATTGTGGATGAATAGTTGTTAAAATAGAAATCCTGAATTTTGGTTTACCCAAAATTCAGGAAAGCTTGTATTCTTATTAAAAAATTGAATGAACTTAAAAAATAAGAAAATTCAATTAATCAATTAATTCTTACTTAACTACTATTTCAACTTTAGCTTTAGGAGCTTGTTTTTTGATAGAAGTCATATTTGAGGTGCAAGTTCTTTTTACATCCCACTTAGCACTTGTTGCAACAACTTGGCCGTTACGAGCTACTAAGTTAAAATAGTTTTTGCCACCTTTAGTTGCTTGAGCATCAAAACGCTCAGCTACTTGGCAATTTTTACGAACAGATTCGATACCGTTCATACAAGTTCTTTTTGTTGAATAACCTTGGCCATTCATTACGACATCACCTTTATTATTTTTTAAACGAAAATAATACTTCTTGTCTTTTTTGCTTTGAAAAACTTCAAATTTCATAGTGTCCCAAAATTTAGTTATTAAAATAAATATACCAGAATAATATATAAATTGCTATGAGCAAATTACTTACGTATACCTATTTTACAAATATGATACCATTTCATATTGATTGACGGTATTCTTCATTCCTAAATCTTCTAAAAACTTTAAAACATGTATGGCTGAAGCATCCACATTATTAGTTTTCATTGTTGGATAAACTTTAGAAAGATGTCCAAATAAAAATTTTCCAATTCCTTTTTGACGGTGATCTGGATGAACTCCAAATTGTGAAAGGCAGCCATTTTCGGATTTTATAATGGCAAATGCGAGTAAAGATTCTTTATTTTTTACTCCATAAAATTTATAATCTTCAATATTTTCTTGAACAGATTGATTGTTGTTTTCCCAGGCAGGTTCAAAATCATAGAAAGATTTAAAGACATTAATTGTAGGATTTTTCATTTCAAAAAATTCAATCCCATTTTCTAATTTCGGAATTTCAACTTTGACTTCACCTCCATAACAATGTAATCCCCTATGTATTTTTAAACCTACCTTTTCATAAATATGAACAGCCTTTATATTCTCTTGAATAACTTCCAATGATAAGCATCGAATATTTTTTGTTTTAAATTTTGGTAAAAGGAACTCATACATTTTTTCTGTAAGTGCATTACCCCTGTGAGACGGTATCACGCCTGTACCACTATTAAAAGCAGTCTTAAGTCCTTTCCAATTTCTTATTCCTATAATTATAAATCCTACTAATTTTCCTTTATCCAATACACCTGACGATAAAGACAAATCGACTCCTGCACCTTTCCACCTTCGCTTGAGGTAACATTCTGTAGCATTAAATTTTACGAAATAATCAGAAAAGGCGTGATTAAAACAAATTGTAATTTTTGATAGAGGAACTTTATCGAGGGAGATAATTTCCATAATTTTGTGTTTATTTTTTATTTGATTTGCAAGCAATTCCCTCTTTAGCTGCTTTGCCAAATTCGTGAAATAGATTGTGGTTGGCGAAAGTTGGTAAAGCCTTTTATAAGACATTTTGTATTACAAACTTTTACTTTTATAGTATCCATTACTCAGAACTGGTAAAGCTCATTCTAAAATGGGAATTATTATTTATTTACAGAATCCAATAAAATTGTCATCCGCAAATATGTTGTTAGTCTGGGTTTAAAAAAAGCCACTAACTATTATCTATCTTTTTTAGTTAGTGGCTTTTGTGTGTAATACAAAAATATAATTTTTTTATTTACTCTTTAATTTTTCTGTATCTCTTTTTATAATTTCGTCCATCACGTCATCTAATTGATCTGCACCTATTCCTTTCATAATAATCTCTTTATCCTTATTCAAAATAAAAAGAGAAGGAGTAGAACGAACATTATAAAAAATCTGTGCCCGTTGGGATGGGTCATAAGTATTGAGCATATTGTCCATATTATCTTTCTCATCGATATAGTCCCAACACTCCTTGTATTCTCCACTTTTTGGTTTACAAATATTGAACATGGACACTCCTTTGTTTTTATATTTTTCATGGAAATCAATTAAGAAAGGAGTCATCTTTTTACAATGTCCACAGTCAGGTGCCCAAAAGTATAAAATGGTATAATCTGATTTAGAATCAAACAAATCATGTTTCTTTCCATTTCTATCGATTGTCGTAATGTTACGAGCTTTTTTTCCAATTAAGATAGGTTTGATTCGACGTGCATTATCACAAATTTTTGCCAACTGCTCCTCATCAGTCCAAGGGGCCAAACCTTTGCAATAATATTCATCAGCAATATGAACATACACTTTATCCATGCCTACCACTTTTGAAGCTGCATATTTATTCAAATAATGAATCAAATAATATTTAAAAGTTTCCTCACTCGGTTTCATTTTTTCCAATAAATAATCAATGGACTGAATGATTGAATCAGGGTGTTGCGGAGTTAGTTTTTCTTCATAATAAGTTACTCGTTCATATAAAAATGGAGTACGCATCAATCGACTATCTCCTAAATCCAAATTGTCAAAATAATGCTCTTTATAGAATCGATACCTTTGCATAGAAACTGATTTTTCATCACCTTTAAATTCAGGCATTGGAATTTCCATTCGAGGTTTGACCATTACCGCAGACATGGTATTTGGATTTTTTTTGATTAAATCAACATGGTATTTTTTCACTTCAGCATCTAAAGCATTCAATTTTTCTTTGATCGCTTTTCTCTTATCAGAGGTATCTGCTTTCTTTTCTTTTTCAACTAACTCTTGTTGCTTTGGAATTTTTGAACTCAAATATTTTAGATAATCATAAAATAATTTATTGTCATCCGAGCCTTTAATTTTGATTTGAGCAACAGGATCTTCTTTTTGGGTTTCAATACTAAACTCTTGCTCTTTGTCTACCAATATTTGAAAGTATTGATTTTCAGGCGGCATGATTACTAAATAAACACCTCCCTTGAGTGGTTCATCTCCTTTAAAAGTAAAATAACCGCTCGCATCTATATCAACAGTATCCAAAATATATTGCTTATCACCATAGTGATACCCCAAGTAAACTTGCTTTTCATTAAGACCATCAATTTTAACTTTGATTTCGTAGCCGTTAGTAGCAAATGTGGAAAGTGTAAAAAATAAAATTGTGCTTATTGTAAAAAATATGTTTTTCATAAAATACGAATTAACTTAGTGTTATTTGTTACTTAAATGCAATGATAAGGCATTCTATCGACCTTTTATCTAATCCCAAATTTCTTACCTTTATTGTAAAATTGAAAGACATTGAAGGGGAATTAATATATTATTAACAATAAAACGTCTTATTGACTGATGTTACGCAAAAAAGATATTAATCTAGTTTCGAAAATATATTGATGATTGAACGCTGAGACGCTGAGACACAGAGTTTGTCGAATAACGTATTGGATGTCGCTGAGTATTTTTCCCTGCCTGCGGCAGGCAAGTGCGAAAAATAGAAGCAGAGTTCACAAAGTCATTTATCAACAACACTTTAAATCTCTGCATCTTTGCTCATTTTTATTTTAATAAAAATCCTCTGCGCGCTCAATATGTTATTCGACAAACTCTGTGTCTCAGCGTCTCAGCGTTGAAAAAATCAAAACATTTCGTGCGTAATTTTTTTTGCGTAACATCAGTTATTGAATAAAAACTAATCAGAATCTCTTCCTATTTAATCATCTTGATATTTGTTAGCTTAGTGATTCGTATCAGGATCTGTTGAATCTGTATTTCTAAAAATTATTTAAGGAACGAATCACCAGTTACCAATCACTATTCATCTTCGTCATCTTCCTCTTCAGCAGATGGTGGAACTGATTTCCCTGTAAGAATTAAAAATTTCTCAACAGCAGTTCTATGCGAAAGAATCAACGTTCTAAAATCAACAATAGGTACTGGAACGCGGGTATCTTTAATTCCTAAATCCAATGCTCTAAAATTTTCCTCCTGATTAGGAATCAATACATCTTCTCCATTTTTTCCAACCAATGTATTAACTTCTATAAAATATTGTGAATGGGCGTCCTTCTCTACCACAAAAGCAATTCTTGGTTCCAAATCTAAAGGATAATAACCTGTTTTTTTCAAACAAGACAATACCATTGTTCTCAGGATAAAAATAATCGTCTTATCTTCATAACCTTTGAAGAGTTCTTCTCTTTTTCTTTCATTCCGATATATTCGCTTTAAAGCTGTTTTGTCAAAATTCAATCTTTCCATCACTTTAAAAAGAGCATTTTCATACATAATATATTCTTCATATACTCTTTCATTTGTTCCGCCAGGTAATTTAATATTAATTCGATTTTCTTTTTTATCTCTGTCATGCACAGCCATAATAAAAGGAGAATCATTGGTTTCATAATAATAAATAATACCTACATAATGGCTGTAAGGTGGTTCGGGAAGTTCGCTTAACTTAATCATTAAATTATTATTTTAAATATTGTTGGGTTATTAGAGTGTATAACAAATTGTCGTTTTAATATCTCTCCAAATGAAGACCACGATGAAATCGAAATTCAATTTGTAATACACTCAGTTATTACCCAAAAAAGGTTCAAGGTGAATTGATGTGGTTTGTTCAAATAGTAATTAAGTTATTGGTCAAAAACTTTAGAAAAATAACGTTATTCGAAATAACTCAATAACCAGTAACTTAATAACTATTTGAAGAAACCACATCAATTCATTTAGAACCCAAAAAAAGAATGAGCAAAAATAAAATAATTTCCTCATTTTGCCTCATCTAAGATGAGTTTCAATTCAACAGATTCATTATCCCGTAAAACAGTAATGGTAACTTCGTCACCCGGTTTATAATTTTCTAAAGCCAATCGTAAATCATTACGACTTTTGATTTCATTCGTATCAATTCCAACAATAATATCACCTAATTTTACTCGACCATTTTTTTCTCGATAAGTAGGCTGAATTCCTGCCTTTTCTGCGCCACTTCCTTTAAAAATATTCATCACCAAAAGTCCTTCATAACCAAATCTTTCAGCTGTTCTTGCTGGAGCTAATTCAATTCCCAAAGTAGGTCGGAGAATCTTTCCATGTTTAATTAACTCAGGTACCACCCAGCTAACCGCATCAACTGGAATAGAAAAACCAATTCCTGCATACGCTCCTGATGGACTATAAATTGAAGTATTGACTCCAATCAAACTTCCCCTTGAATCCAGCAAAGGCCCTCCTGAATTTCCAGGATTAATCGCCGCATCTGTTTGAATGGCTTCCTTAATTATAGAACCGTCAACTCCTGTTATTTCTCTTCCCAAAGCACTTATCACACCAGTTGTTAAAGTCTGATCAAATCCAAATGGGTTCCCTATCGCATACACAGATTGTCCAACCAAAAGATCATCTGACATGCCTACAGGAATAGGTTTTAAAATATTTTTTGGGGCATCAATTTTCAAAACAGCTAAATCTTTTTCGGGAGCATAACCTACCAATGATGCTGTCCAAGTACTTTGATCTGCCAAGGTAACTTGCGCACGATCAGCCCCTTGTATCACATGAAAATTAGTAATAATATGACCATTTTTATCCCAAACAAATCCCGACCCCGTTCCTCTTGGAATCTCTGTTACATTACTTGACCAATAATCTCTTCTAACATTTGAAGTCGTTATAAATGCAACACTTGGAGTGGCTCTTTCAAATAACTTGATCGTCGCTAACTCGCTGGAATTCAGACCTTTACGTTCTGCGACTTCTTCTATTTTTTCTTTTGCCAATAGCTGTTGAGAGGTAGTGTCAGATTCAATGGAGGTGGTATCACTTGTTTTCCAAGATGTTCCCATAAAAAATCCAGCTCCTAATAATGTTATTCCTAAAATGATTTTTAAAATGGATTTCATAGTATTTTTAATTGCTTAAATTATTAACTGAAGTTACTTTGACAAGTCCCAAGGACTTTAATATGAGTAATATCAGATATTAAAATGATATTTTTTCGCTGCGCAAAATTAATAGATAATCAACATTTTTGAAAGTGAATTTATTATCTTGGCAAAAATTAATTCTCGTTCTTTGAAAATTCCGTAATTAGTTAAAAGTAAAAACGCCTAAAGGAAGAGTTACTTTTAACTTTCATCTGACTCAAAAACGGAATTTAACAAAGAACCATAATTTTAACAGAATATCGATGCCAGAAATTCCTAATAACAAAACCGCCGTCCCTAAAAAGAATTTTCTTGATAAAGCATGGGAATTTTTTCATGATCTCATTGATCTTAAAGATGGTCTTGATCGAGAAGGAACCATAATCAATATCAAAAGTAATAAAGAAATGAAGGGAGCCAATGCTTGGCTTTTGATGTGTTCGATATTTATTGCTTCTCTGGGTTTGGATTTGAATTCACCTGCGGTGATAATTGGAGCCATGTTGATTTCTCCATTGATGGCACCTATCCTTGGAATTGGTCTAGGAATAGGAATCAATGATCGGCAGACCCTCATTGTTTCGGGAAAGCATCTTTTGATCGCCATTGGAATTGCATTATTTACCAGTATGCTTTATTTTATGATTAGTGGTTATTTTGAAATTGGCGGTGGTTTTACCAATGAAATAAAAGGTCGAACGAGTCCAAGTATTTTGGATGCGATGGTCGCATTGATTGGTGGTTTGGCAGGTATTATTTCTAGTTCTCGAAAAGATAATTCGAATGCCATACCAGGTGTAGCAATTGCAACTGCCTTGATGCCACCACTCTGTGTTACAGGATATGGATTAACTCATTTCATATTCAATTTACCCGACCATCCAACGGAGGAAGGATTGAATTTTGCAAATGTAATTTGGAATTCATTTTTCTTATTCTTCTTGAATGCAACATTAGTGGCATTAGCGACTTATATGATTGTTCAGTTGATGGATTTCCCATCTCGATTATTTACTTCTGTCAAAGAAGAACGGCGATCTAAATTATTACTATTTTTTACAAGTACTGCTTTATTGGGAATTAGTTTGTACACTACCGTGAATATTATTTCTGATAATAAAAATCGAAAAAACATTAATAATTTTATCAAAAAAGAACTGGCAGAATATAAACTCGTAGAGTTTGACGTGGATAAAAATATTCAAAGTGACTCCTTTATTGTAAAAATGGATTTGCTTCAACCGCTAAATAAAAGACAATGTGATAGTCTAAATTTAGTCTTGCAATCACCGCCTTATAATGTCATCAATAGTCGGTTAAGTTTTAATTATCCAAGTGAAGAAAAACTAAAAGAAATTGCAGATAACAATGGAAGAAATTTTTCTTTAGTTCAAAATGATGTTCAAGAACTAGAGCAAGAAGTTGATTCTCTAAAAAATACCATTAAAAATTTAAAGATTGAAAATCAAAAAGAATTAAACAACTATTTTAAATTCATTGCACAATCTGCTTTCCCTGATTTAGCTGATATTAAATTTTATCCAAAAGAAAATAAAAATCCTGCAGCTTTAATGTTGCAATGGGATGTCAAAACTTTTAATCGTAAAAAAGATAGATTGAAAAAAGAAGCTAGGCTGAAAGATTGGGTGCATGAAATTATGAGTGTAGATAGTGTTATTATTTCGTATTTGCCGAATGAATAAAATGTTTTTCGAAGAAGGGAAAAGAAAAAGGGAAGACGGATTTACGATTTGAGAAGTTTTGACTTTTGACGAACTATCGTGTTCACCATTATTCGAAAATTTCTTAAATCGTAAATCGGTCTTCCCTTTTTCCCTTCTTCTTTTCCCTTCTTCAAATTTTACTACGATACCTTTAAAATAATTTTCCCCTTATTTTTATTCGCTTCCATATATTGATGTGCTGCCACAACTTCTGTCCAATCAAAAACGGAATCAATCACAGGTTGCAGTTCGCCAGACTCAAATCTAGGCATTGCAAATTCCATCAAATCACGTGTCAAATTAATTTTATATTCCAAACTTCTCGCCCTTAAAGTTGATCCCATGATATGCAATCGTTTGATTAATATTTTTGCCAAAACTAAATTCTCAACTTGAAAGCCACCCATCAAAGCTAACATGACCATTCTGCCATCTGTGGCTAAGGAATTAATATTCTTTTGAAAATATGGGGCTGCTAAAAAATCGATAATCACATCAACACCTTGATTATCAGTTACTTGTAGCACCTCTTCTTCAAAGTTTTGAGTTCTATAATCAATGGCAATGTCTGCTCCTAATTGTTTGCAGAGTTTATGTTTACCCGCAGAAGCTGTTACAATAATTTGTGATGCACCGAATGATTTTGCTAATTGAATTGCGGCAGTCCCTACCCCACTTGCACCTGCATGAATCAAAATCCGTTCTCCTTTTTTTATTTTTGCTAAATAATTTAACGCCTGAAAAGCGGTCAAAAACACTTCTGGAATTGCCGCTGCCTTCTCAAAACTCCAACCTTCTGGAACAGCAATCAAACATTGTGAATGTATTGTTACATATTCAGCATAACCTCCACCTGCCAACAATCCACATACCTGATCGCCTATTTTCCAATCTGTCACCTCTGCTCCAAGGGCTTCAATCACTCCTGACATTTCAAGACCTAAAATAGAACTTGCACCTGGAGGTGGTGGATATTTTCCTCTACGCTGAAGGGTATCTGCTCGATTGAGAGCAGTAGCTTTTACTTTTACCAAAACCTCATCTGATGCAATAGTTGGTTTTGGATGTTCGCCTAAATACATTTCTTCTGGTTCTCCAAAATTTCTAATTAATACAGCTTTCATTATTTTATTTTTAAATAGTTTTTTCTGAAGTGATTACATTCGCAAATGTATGATTAACTGATGTTACGCACAAAATATATTGATTATTGAACGCTGAGTCGCTGAGACACAGAGTTGGTCGAATAACTTATTGGAAGTCGCAGAGTATTTTTCTGCGAAAAATATAAGCAGAGTTCACAAAGTCTTTCATCAAGAACACTTTAAATCTCTGCATCTTTGCTCATTTTTATTTTAATAAAAATCCTCTGCGACCTCAATACGTTATTCGACTAACTCTGTGTCTCAGCGACTCAGCGTTCAATAATCAATATGTTTTCGAAACTAGATTAATATATTTTTGCGTAACATCAGTAATTAATTTGTTTTTGGAAAAATTCAGGATGGAATATTTTAGCTAAAGTTTCAATGCCTTCTACTAATGTTGAAACTGAAGGCTGTGTAAATAAATCTCCATTTAAAACAAAGACTTTCTTATTTTTCACACATTGCAAATCATTCCAACCTTCTTTTTCTAACAATACATTTACTTCTTTTTTACTTCTCTCTACATCAAACCCACATGGGGCAATCACCATAATCTCAGGATCATATTTTCTAATTTTTTCCCATTCCAAAACTACAGAATCTCCAGAAGGATTAGAAAGTAAATCTTCCCCTCCTGCCAATTTAATTTGATCGGGAATCCAATGACCACAATTAAAAACAGGCTCCATCCATTCCAAAAAAAGAATTCGTTTTGGACTAGTTGCTTTTGGAATCTTAACAGAAATTTCATCAATTCTGTTTTGATATTTTTTTAAATATTCAACTGCTACATTAGCATTATTCATTGCCTTCGCAATAACTTTCGCTGACTCAAAAACATCCCCTAAACTATCAGGACTCAATGAAATAAGAGTTGGTTCGTAATCCAAGGTAAGCAAAGCTGCTTCGGTACATTTACTATCAATTTGACATACTTCACAGACATCCTGAGTAAAAATTAAATCAGGTTTGATTTGATGTAATAATTTTTCATTAACGGTATAAACGCTTTGACCTGTTCTTTTGCTTTCGGAAAAAATTCGATTAATCTCTGCACTACTTAATAGTGGATTATTGAGCAGACAATCTACAATGATTGGTTTTTCTGATCTTGATTTTGGGCTACATTCGAAGGTTACAGCGTGGAGATTTTCTTCTAATCCCATGTCGTAGATCATTTGGGTAGCGGCAGGTAAGAAGGAACATACTTTCAATGATTAGTCGTTTTTTTGAAAAAATTACAATGTATAACATATTTTGAAAAAGGGAAAAAGGGAAGACGGATTTATGATTTGAGAAGTTTTGACGAACTATCGTGTTCACCATTATTCGTCATACTTCTCAAATCATAAATCCGTATTCACTTTTTCCCCTTTTCCCCTAATCCACACTCACTCGAATTCCTTCTGAGTGACTCGTAAATTCAGGAGCGTACATACATTGAATCGTCGTAATGCCATTTGAAAAATCTCCTTTATGATTCACAACCAAAGGATATTCAAAAACGAAGATACCTTTTGGTAAATAAGAAAAGAAGAAATTCGTACTGGCATCTCGAGTACTTTCATAGTAGCCCAAGCCACCTTGCCATTTATATTGACTCAAGACATTCAACGGTTCAAAACCACTTGCACGCATATCTTTCATATGAACATATTCCATAGGACGATCAACTCTTAACTCAATTCTGATTTTCACTTTGTCACCAGGATTCAAAGTTGCCCCTTCTTTCAGTTCAGTTAAAACTGGGCCACGATCTGAATTTTCAGTTTTAAATAATTTTTTATTCAACTTCAAAGGGGTGTCTTCGAAATGTGTAATTTTATCTAAATCCTCAAAATATTGCCAGTACAATGCTCCCCAAGCCACCACACTATTTGGATTTTTCACCTCTATATTTGCCATAGAAGTATTGACTTCCTCGCCTGACCATTTCGTTTTAAAATAACCTGTACCCGCTTCAGTATCCATTTTGGACTGGTCGATTTTTTGATTCCCTAAAGTGATTTCAACAGGCGTATCTTCTAGCAACCAATTTGCACCTCTTCGTAACAATGCGTACACGGCTGCAGAAGTTGCCTTTGTTGTTTTCCAATGAGTCGTCTGTTTAGTTTTTAACAACCATACTTTTAGATCATCCACCGCATCAGAATCATTGGCTACTTCATCAAATACTTCAATCATCAAAGCATGTGTTTCTATTGGTAATTGGTACCAAAAATAACCTCGATCATATTTCCAATACATACCCATTTCATCATTATTCAATGATCGCTCTTTAAATGATTGAATCATTCCATTGGTAAATGAACGTTTCCCTTCCCGATGCAATGCCAAAGCAATCATACCTTGTTGGTACATTCCTTTATTCAACCAATGCTTCTCCGCTTGTTCCAAATAATATTGATGTGCTTTTCGTGGATTACCATCCATTTTTTGGTTTTTGAAAAATGATCTTGCATATAGATAATGAACCGCTAGGTTATTCAAATTATCATTTTCCAATTTCGCTTTTCCTTCTTTCACTCGTTTTAGTAATTCCTCATATTGTTCAGCAATTCGGTTATCAATAAATACGATTGCTCGACTCAACATTTTCGAAAGTTTAGGGTCTTCTTGTAAATCATTGACTCCCAATGCTTCCAAATGCCCCATACCTTCCACAATATATTGAGTGATGTACCAACTATCTCGACCTCCTGGAAACCATGAAAATCCACCGTTACTCAATTGACGATCTGCGATTTTTGCAATCGCTTCTGCCCGTTCATCACTCATTCGATTTAAATCAAAAAGCAACCCGATATTCTTCCTTTGTTCCTCTTCACTTTGAGCAGCAAGCACCCAAGGTGTCTCTTCCAACAAAGCACTTTTTAATTCTTGATTTTTACTTAAATTACTTTTCATCGCATCCGTTCCTTTCCATTTTTCAAAAATGGTTTTCACCTTTGGATGAGAGTTTGCTACATTCGTTGCCAAACTGTTCGCATAGTATCGACTAAAAATTTGCTCTGTACAATCGTATGGATACTCCATCAAATATGGCAATGCTTGAACTGCGTACCACGCAGGATTAGAAGTAAATTCCAAAGTCATTTCATGGTGTTGCAAAGTATTAGAATTTGCTTTTTTCAACCGATCAAAAGTAAATTGTTTAGTTTGATTTCCTCGAACTGGTAGCGGCATCGTTTCTGTCACCAACATCCGATTAGTGATGACTGGCAAACTACTTTCTTCCCCATCTGAAAAATCTCCTGCTTGTGCTACTACTCGATGCGTAATCACCATCACTTTTCCTTTCGGAATATTAAGATTCCATGCCAATCGTGCAGATTGTCCAGCACCTGCAGTAAAGGAAATAACTGGATTTTTATTTTCTAACAATCCATCTACAGACTGCATCGTCAAGGCATCAAAGAGTTCTAATTTGGCACTTCCCGCTAATTCTTTTTCAGTCAAATTACTCACCTTTGCAGTAAACTCAATTTTATCTCCTTCTCTAAAAAATCGTGGTGCATTGGGTAAAACCATCAATTCTTTTTGAGTAACAATTTCTTTTTGAGTGACCCCAAATTTCAAATCCTTAGTATGTGCAAGTCCCAAAAATTTCCAACGAGTCAATGCTTCGTTCATTGTAAATTTAAGGATGACATCTCCATTGGCATCGGTCATTACTTCTGGCATAAAGAAGACCGTTTCGTTGAGATTGGTTCTGACTTTTACATTGGAAAAATCTGGTTTTTTAGTATCTTCCTCAAGAGGAATTCCATCTGCTTGCCCTGCATTACCAGCCGCAACATCTGCACTTTTAAAATTCTTTTTTGCACTTCGTCGAGATTCTTTTTCTTCAAAAACCATATCTGAAGCTGAATCCATTTCCATGGGTTCCATTGACATTGGAGCTGCCATTTCAGTTGTTCTAGTTGCAGCAGCCGTAGAAAAAACTCTAGGTCTGTTAGCATGTAATCCAAATCCAAACCAATTCAAATTTCTATAATTTCGACTTGTTCCTCGTGCTCTAATTTGCCAATCTCTTGCATATAATTGCGACCGAACGCTTGTAAAATTTCCACTACGTAAATGCCTACCAATGTAATTACTTGGGTATAAATTTAATCCCCAATAATTCGAAGCAAATTCATCCAGCGAAGCATCGTACATAGCTGCCACCACTTCGGCTGCCACCTTTTCTTTTTTATTACCAGTAATTTTAATTCGCCATTCTTCTTCTTGTCCAGGTGATAATTTATCTCTAAAAGTGCTGTATTCAAAATTCAAATCTTTATTCGACCAAGGTACTTGAATCGTATTAGATTGATTGTAATTTCGGTTGTTTTTTACAAATGATAAATGGTAACCAAGGTTTCCTCTATGCTTTTCTAAAACCGACCTACGCAAATCTTCTATTCCATTGACTGTCAACCATTTACGCTCAATGATCTTATTTTCAAATTCAACCTCATGAAGTACTTTTATAGGCTGATAAGTTGAGCCAATAAAATATTTTGCAGTCTCTCCTGGTTCATATTTTTCTTTTTCCAAATCAGAATATAAAATCATATTTACTGGAAATTTTCCAGCTTTTTGATCGTACAATGTGAAGTGTTTTTTTAGCTCTATTTTTTCTCCATATTTATCTTGAGTATTTAAAGTCAACACATAACCTCCGATTTCCCAATTGGTATTTCCAAAAGCAACAGTTGGATTTTTTGAAACATCAAACCGAGTTTTCATCACTTCTTTTCCTACTTCCCAATTCGTAATTTGATCTTCATCTTTGTAGATGTCCATTGGGAAATCTTTTTCGAATTCTGCTTTTGTCATTAAAAAAACATCAGCCTTTCCCCAGTATTTTTTTCTTAAAATTTTGTTCGGATCAACTAATTTATGAATAGTGATTTCACCTTGCGCATTTTCAAATTCTCCATTCAAATTTTTCGAAGAAATTTCAAATTCTTTTTTACTCAATTCATTCCTATCCATTTTTTCAGGAACAGTAATATTGATACTCAACGCAATATGACCTACCGAAACATTGGAGGTCGAAGAATGCGTTTCTCCTGTTATATCAGTTACGTCTGCATAAATCCGATAGGTAAACTGTGGCTTGTTTTTGGTAGCAGCCGTACGATCAGGAACAGCCGTAAATGTAATGTTAAATTTTCCATCAGCATCAGTTGTTGTTTCTCCATTTGTAATTTCCATACTTTCTGAAGGTGGAAAATATCCTCTCCAATAATATCTCCAATATGGATAAACCGTTTCTCGAACCACTCGGTATTTTACCTTTGCTCCGTCCACATTGCTACCTGCATAGGCTTTTGCATTTCCTATCACTCGTACCTCGTCACCTATTTTATAACTTACTTTTACAGGTTCAAAATCCACTTCGAATTTGGGTCTTTTATATTCTTCAACTCTAAAATTTTTCGCACCACTCACCGTAGATCGGAGCGACATTCGACCCAACATTCCAGATTTTGGAGCGACAAAACTCCCATTGATTGTTCCAAACTCGTTGGTGGTTAAAATTAATTTATCCACCTCTTGTCGATTCGCATCCAAAAAGGTTACCCCAACTTCTTGATTAGATACTACCTTGGGCATTCTCTCTTTATCAAAGTTGACCACAACTCCCTTAAAGTAAACAGTCTGACCAGGTCGATAAATCGCTCGATCTAGAAAAAAGAAAGTACTTGATCGAGATTCATCTCGCTCTCGATAAGTGTAATTAGAATGATAATCATCCAAATTCAAAACATCATCTCCCATACTCCATCTCACTTGAAAACTTTCTTTATCTCGTACATTTGGTTTTAGATAACCATCAGAATCTGTTGTCCCTTGACCTCTATCATTGAAATCATATTTTCGAGATTTAGAATTATATTCTCTTACATAGTAATTGGCTTTTACACTTCTGAGGGGTTCGCCCGTTTTTCGATGAACTACAAAAAATTCAGTCTTATTTTTATGATCTCTTCTTGACCAATAACTAATATTTGAAACATGAGTAAACAAATAAGTAACAGCATTTTTCTGATCTGTAAATGCATTGTTATCCGCTACCAAAATGGCATAATAACCAAATGGCAATCCATCCATTTTTATCTCAACTCTATGACTTCTGAAATCGCCTTCTTGAGGAAGATTGACCGTTTTAGATTGTACAGTTTTTAATCCATTTAAGAAAGGAAGGTATTGTTTTCTATCTCGAAGTTCTCCTAATTTTCTTCTATCTGCCGATTCTAATTTGACTACTTTTACAAAAACTTGATTGACATTTTGGTACGAAATACTTGCCAACATTGGCTCGTTTGGTAAGTTAACTTGTTCCATATCAACGCTCAAATTCTTTCGTAAAATCTGAGCTCTCAATACCCTACATCGTCCTGCACCATAGGAATCCTTTGCTTTACTTTCCGCTTTTTCACAAAGCTCGAATGCCTTTTTTAAATCAAATTTCCCTTGATCTTCAGGATTGGGCTGATACTTATTTCCTTCGTCCATATAATATTGAGCCAGCCAATATAATACTTCAGTAGACGCAGGAAATGCACCATATTTTTTATTTAAATTTTCCAAAGCCTTTAGATACAAATCATTTTTTCCATCCATCACTCCATTCTGTCGTACAAATCTTAATCGTTTTAAATCCACATCAATCAAGGCATCTGGTTTTGCATCGTTTAAGTGATGGTTGATGATTTGTTGAAACAAAAGAAGGGTCTGATATTTTGTAGAGGTTTCGTCTTTTGTTTCGAATTTATGATTGACAAAATCCTTTGCATCACCCATTGCCACAGGTTGGTCAATATAAAATTTGTAGACAGGATCTGTCAAATAATTTTTCTCATTCATCAAAAAATCAATCGCACGATGCGCTAAGAAATCATACATCGTAGGTCGCAACTGGTCGGAATCTTTACCATTGGATGCTATGACATCCCAATCTTGAATTTTGACATTTTTTGTAGAAACATCTTTAACTGATTCTAAATAATATTTTTGACTTTCAGCGGAGAGTTGTCCTATCGACCAAGTCCGAATATCATCTGTTTTGTATTCAGGCGTTTCTGAAATATTATTGATTCGATAATAGTTATTGTCTGCATAATTTCCATACAATTCCCCTAGCATGGATTGCAAAAGCTGTTTTAATGGTGTCTTGGCAGTTTGCTCTTCGGCTAAGAGTTGGTTCAAGGATTTTACAAATCCATCTTCTTCTAAAAGGTTCGTAAATCTTCCTCGATATAATAAACATTTCACCTGCTGCGGTTGGTCATTTTTCTTTAAAACTTTTGTATAAAGTTCTTCTACTTTTTCTAAAGCAGATTGTGGCAAACCTCGACTGGCAAGAGAATCTATCACTTTCCATTCGGCAGTAAAATCGTTGGAATCCATGTTTTTAGTAAGTTTCGAATTTTTATTATTACAAAAACTAAACGATGCAATAATCAATAAACTCGCAAGTAAATAAAAGGGTAATTTTTTCATACGACTAAGTTTAGTGTTTCATCTTAGATGTTCTTTTTACGTAAAAGTTACACCTATTGATTGGTTTTTATGGTAATTTCAATGTGTTTATCGTGGATTGAGATGTAAATGGTTTTAGTACAGGTGTGAAGATAGGAATGAATTAACAGTATATTAACCTTTTTATGTGCAGTTATATTTTGTAAGTAAATTTGGAAAATTCTCAAACCACATATGGCATATAAGAAGGGACACATCAGGCATATAAGTTTTTCGACCTATTGTGCCTGATGTGTCCCTTCTTATATGCCATATATGGTTTTCAAACTAACTAACCTTCTTATAAGGAATATTCATTTTTTCAAGCATACTTTTTAATAAGGCAAAATCCTCCTTAGATTGAGGCTGAACAAGAATGGTTTCTTTATAATATTGAGATTTTTCATTAAAAGTATCTAAATGTAATTGTTCAGTAGCAGCATAAACAGCCTTTACATTTTGCAAAAATTCTTCTGGACTTTTTTGTAAAAATTCTTTTTCTACACTTTTTAAAAAAAATGCTTTATCTTCTGGACTCTCTTGTTTCTTCCAAGCCTCTATGATATTTTGAATTTTAGATTTTTCAGACATTCATAGTTTAATTTGTCAAATGATTTATAATATCATCTTCTACCTTCGCTTCATCCGTTTTCAATCCTCTCCAAGCCCACATCAAAAATGCCCCTCCAATTACGGAAACTGCCGTTAAAATCATAGCAGAAGAAGTATTTCCATAAATCCAATTTCCAGTAGCGAACAAAGCCCCATAAACCGATACACATCCTACCACCCAACATAATAATTCCAAAGGCAATTGGCTTTTTTCTTTAACGATATTTACACCTTCAGCGTTTGCTTTATCAATTACAGCATCCCAACCACTTCCACTAGGACGTATTTTTTTATAAAAACTTCGAAGCGTTTCATCATCAGTTGGTTCCGTTACAAAAGCAGCAATTACCCAAACAATTGTGGTCAATATTGCTCCAATAACAATAGTTTGCCATCCTTCAAAATCATGAGTTCCAAATGTAAAAAACCCTGCAATAAACAAGGAAGCAATCATCGCCACTATTTCAGTCATAGCATTAATTCTCCACCAGAACCATCTTAAAATATAAATCGCACCAGTACCCGCTCCTAATAAAAGCAACATATTAAATGCTTGAGTTGCATCTGTCAAAACCAATCCTAACCCCATTCCTAACACCGCACTTACAAATGTGAAAATCTTAGCAACATTTATTAATTCCTTTTGATTGGCATCTGGTTTAATAAATCTTTTATAAAAATCATTCACTAAATAAGATGCTCCTAAATTCATTTGGGTACTCATAGTTGACATAAATGCGGCAATCAATGAGGCTGCCACAAGTCCCAATAATCCCGATGGCAATAATGTCAACATCGCAGGGTAAGAAACATCATGCCCTACTTTATCTTCCGACAACATAGGGAAGACAGATGATATATCACTTAAAGTTGGAAAAACAACTAGCGAAGCCAGCGCAATCAAAATCCAAGGAAAAGGTCGCAACGCATAATGGGCTACATTAAAAAGTAAGGTTGCTCCAATCGCATTTTTTTCATCCTTTGCCGAAAACATTCTTTGTGCAATATAACCACCTCCACCAGGTTCAGCACCTGGATAATAAGATGCCCACCATTGAACCGCCAAGGGTACCATCAAAACAGGAACCCAAACCGCAGGATCAGACATATCGGGTAAAAGTGATAATTTAGGAACGACGGCCTCATGCGCTAACAAACTACTTAAACCGCCAACTTCAGGTAAGTTAACAATATATATACATGCCCAAATAGAACCAATCATTGCTAAAATAAATTGAACAAAATCAGTTACAATTACAGCTTTCAATCCACCAAGTGTACTATAAGCAACCGTTACCGTCCCTGCTATCAAAAGCGTTTTCCAGCCCTCCAAACCAAGAACAATCTCTCCAAACTTAATCGCAGCCAACGAAACAGTTCCCATCACTAAAACATTAAAAATCAATCCTAGATACAATGCTCTAAAACCTCTTAAAAAAGCTGCTGCACTTCCACTATATCTTAATTCATAAAATTCAATATCTGTCAAAACTTCTGACCTTCTCCACAGTTTTGCATAAACAAAAACGGTCAACATCCCTGTTAATAAAAATGCCCACCAGCCCCAGTTTCCAGAAACTCCATTTTCACGGACTAGTCCCGCAACAAGGTTGGGCGTATCAGATGAAAAAGTCGTGGCAACCATGGAGATTCCCAATAGCCACCAAGGCATATTTCGACCTGAAAGAAAAAATTCATTTAAACTTGAACTGGCTTTTTTTGAATAATAAAGCCCTACGGCAAGTACGATAAAGAAGTAGATTCCGACAATTGTCCAATCTAAGGTTGATAGTTGCATTCGTTTTGTTTTTTAAAATTCAGGGTAAATTATCGAAAACCTAACCATTCACCAACATTTTTCATATAAAAATCAATACTTGAATTAGATTTTAAAAAGGAGAAAACATCCTTTGTGGGTTAATTTTGTTTAAATATCTTTGAGCGAATTTTCACAAAATGTGATTATAATGTAAAAATAGCTAATGGTGTTAACTACTTTTACATTCAATAATAAAATAAACTTCATGAAATCATTATTCAAAGAATTTAAAAAGACGTCGAAAAAGGATTGGTTGGCAAAAGTCGAAAAGGATTTAAAGGGGAAACCTTTGGAAAATTTGGATTGGCAATTGAATGATGACTTTGTAATTTCTCCATTTGCACATGCTGATGACTTCAATGAAAAGTATTCGCCTTTGGTGGGAAAAAGAAAAACGAATAGCTGGGAAAAAGGAGTTCGGATAAAAGTTTCTAATCATAAAACTGCAAATCAAGAGGCTTTATTTTTATTGGAAAAAGGAGCCGAAGCATTGTGCTTTGAATTTAAAAATAACCCGCTCAAAAAAGATTTACAAGTACTTTTAAAACATATTGAATTAGAATGGATTTCCACTCAATTTATTTTACCTGATGATTCTTGGAAAAGAGTTTTACAAAGTTTAGTTTCAGTAATCAAAGAGAAAAAACAAGATCCTGCAAAAGTAAATTTTTCATTTCATTTTAATCATCCAACCAATATTTCTAAAAAAGATTTTCCCAGCCTTCAAAAATATTCAACAATACTTGCTCAATCAAATTTGATTGGGATTTTTGGAGCTAAATATAATTCTGATAAAAAAGATATTGACTCAAATTTAGCATTGATTTTGAGAGATATCAATCAATATTTTGAGCAATGGAATGAAAAAGGTTTTGATTTAAAAGAATTGATTACTCAAATTCAAGTTTCCATTTCTTTATCTGATTCTTATTTTTTAAATATTGCAAAAATTAGAGCGTTAAAGTTGCTTTGGAAAATGTTACTCAAAGCATGGAAACAAAATCATAACACTCCTCTTACAATTTCAGCACACTTGACTGAATCCACTCAAACAAAGGATGAAAATTTTAATAAAATAAAAGCAACAGCTCAGTCGATGGCTGCGGTCATTGGAGGGGTGAATCAATTGTATATTTATCCATCTTATTCTGTTAAAAAGAAAAGTGAGAATTTAAATCAACAAAGGCTTGGTTTGAATGTTCAACATTTGATGGAATTGGAAAGTCATATGACCAAAGTTATTGACCCAAGTGCAGGAAGTTTTTATATCGAAAACTTAACGGATGAAATTGCAGAGAGAGCTTGGGAGAAATTTAAATTATTATAACACGTTATTTACCTATTACGAACGCTTTATTTACGTTTCACGTAGCTGCGGGTTTTAACCCGCAGTAAAAGAAAATCGTTTTAGAATCAAAATTCGATTTAATATGTTTCGAATAATTTAATTTTTTTTACTGCGGGTTAAAACCCGCAGCTACGTTAAACGTAAATAACGCGAAAAAAATACTAATACTTTTATATGAAAAAAATCTTAGTAGCTAACCGAGGAGAAATCGCTTTAAGAGTCATGCGTTCTGCAAAAAAAATGGGCATCAAAACAGTTGCCGTTTACTCTGAAGCAGATAGAAATGCAAGACATGTACGTTTTGCAGACGAAGCAGTTTTACTTGGCCCAGCCCCGTCATCCGAGTCCTATTTGGTAATGGATAAAATCGTAGAAGCTGCCAAACAAACTGGTGCAGATGGCATTCACCCTGGCTATGGATTCCTAAGTGAAAATTCAACTTTTGCACAAAAAGTAACCAAAGCAGGTATCACATTCATTGGCCCCAACACACATGCCATCGAAGTGATGGGAAGTAAACTCGCTGCAAAAGAAGCTGTTCGAGATTACAAAATCCCTATGGTGCCTGGAATCGAAGAAGCCATCACAGATGTTACTTTAGCAAAAAAAATTGCAGGTGAAATCGGTTTCCCAATTTTGATAAAAGCATCCGCAGGTGGAGGTGGAAAAGGAATGCGTGTCGTTCAAAATATGGAAGAACTTCCTGAACAAATGGAACGTGCCATTAGCGAAGCCATTTCAGCATTTGGCGATGGTTCTGTTTTTATTGAAAAATATGTTACCTCTCCTCGACATATCGAAATTCAAGTTTTAGCAGATACACATGGTAATATTGTTCATTTATTTGAAAGAGAATGTAGTGTGCAAAGACGGCATCAAAAAGTAGTGGAAGAAGCTCCTTCTGTTGTACTCACTCCTAAACTTCGAGCAGCTATGGGAGATGCTGCCGTTAAGGTGGCAAAGGCTTGTGATTATGTTGGTGCTGGAACTGTAGAATTTTTGTTAGACGATCAATTGAATTTTTATTTTTTAGAAATGAATACCAGGTTGCAAGTGGAACATCCTGTTTCGGAATTGATAACAGGTGTCGATTTAGTGGAGCAACAAATTAAAGTAGCGCGAGGAGAAAAATTGAGTTTTACTCAGGAAGATTTAACCATCACAGGTCATGCATTGGAGGTAAGAGTTTATGCAGAAGATCCTTTGGAAAATTTTATGCCGAGTGTAGGAACACTTGATGTTTATGAAACCCCAAAAGGTAAAGGTGTTCGACTGGATGATGGGTACGAGCAAGGAATGGAAATTCCAATTTACTATGATCCAATGATTGCAAAATTAATTACTTACGGAGAAACTAGAGATGAAGCCATCGAATTGATGAAAAAAGCAATTGATGATTATAAAATTGAAGGAGTGGCCACTACCCTTTCATTTGGAAAATTTGTTTGCGAACATGAGGCATTTACTTCTGGTAATTTTGATACTCATTTTGTAAAAAATTATTATTCGCCTGAATTGCTTTTTGCAGGTCAGGCAGATGAAAAAGAAATTGCAGCAGCTTTGGCATTGCAAGTTTATTTGGAAGATAAGAAGCAACTAAAGGTGGTTGATACTAGTGATTCTGATTGGAAAAATAATCGATAGTTTTAGAACTACATATGCCACATTAGAAGGGACACACATAAGGCATATAAGATTTTCGACTTAATGTGCCCTTATGTGTCTCCCCTAAAATGCCAAATGTGGTTAAAAATAAAAACAATGAATAAACCCGACTTCTCAAAAATAAAATTCAAGAGAAATACTGGACGGAAAGTTTCTAAAAAGAAAACTTCCGAATGGATGACTCCTGAAAAAATAACAATACCCACACATTTCAATTCAGAAGATACCAAAAACTTAAAACACTTAAATCACGTAGCAGGAATCCCTCCTTATTTGAGAGGCCCATATAGTTCCATGTACGCTGTAAGGCCTTGGACCATTAGACAATACGCAGGTTTTTCAACAGCAGAAAAGAGCAATGCATTTTACCGTAGAAATTTAGCACAAGGACAAAAAGGACTTTC
>CAKZSH010000063.1 GCA_937918905.1 uncultured Saprospiraceae bacterium
GGTGGGAAAAAACATCTAAAAACCTTATAAATTTGAATCATCAAACAAAAGAAATAAAATAGATTATAATTTGACAAAGCAATTAGTAGCCCAAGAACAATCCTAGAATTAGTTTAGTTAGAAAATGTTAGTTAATTGAAAATGCCAAAAGCTGTCCTTTTTAAAAAGGACAGCTTTTTTTTTAACGATCTAAATGCTCTTAGTACTCTATTACATTTAAAATTTCACCGTCCAACCTTCCTTACTTGCATCCTTTTTAGCATACGAAACTTTATGAACGATTTGTTTTTCTTTATTTTGTAAAACCACATCACTACCTGAATTCGTTAATTTAAATTTGGAAGTCAACTTCACTATTTTTATCTCTCCTGCTTTTATACTAAAATTGAGAATTTGTTTTTTACGTTTTCCATCTCCGAGTATCCAATCTTTTAAATTGACAACTTGATTGGTAGCATTGAGCAAAGCAACCGTTTCATTCCCACTTTCTCTTCCCTTTGGATTAACCATTGCACTAAGTATATAGATTCCTTTTGAAATACTTTTTGAAGTCTTTGTAACTGTCGTTTTCGGTTTTGTAGTCGCTATTTTCTTTTTCATCGACTTAGCTTTAGCAACGGCTTTAGCAGCATTGACTTTTCCATAACCAAACCACTCCGAATGTCCTTTGGAATTATAAGTTCCTTTTTTATTTTTTAAAACGACATCTGGAGTTTTGTCTTCAATTTTATCCGTAGTGGATTCTAAAATTGCACGAACTTGTTTGGCAGTTAAATTTGGATTTGCTGAGATCACTAATGCTGCAATTCCTGCAACCAAAGGTGTTGCACTTGAAGTCCCTCCAAAGCTACCCGTGTATTGGCTGTTAGCCGTAAAACCCGTTCCATTTTTTTCATTATCAGTTGTCCAAATTCCTCGCCCTGGAACAAACTCTTGTGAATCAAGCGGATGCCAATTATTACTTGGTGCTGCTACTGAAATATGTTTTCCCCAATTACTATAAGCTGCTTTTTTTCCTAAACTCGTCGAAGCAGAAACTGCAATAACATCTGGGTGAGCACAGTTTCCATTAATAATTGGTCCAGGTGTATTAAAGACATCACCATAACCTGGATGTAACCAATCGAAACTTTCATTTTTCATATCATAAATGGGCGCATTATAATTTCCTGCGGCAAAACAAATAACACATCCTTTTTTTCGAGGGCCACCTTTTTTAGTTAGCTCTTCAAATTTATCTTTGAGCAACTGAGAAAGTGGTGCATACACAGGAACGGGTCCCCAACTACATGAAATCACATCTGCATATTTTCCTGCATGGTCAAATATTTCCCAAAGCAAATTATCATCGGCAGCTAAGTCAAAACGAATCGGCAAAAAAGAACAGTTGGGTGCAATACCTACGATTCCTTTTCCATTCTCCTCTCCTATTGCAACTCCAGCACATGGTGTGCCATGGTAATCGTCACGAGCTTTAGTTGGTGTCGGATCATCATCACCATCCACAAAATCTCGTGGATGAACAATTTTTTTCCCATCCCCTTTTAAGTCAGGATGATCTATATCAAATCCATCATCAATAATTGCAACAACGACTTTACGAGAACCCTTCGTAATGTCCCAAGCCTTTGGGGCATTCACTCCTGCGTTGGCAACAAGATGCACTCCTTTTTTAGAATTGAGGTGCCATTGTTTTTTATAAAGAGAATCTTTTGGAGTATGAAAATTCATAAAGCGATTCACCAAATTTGGTTCTGCCGAAACTACTTCACCATACTCCATCAAAAGATTAGTTACCTTCACAGGATTCATTCCTGTTGATTTGGTGACAAGAACTAAATAACTTGGAAAAGGAGTGTTATATTCTTTAAGAAATTGCAGGCCATGCTTTTCAAATATTTTCTCAACTCGCTCTGCCTTGGTTCCTTTTTTAAAAGCAATAATTATTTTATCTGTAATGTAGTAGCGAGTAATTTTATCTCCAACAGGTGTGTAAGCATGATGCGCAACAGTTTGCGAATGTTGATTGGAACGGATTTTATTCATCAATTCTGATTGCGCTCCTTTGGTCGTTTTTATTTTATAAATATTGTTAAACACTCGTTTCATTTGTTTCACTTCGGAGTGGTTAACTAATTCTATAATTGCCTTTCGATCAGGAACGATAGCAGTAAAAAATTCTTCTTCTTTTTCAATTTTGATCGGCTCTCCGCCACGATAAAGAGTGTATGTTTTCTTTGGCATAATGATGCGTTTTTTATTAGTATTTTTTTGAATTGAATATCGAACAATGGGAATACTCCAAATATAAGAAAATTCATATTATTGATTTTAAAAACATAAAGATGAAGGCATAAAAATTTTTACCTCGCATAATAAAAAAGAACTAAAACCCTGTCACTTTTAATTAAATTTAAAAATTTTATTTACTACTATCGCCTGATTTTTGCTAAAAAAAAGAAAACGTATCAAATGTAACAACGTATCATAACCTACCTATACATTATTTAAAACTTAGATTAACTAGCAATACCTAACTGTTGTACAGTAGGATAAAACACACGCACGATGAAAAAGGTAATCACGTTATGTGGAGCACTTGCTCTACCCTTCTTTATGTTCGCCAATTCTTTGGATTTCTTAACTTCAAGCGAACTTAATAATTTTAAATTCTTATTGGAAAATGATTCTACTGCAATAGTACATTCTGATTGTCCTGTGCTTAAACGAAAATGTTCGGGTATTATCAAATGGGCAGACGGGACTTATTATGAAGGAGGTTTTAGATTTGGAAAACCTCATGGTGAAGGTAAGATTACTTACGATGATGGAAGTTTTTATAAAGGTGAATTCCGCCGTGGAGCCCCTGATGGAAAGGGTTTGATGGAATATGAAGATGGAAGTTTTTATGAAGGAGAATGGATTAATGGATGGCGAGATGGTAAAGGAACTTATACTTTTGCAGAAGGTCATATTTATACTGGAGAATTTGAAGATGACCAAATGAACGGTTTTGGAACTATAAAATTGATTAGTGGGGAGATTTATGAAGGCGATTGGAAAAATGGTTTAGCTGATGGAAATGGATCTTTTACTCGAAAGGATGGCAGTCGATTTATTGGTAAAAGTAAAAACGGACAACGTCATGGCGAAGGCATTGTGGTGTGGAATAGTGGAGATACTTTAATGGGTTCTTGGGAAGCTGGATTATTGGTAGAAGATGCTACCTATATTTTTGCTGATGGAACTACGATGATTAGTCTATGGGAAAATGGAGAAATTCAAGATGAATTAACTTATGTAGATGTTAATGGAAATGAATTGTTAGGTAGTCTCGAAGTGGTGTCACAAATTGAAGCTTCCAATGACTCAAAGTTCTTTTTAGCTTCGGGTGAAAAATTACCTCTTGTATTTTATGGTTTTGCAATGGAATACCATGCTATGCAAAAATATGATCTCGCAGAAAAGAATTTAGATATTGCTTATTTGATTGATTCTCCTGCGAATGAAACGCCTTACCGTGATATGGTGGTTGAGCTAACAGCTAACATTCATTCGGAACGTGTAAATATGTTGTTA
>CAKZSH010000064.1 GCA_937918905.1 uncultured Saprospiraceae bacterium
CTTCTCCTTATTGGTATTTTTGGAGCGATCCAATTTCTGGTTTTGACCACCTATGCAATGATGATTTATTCAGGTGGTACTATTCATAATCATGAACTAGAACAGTACTCCTTTTGGACTAATTACTTTAGTGATTTAGGTCGTACACATACTTTTAATGGAACGCCCAATTGGGATTGCCACCATTTATTTAAGACCACTATTACAGTTGCTGGAATATGTATTATGCTATTTTTTAGTACGTTGTATACTTTTTTCGAATTACCTTTTACAAAATTCTTAGCAGGTTTGGCGACCTTCTTTGGAGTGATAGCAGGAGCTTGTTATATCGGTTTGGCATGGACACCTTATAATGTATATTTTCACCAACATCGTTATTTTGTACAAGCAGGATTTATTGCATTTTTATTGATGAGTATGTTTTATTCGGCAGCTATTTTTCAAGATGAAAAATATCCGAATAGATATGGATGGGCGTTTGTTATTTTTATGTTTATTCTTTTTCCACAAATATTAATTATGATTTATGGCCCACGATCATGGAGTTCACCCGAAGCATTATTTCTTCAAGCAACGAGTCAAAAGGTGGTGGTGTACTCAGAGATATTATGTTTATTGTATCAAGCAATAGGATTGTGGAAGGTGAATAAAAAGAGAAGAACTCTAATTGTATAGGAATAAATAACCGCCAAATTTATTTGGCTGGTTGGTAAAATATGAACAATTACTTATCTGTCTTAAATCTGTTATTTAGAGTTTTCGTTTTTTATTAACTTTGGAAGGAATAAATTTGAAATAAAATCAATTTAAAGAAATCGAAAAACAATTATCTATGAAAAAAAATAACCTTTACACTCTAGTCTTTGATACTCGTGTTTTTATTGTTATGTTTTTTCTTTTAGGTGCAAATGTCATGTTTGCACAACCTTCAAAAGAATATTATGGCTGTAAAGCAGCACATCATTTACATCAACATAAAGCACCACCACTTTCTCCAGAACAGGAACTCAACTTAGTGAAAAGTAATGAGCGAAGTGACACCATTGATATTTTACATTATAATATTAATTTGGATTTTACTGCTTTTGCCCAAGAGGAGATTTTAGGATATAATGAAATTTCTATCAAATCTAAAATGGATAATGTAAATTCTATCACTTTGGATTTATTGCAATTCACTATTGATTCAGTTGAAGCTCAAGGGCAAATATTGTCTTACACTTATGATGGCGATTTTTTGACAGTTCAATTTCCAACAACTCTAAGTATGGAAGAAGAATTTGTTTTTTCTGTTCATTATAGTGGACATCCAACACCCGCATCATCTGGTTTTGGTGGGTTGGTTTTTCAAGATGGGATTGCCTATAATTTGGGAATCGGATTGGGAGCGACTCCTTATAATTATGGTCGTGGATGGTTTCCATGTTTTGATACTTTTGTAGAGCGTTCTACATTTGAAATGAATATTATTTCAAATGATAATCGTCGAGCATATTGTATTGGTACTTTTATGGGAGAGACGGATTTGGGCAATGGAAAAATTATGCGGAGTTACGAAATGAATCAACAATTGCCTACTTACCTTGCTAGTGTTGCGGTAGGAAATTATGATGTTTGGCAAATGACCCATACGAGTGCATTCGGCGATGTGCCTATGGAAATCATTGCTAAACCTGCTAACCTTGGCGAAGTGGCTAATAAATTTCACTACATGGATGAGTCGATTGATGCTTTGGAAAAATGGTGGGGAAAATATCCTTGGGAACGATTAGGATTTGTGATGACAGGCAATGGTGCGATGGAACATCCTACCAATACGGCCTTCCGTTTAGGATTAGTTTTGACTGGTGATTTTGATGTAATGAATGAGGTGATGATTCATGAACTTGGACATCATTGGTGGGGAAATGTCGTAACGCTTAATGGGCCGCAAAATATGTGGATTAAAGAAGGTGGCGCAGAATACAGTTCTCATTTATTTTACGAACATGTTTTTGATAGAAAAAGATTTGAAGAAGTCACAAAGGATAATTGTTTGTTGGTCTTAAAAGAAGCGCACTTGGATGATGGTGGCTACCAAGCTTTATCGCCTATGCCTTACGATCAAACTTATGGCACACACACGTATCAAAAAGGGGCATTGGTTTTTCATAATATGAGAGCGTATTTGGGCGACTCATTGTATATCGTGGGAACACGATCTGTTTTGGATGAGTTTGCTTATAGCGCAATTAGTGCAGAGCAATTCCGAGATCAATTAACAACTGCAACAGGGGTGGATATGAATCCATTTTTTGATGCATGGATTTTTGCTCCTGGTTATTCTTCTTTTGAAATTGATGATATGACGGCGACTGCTCAAGGGAGTGATTTTGAAATTAATTTAGATATTCAACAAAAATTATTAGCTGCTCCTAACTTCCATACTGAAGTTCCTGTGTCGGTTACATTTATGGATGAAAATTTTAATTTCCATCATGACCAAGTGATGATGCCAGGAGAGTTTGGGAGTTTTACTTTGACGGTTCCATTTGAGCCAACAGCAGTTTATTTGAATGGAGCACATGAATTAAATCTTGCTGTGACAGGTGGTCATAAGTTTATCAAAGAAACAGGTCAAGCTGCAATTGGTTATGGTGGAATTGGTGTAAATGTTCAAGAAATTCAAGATTCTGTTTTTCTTAGAATAGACGAATACCGAGTAGCGCCAGATCCTTCGCCAACGAATATTTATGATGCAAAACTTGCAAAGAATCGATACTTCAGAGTATCAGGTAAGATTGATGATAATTTCAAAGCGAGAGGTACCATTGCTGTTTTGGGAAAAAATCCTGATGATTTAGAATATGACTTAGTGAGTGTAACTGAGGATAGCTTGGTCTTGTTGTATCGTGCTGATCCTACTTTGGATTGGGAAGAGTATTCTGATTATGAAGTGAATACCGTTGGTTCTTCTTCCAACGGGGTAGCATTGGTTACAGTAGAGCCATTGCGATTGGGAGAGTACACTTTAGCGAATGCTGATATTCCTCCTATGGTAAGTAATGAAAATGTATTGTTACAAAAAGGAGATTGGACGATTTTCCCTAATCCTGCTGCTGATGAAATGACAGTCAATGGAAAAATTAAATCGGATGGTACTTATGACTTGACCATGTTTGATTTAAATGGGAAAAATGTTTTCAGAGAAAAATTGGTCGTTGCGAATGGTCAATTTTCGACTTCCTTAAATGTCAAAGATTTGCCGAATGGAATTTATGTAGTGAAAATTGCAGATGAATTAGGTAAGACTTTGGATAGCCAAAATGTGGAGGTGTTGAAATAGATTCAGATATCTGATACCTCATTTGAAAAGTCCTTCCAGAAAAACTTTAAGTTCTGGAAGGACTAATTATTTAAGATTATCTTTTTGATTTTTTCAAACTCCCATCCTTTTCATAAGTTTCACAAGATAAAGGTTCTGCGTAGCGTAAGTGTAGAGGATTAGGTTCAGCAGGGTATTCGCATTTTTGATATAGCTCGCCAGTATTATAATGTTTGATCCAATGCCCAATCATAGTACCCATTTTATAATTCCCTTTGCTAAGTAATTTTCCTTCTCTGTTGTAGGTTTCGGAATGTCCATTTAAAATTCCGTTCTCATAATTTTTTTTATACCTTAAAATATTGGGAGACCGATAATTTATAGCTTCGCCATATTGAATTCCTTTTTTGTAAAAACTAGAAGCACGAAGGCTTCCATCTTCAAAATAACTTTTTTGAACACCATCTTTTTTTCCATTGTCATAATTGGCAATACTTGAAATGGATTTTCCATCTTTGTAAAAAGACTTGACTTCACCATGTAGTTTTCCATCTTTGTAAAATGAAGTGCTTTGTATGGTCTTTTCTTCACCCCAATAATTTTTTGCATCGCCTTGAATTATGCCATTTTCAAAGTTCTTAACTTGATAAAGATGTCCTTTGCTAGAGTAGAATTTCCATTGCCCTTCCTTGATACCATTGATGACTTGACCTTTAAATTTAGGAAAACCTTCAACATGATAAATGGTAAAATACTCTGTATGCTCAGGTTTTTTATAATTCTTTTTTTCGGATAAGGAACCATCTTCATTATAAAAATACCAATCATGGATTTTTGCTCCTCGGTAAAATTCTCCTTTTTCTTTTACCTGTCCGTTTTCAAAATAGGAGATATATTTTCCTTGCCGAAATCTGTATGGATAATTATTTTGGGTGGTCTTAATATTTGTAATGATTTCGTTATGCTTTTGTCTAACTTGATTTTCGCCGTAATAAGTGATAGTACTTTTTTGACTTGAATTATCTTTATGATAAAAAGTCGTAGAAAAGTGCGAAAGGTATTGTTGCTCTTCTTTGTAACTATAATATTTTTTTTCTACTTCCTTTCCTTCTTTAAAAGTGGTAATACTTTTAAGCAATCGTTTTCCATAACTTTTATAAATAAGTTGTTTTCCATGAGGTACACCATCTTTATATTGTATCTCACTTTTCAGGTTAGAATCTTTACCACGAACTATATAATGTTTCCAATCTCCATGTGGTAAACCATCTTTAAAATTACCTTTCGCTAAAACGGCTTTTCCTAACTTAAAAGTTTTTTTACCTGTGAATTTTGAATTTTTTAATTTAAAATATTCGTTAATTACTTTAATGTATGCGTCGGCATTTTTACTATCGTGATATTTTTTTTCAGATTTTATCTTTCTTGAGAATCCATCGCATACAAAAGCATGAAAGGTTTTTCCATCTTTTGAGCGAGAGAAAATGATATACTCATCTCCCGGTCGAAGTTGCGTTCCACCTGCGGAAGAGTTGCCTCCTGAACCGATAATGATTTGCTTTCCTACTTCGAGATCTCCTCGATATACTTTTTGAACGATGCCCATATTTTTAAATCCATTGAATCCGTTGGTTGGGTCAGTCCAGTTTTTATCTATTTTGACGGTGAAAATACTTCGAGCCGCATGGTATGGATAACGGGATTCTGTGGGGTCGTTTAATAATTCTGTGAGATTTCCGTAGTTGTCTTCTGCACAGCAACTCGTCCCCGTAAAAGGACTCAATAATCCAATGATAAATATGATTAAGGTAATTCTATACATTCCTTTATGGTTTGATTCATTTATATAGACGGAAAAAGGGGAGAGAAAGGGTGTATGGAAAATGTTTTTATTTTGTTAAAATTAGAAGGTAGATTTGAATGGGATGAGGGATATTTTTTTCGAATACCGTTGAGATGGGAAGGCTGATGACACGGATGCGGCGGATTTACACGGATTTTTCTCAGTACGTGTTTATTTTGT
>CAKZSH010000065.1 GCA_937918905.1 uncultured Saprospiraceae bacterium
CTGTAGGTTTACGCGTAGTTGTTTTTTTAGCAGTTGCTTTTTTAGCTGTAGGTTTACGCGTAGTTGTTTTTTTAGCAGTTGCTTTTTTAGCTGTAGGTTTACGCGTAGTCGTTTTTTTAGCAGTTGCCTTTTTAGCTGTAGGTTTACGAGTCGTCGTTTTTTTGGCAGTTGCTTTTTTAGGAGTTGCTTTTTTAGCTACAGTTTTTTTAGTAACTTTTTTAGCAGTTGTTCCCTTCTTTTTTGCTGCTGTTTTTTTAGTAGCTACTTTTCGAGTAGTTGATCTACCTGAAGTTGCTTTTTTAGCAGCAGACTTTGTTTTACTTACTTTTTTCATAATGAAAAATTAATTTAAAAATTGCAATTGATTTGCTTGTTAGTAATTAAAAAAAATTAAGAGAATAAACTCTTTTTAGCAGTCCAAACAAATTAACTGCTAAGATATCTTTTTATGTTACGATAGTTTTCTCATAAGGTTCACTTTTTTTGCTAACAACTAAAGAAAAAATAGTCCTTAAAAAGTGAATGTTTTTTCATTGTTACAAATCGTTTAGATTGAAAATGAATTCGAATAATTAACGAAGTTTATTTGTTACAAGAATTAATTATTTCCAAACTTAAAACTTCGTATTTTTATTGCGCAATTTTTTTGCAATGTAAGTCTTTTGTTAACGCCTCAATTTAGTGATTTTTATAACAAAAACAATGGAAATTAATAAATCAAATTTAGTCGCCGTTTTTTTATTGTTATTACTTTTATGTGTTAGTGATGTTATGCAAACTAAACTGAAAATTTTTTCACAGATTTTTGTAATAACTTTTGCTGTAATAACATTGTTATTTTCGTTGTCAAAGTTTGTAAAAGTTCCTTCTGTTTTATTTCATTTTCTTGTAGGAGTTTTGTTGAGTTTGGGTTTCTTTTTTTCTACGATGTGATTTTTAAATTTTTATTTTCCTGAAAAAAATACTGTGAAATTAATGGTGAACAGTTATGTCATTTTTATCAATTAAAAAAAGAAGAACAGAAAATGAAAATAATTTTCTTAACCTTGTTTTTAATTTTATCAATTTTAATTTTTTTCAAAACGGAAGGTTCAAGATGATTTTATGTGGTTGGTCAAAATAGTTATTGAGTTATTTCGAATAACGTTATTTTTCTAAGGTTTTTGACCAATAACTTATTAACCAATAACTCGATAACTATTTTGACCAACCACATAAAATCACCTTGAACCAAACCGAAATATAATAATGAGATAAAATCAAAACATTTTTTTAAGAATCTTTTATTTCTTTAGTTAATCTATATTTCAATTCCATAACTTCATTTTAAAATTAGAACTACATGAATAAAGACTTGAAATATTTTATCATTTTCGAAGTATTATGTTTGTGCTATTATGCATACGAAACAGCACGACTCAACTGTGAACCTTGTATACCAAATACACCTTGCCCACCTTGTCAAAGTGATCAACAGGTTATCATTTTTTGGATGTCGATTTTCGGAGTAGTTTTTTTCATAATTAAAAAAACATTTACTTGGGTGAATAAAAAACAATGAATTTGTATGCTTTCTGTAGTTCGTTCGTCTAAAAAACAAGCAGATTAATTCATAATTGCTTAATTTTGAGATACTTATGTAAAAAAAGCATAAGGCAGGTTTTCAAAAAGTACAATTTCTAATTTTCAATACTACTGAGTTCCATCATTTTGAAATAAAATTTACTTTAAGACAACTACAAAACAGCAACAACATCATGGTACTCGATTTAATGTTTTTCATATTTGCGGCGCTTGGATTTTGGATGGGTTTTTCTCGTGGAATTATTTCCACAGTATTTTCCATTTTTTCCTATTTCTTTGGAGCTATTGTCGCCATCAAATTCTCCGATGGGATGACAAAATTTTTGCAAACTACTTTTAATGATGATTCTCCTTTATTTTATCTAGCAGGACTTTTATTGTCATTTGTGTTAGCGATGTTCTTGATTCGAATGATTGCGAGAGGTTTGGAAAATGTTTTAAAAGCGGGGAATGTAAATACCATTAATCAATTGATGGGAGGTGCATTGTTGAGTGCAGTTTTGACGGTGCTATTTAGTTTTTTAGTACAGTTTGGAAATGAAGCTAGAATGATAGAGCCAAAGACGAAAGCAGAATCAATGACATATCCATATGTTGAAATCTTACCTGGTAAAGCGATGGTTGTGATTGGTCAAGTTACACCACTCTTCAAACAATTATGGAATAACACGATGGATGTTTTGGATAATGTAAAATCTCGAAGTATTGAGAAGGCAGAATCTAATCCAAATGTTTATGACATTCCAGATGATGCTGAAGTGGAGGATGATGAATCCTGATTTTTTAGCTATCTTATTAGAGGTAAAATAATACCTAAACTTTTCCTCTGGATATTTATTTTATCTTTGAAAAAATAAATATCCAATGTCCAATTTCTGGGAAAAAATAAAAAACATATTCAAGTCTGCCGAAGAAAGTTCCTCGATTAATCCAACGATTCATAAACTCATTAAACGGTCGGAAAAAGAATTGGCAGATTACGAACATTGGAAAAATACGCTCGCAAGACGCCGTATGATGGATTGGTTAAATAACGAATACATCACTTATCTCACTACTCCTGAGAATATTGATAAGTCAATAGATTTTTTAAATACTCCTTCCAGTAAAGGCTTTGCTATCCATTTTTCTAGAACTCAATATCGGGTGGAAGAAATTACGCACCTTTTCGATTTTTTAAAAGAAAAAGTGAAAGAACTGTCTTATCGAAGTTATGTCTCGGATACCAAAACATATCCTAAAAATAATTTTGTCGAAACTATTCAACGTCATTATTTAAAACCTTCTTTGAAATTAAAATCCCAAGGTCAAAAGGCCAATCAAGGTTTTGGAAATATTAATATTGAATTATTGTTGAGAAATGATAAAGTTGTTAATTTGAAATTTAGTGCGACAAGTTATCGAGATCATCAGTTTGAAGAAGCGGATGATTTTAATGAGTTGATGAGGTTGATTTTAAGTGTATAGGTGTATGAGTGTATAGGTGTATATGTTGACGTAATAATTGTGAGCTGTAATATGAGACTGTTCAAAAAAGTGTGTTACTGGTATTTTGCTCCTTAGCCGTCGGATTTACATCCGACGGCTAAGGAGCAAAATACTATTGACACACTTTTTTGAATTCCCTCAATATTCACAATTATTACGTCAACATATACACCTATACACTCATACACCTAAACACACAATTAATTTTTCCAACCTTTCTTTTCCTGAACAACATGTTCTAACACCACATTTACACCATATTTATCAGTCAAATGTTTTGCTAAACAATCAGCAGCGTAAACCGATCTATGTTGCCCACCTGTACAACCAAAGTTGATATTGAGATTAGTAAAACTTCTTTCGATATAATTTTCAATGGCTTTATCAACGATGCGATAAACTTCATTTAAGAACTCTTTGATATTGCTATGATGTTGTAAAAAATTAATGACAGGTTCGTCACGTCCTGTTAATTTTTTATAAGGCTCGTACCTTCCTGGATTATGAATAAAACGACAATCAAAAACAAAACCTTCTCCATGACCTGTGGTATCTACAGGTATTCCACCTCTTTCTTTTTTGTAGGAAAAACTTTTTACAGCAACAGTTAATAAACTTGACGAGCCTTTGATTTTATCAAATGGTTCGAATGCTTTGGTATTGACAACTGCGTTTAATGCTTTTTCTAATTCAGGAATTTCGATAGGAGGTTTTGCATTTTCTAACACCCATTTTACATTTCTGATGGCGAATGGAATACTCTTGATAAAATATTCTTTTCGTTCGTACAAGCCTCTGAAACCGTAAGTTCCAAAGGTTTGGATATTTCTCATCAAAACATAAGCGTAAAAGAATTCTCGAAATTTTACCCGATCAATTGAAATTAATTTCTCCGCTTCATCAAGATAGTGATCTACTAATTCTTCTCGAATATCTTGTGGAATATTTGCTTTGGATTGATAGAGTAGGGAAGCGAGATCATATTGCAATGCGCCTTTTCGACCACCTTGGTAATCAATAAAATAGGGGTCGCCACTTTTTATCATGATGTTCCGAGTTTGGAAATCACGGAACATAAAATTTTCGCAATTGGTTTGTAATAAATAATCAGCAAACCGATGCATATCATCTTCCAAGGCTTGTTCGTCGAAGGGAATTTTAGCGAGTTTTAAAAAATAATATTTAAAAGTATTGAAATCCCAAAACATACTTTGTTTGTCAAAACTTGCTCGTGGATAGCACACCGAATAATCTAAATCTTTTCCACCTTCTATTTGTAAATGAGCTAATTGTTCCACTACTTTTTTATAAATCTGAATCAAGTAGTCAGGAAACAAATCTCCTTTTTGTAACAAATAACTATACAAAGTTGTAGCCCCTAGATCTTCTTGTAAATACACATGTTCTTCTAAATTTTCCAAATAAATTTCAGGAACTCGTAATCCTTGATTTTTAAAATGTTTGGAAAAAGAAAGGAAGGCAATATTTTCTTTGTGGTCAGCATTGTAGGCTCCGACTGCCACTTTATCTCCATTGGATAAGCGATAATAAATTCTTGGAGATGCAGAAGGGGCGAGCGGTAAAACTAATGTTGGAGGTACGCCAGCCCATTGTTCAAAAAGATTGGATAGGAGGGATTCTATTTTTTGTTTTGTCATTTTTTGAAAGAGTATGATTAACGATTCGCGAAGATAGGTAATAATGAAAAATTAAAAATGAATAATTAATAATTTCGAAAATTGTTGATTTTAGCGCTGAGAAAATTATTCATTTTTAATTATTCATTGTTAATACTCTTGTACATAAATCGTCGAATCCACACTATACCGATTCACATCCAAACTAATCCGAATACTCCCTCGAATCGGGGCACCATCAGGTCCCCAATTTTCATCACGTCCATGTGCTACCAACCAATGATCTCCCAAAGGAATACCTTTAAAACAACCTTGACCATTTTCATCTACTTGGAATTGCACATCGAAAATTTCTAACTCATTTAAATCATAGCCTGGGAAAACTGTATCGTTATATTTGAAATAAACTTTAGTATTCGGCATCAATTCTTCATGATGTTTGATATCCAAACAGACTTGAGTAGTGGCAACTGGTTCAGGGCGGCAAGATGCTACGAAGGCGAGTAGAATGATAAGGGTAAAGTATTTTTGAATCATTGGAATATGCTTTAGTTACTTATATCAACGATACTTGCGGGGAGAGAGTTGTAAATTAACTGTTTTTTTTAACCACATATGATGGGAAGAAGGGAACAAGGGAAGACGGATTTATGATTTGAGAAGTTTGTCGAATACAGTTGATTCGGCCTTTCACAATTATTTGACAAACTTCTCAAATCGTAAATCCGTCTTCCCTTGTTCCCTTATTCCCATCATTCTTCTTCCTCTCGATTAGTATTGATAATACGCCATAAAGCGTCTTTTAATTCCGTTAAACCCAATTGTGCGACAGAAGAAATAAAAAGCGTTTCGATACCTTTTGGCAATTCAGGTCGAAGCATTTCCTTTAATTCCTCATCCACCATATCACTTTTGGTGATCGCTAAGATTCGAGGTTTATCCAACAACTCTTCGTTGAACATTTTTAATTCATTGAGTAGAATATCGTATTCCTTTTTAATATTATCAGTATCGCATGGAATCATAAATAACAAAACCGCATTCCGTTCAATATGTCGTAGAAACCGATGCCCAATGCCTTTTCCTTCATGCGCTTTTTCGATAATTCCAGGAATATCAGCAATGACAAAAGATTGGTGACCACGGTATTTTACAATACCCAAATTAGGAGTCAAAGTCGTAAAAGCATAACTCGCAATTTTAGGTTTAGCTGCGGTGACAACTGAAAGTAAAGTAGATTTTCCAGCATTTGGAAAACCAACCAATCCGACATCTGCCAGTACTTTTAACTCTAAAATTTTCCATTCTTCCTTTCCATCTTCACCAGGTTGTGAATATCGAGGAGATTGGTTAGTCGATGTTTTAAAATGTGAATTACCTCTTCCACCACGTCCCCCTTTTGTTATTATTTTTTCTTCGCCATGTTCCGTAATTTCAAAATGCACCTCTCCCGTCTCGTCATCTTTTGCAATGGTACCTAATGGCACATCTAAAATAACATCTTCTCCAAATGCTCCAGTACTATTGTTTTCTCTTCCATCCTCACCTTTACCAGCAATGACATGTTTACGATATCGCACAGGTAACAATGTCCACACGTTCCGATTTCCTCGAAGGATAATATGCCCACCACGACCTCCGTCGCCACCATCAGGCCCACCTTTGGCGGTTACCTTATCTCTTCTAAAATGAGCAGAGCCACGCCCGCCTGCACCTGATCGGCAACAGATTCTTACATAATCAATAAAATTTTGTTCTGCCATTGTTTTTCTTTTTAAGGGAGTAGGAATTAAATAACCTACCCGTATGAAGAGATTATTTTTTAATATGAGGAAATGAAAAAATTAAGGCATACCCTTC
>CAKZSH010000066.1 GCA_937918905.1 uncultured Saprospiraceae bacterium
AGCACCTTGAACATCTAAATTCATATCAAAAGAATTGATGCCAATCGCTGAAGCACCAACTGCTTCTATATCAAACATATTTCCTGCAAAACCATTGTTATCTGCTAAAGTCGTACTTAAGAAAGTAGTGGTTAACATGAACTCACAATTATCTGTAGCAGTTACTTCGTAGCTGTATCTATAATCACAAGCACCTGGATCAAGGTGGAAGGTTTGGTCGGATGGGCAAGTGATAACTGGTGGTACATTGTCCTCAACAGTTACTGTTGCGGTACAAGTGGAAGAGTTGCCACAACCATCTGTAACAGTCAATGTAACTGTATTGTTAGCTCCAATATTTTGACAAGAGAAATCAGTATTATCTAATGATAAACTGATTGTTCCACATAAATCCGAAGAACCATTATCAATTTGAGCTGGAGTAATCGTTGCATTACCATCTTCATCTAATTGAACTGTAATATCTTGACACATTGCAGTTGGTGCTCCAGTATCCTCAACAGTAATTGTTTGAGTGTGAGTAGCAGTCAAACCACAAGCACTAGTTGCTGACCAAGTACGTTCAATTGAACTTGTACCTGAACATCCCCCAGCGATTATATTTTCACTAAAAGTTACAGTAACATTTGATTGAAGAGTTTGTCCATTATTGATTGTACCAGGAGTTTCAGCACTTGGATTTGACCAAGTAAAATCGTCATAAGTTGTTCCTGTCCCCATCAATTGAAGCGACAACATAACTGGATTAGTGCCTGGTTGGAAAACGCCAACATCTGTAGAAGTCATCCCCGCAGCACTACCATTAGTTGCTGTAAATGTTCCCTCATAGCTCAAAAACTGAACTACCGTTCCGCCTTGAACTAAAGCAATTCCATCAGGAGCACCATTTTGAATTCCAGCAATTGGAAAAGAAATCGCACCAAAGCCATTTCCTTCATCTGGAATCATTCCACCTATAATAGTATTATTATAAAGGGTACCGTTAGCACCATTGTAAAGTTCCAAAGTATATCCAAATAAATTAGTACATGCCAAACCAGCAACCTCAATAAATTCTCCTTGATCTGCACCTGTATTATCATAATGAAATTCATTAATCCATACTGGTAAACCTGTATTTCCTAAATCAACTGCATTGACTGTAGGAACAGCAGGAATTGCAGTACACTCTACTGTTTCATCTGCGGGTGGGCAAATGATAGTTGGAGCAGATGGTGAAGGATCAGCTAACATAAAATTAGCCATACCTAATTCACATTGAAAATTATCTGTGTCTCTTGCAAATACTTGATAAGTACCTGAAGTAAGTCCTGTAAAAGTTGGACTTGTTTGGAAGTTCACATTATCAATTGAATATTCTACAGCCGTACAAGTTGTACAGTTGATATCCGTAAAAGAAATAGTACCATCTGCATTACCTACACATGTTGGAACTGTAGAAGCAATATTCCCTGTCAAATCACAACAAGTTGAAGCATCACAAGTTCCTCCTGCCGCTAATGGCGCAGCTAAAGGCATAACACTTCTATTAAATTCTGCACTAAATCCTACTGTTGATTCTGTCCAAAATTCTAAATGATAAACACCTGGACTAACCTCAGGAATAACTGTTCCTACTCCAAACGTTGTTGTCAAATCCATTGCATACATCGTTCCTCCCAACAAATTCGTAAGCGTCCATGTCTCTCCTGGATCAGAAACAATAGTTACAAAATCATGGAAGTAAACTACTCCCATATTCGAAATATTTTGTGGATCATCACATGCACATGGATCAGTAATATCTGGAATACCATCACCATCAATATCTGTTTGACTTATTGTCGGATCAGTTGGTGCAACAAAAATTCCACAAAGCGTTAATTCATCAATAGCAATATCTTCATCTCCTGCATTTACTGCAAATACAATTTCAATATCAATCACACTTCCTGTTGTTGGAATTGTAAAACAATATTGTGTAAAATCATCTGTGATTTCAGCACCATCTCCATCTCCGTCAAAATCAGTATCAATTCTAGGTAGACCATTAAATCCCGTTGCACTCAATGTTGTCGGATCTGCTTCTACCCAAATAGCAGGAGTTGTTGTTCCTGAATTATCCACATCATAATTAATGTGTAAAAAATCCGTAGCATCCCAATCTTCTGCTCCATTACTTGCTTGATCCTCTGCTAGATAAACACATAATTCAATATTCGTAAAATTTGCAATTGCCAAATCATTATAGAACATTGTTGACATTGGCATCATACAAGGAGAACCATCAATATCTTGAGCTGCAAAGAATGTAGTTCCAATTGGATTATTATAAGTTCCTCCTACATTTGTTCCATCAGTACGCGTGAAATAATCACCTCCCATATCATTACATTCTGCTTGACTCAAAGTATAAGATACCATTGCATCTTCAAAATCTTCTGTAAAGAAACAAGAAGGCATTGGAGGTGGTGGAGGTGTACATGATGCTTCGAATGCCCATACTCCAGGGTCATAAATTCCATCACCAATATTAATTGGTCCACATGATCCAGGAGCATCACTACAGATGTTCCAGTCAGCAGCATTAAATGGTGTCGAGCCAGCGCAAACTCCAGTTGCTCTTTCTGCTCTTCCATCTTCAAATTCACTAGCTGTTCCTGTACCATCTACACCAGGAATTCCATAGGAATCAACCACCGTTCCACTTGGATCAACTAATTCATAGTTATCATCACCATTGCTATTTACGCTTCCAGATTGGTCGCAAGTTGCAGTTGGAAAACACATCGCAAATCCTGTCGCTGTATTATTACTACAAATAATATAGTAACCACCCGCAGGAATAGTTCCTGTAAGTGTAGTTGTAGCAAAAGTGGTATTTGCATTGGAATAAAGTCGAAGAGTCCAACCTAAACTTAGGTCAACTGGCATTGTACTAGGGTTATGTAATTCTACATACCGACATGCAAATTCATCATTTGGGTCAGCAAGTTCTGTAATAATAACTTGTCCAAATAAACCAGAAGCTATTCCTAAGCAACAAAAAATGAAAAGAAGTTTAGAGTAATTTTTTTTCATGAGAAATTTAAATTTGAAAATTTATCTTAAAAGTTATGTTTTAGTCAAATTACAAAAGGGGAACTTCTACTTGCTTTGTCAACAAGAAGTACCCTGGTTTTTTTATTTAAATTTCGGTAAGTGGGTAAAACGGTGATTGGGAAATGATTTAGTAAAAAATCATTTTTTGCAAATCAAAAAAGTCCAATAAGTAGCAATTATGACTTATTGATTTTAAAAATAAATATTACGGTAAGTGGGAAAAAATAAATAATTAGGTGAAGTTTGATGAATATATTTCATCTTGTTAAACAAAAGTAAGAAAAAATAAGGGTTTTTAAAATGATTTCTCCTAATTAATGGTCTTTTTACAAAAACTTAAATTTGATTAGTCCTAATTCTTTTTTTTTATAAAAATACATTTCACTTCGCATATCTAAAATACTGTAAATCAAATATTTATATATGGACGACGATTTTCGATCACGGTATCCGAGCGGACTTTTTGAGATTTTTTTAAATCAAAATCGAATAATGTGTTTCCCCTTTACCTTTTTCAAACTCCTATTTTTAATCAAAAAAAAAATCGAATAACGGTGAACTCACCATTATTCGATTTTTGCTTTTGATTATCCCAAAGTTTCGGGATGATTTTGATTTCTACCTTGCTATCTGAACGTAGCCAGAAAAGCGATTCCCTATTCCATCATCAAAGACATAGAAATAAGTGCCATCAGGAAGCGTAGTAGCTTCCCAAGATCCATCAAATGTATTATCGTAACCTTCTTTATAATACACTCGATTTCCCCAACGATTGAAGATACAAAGTACATTATTAGGATAACCTTCCACACCCCTAATCATAAATACATCATTGACATTATCGCCATTTGGAGAGAACCCATTATAGATTGTTAGGTCTCCTCCACTCTCACAAAATACCCAAATCGTAACCGTTGCAGTATCACAACCATTGGTATTACACATTACATAAGTGTAGATATCTGGGTTTTCATTATCACAGTAATCTAGGTTTGGTGAATAGGTAGCTGTACCATCAGCATTGACCACGACACTCCCAAATGCAGGTGGAGTAACCATATAAATGGTATCGAATGTTCCATTGATGGTATCATTTCCAAAAATGTTCATCACTATATCTTGGTTGATAAAAGTAGTATCAATATCATTCGTTGCTACTGGTAAATCCAACATATTAGTTATAACATATATAAGCATTGTAGTAGTATCACATGCTCCAAGATCATCACATATTACTATACATGCTGTATTTTGTCCAGGAGTAAGTCCCTCATAATTCACACAGTAAGTACTGTCCACTAGTTCAAACAATGCAAAATTACCAGTCTGTGATGGGCAAATATTATCAATGCTGACAATATTCCCTAATAGCTCAGTAGTATCAACACAGTAAGTTCCAACTTCTCCAACGGTTACGGTATCTACTATTATTCCTGGTTGCAACACTACATTTACAATAATGGTTGTTGTATCACAAAATCCTAGATCATCACATACAATAATACAGGCTGTATCTTGACCAGGAATAAGTCCTAAAGAATTTACGCAATAACTACTGTCCACTAATTCAAATAAAACCATATCACCTGATTGAGTTGGGCAGGTATTGCTCATACTCACAACATTGCCTGGTAGTTCTGTTGTATCAATACAATAGGTTGCGATTTCTCCAATATTGATGGTGTCTATTATTATTTCGGGTTGCAACAAGACATTTACAATAATAGTCGTCGTATCACAAGCGCCTAGATCATCACATATTTCTATACAAGCAGTATTTTGTCCTGGTAATAGTCCTTCATAATTCACACAATAACTACTATCCACTAATTCAAACATTACAGCGTCACCTGATTGAGTTGGGCAAAAATTAGTCATACTTACAACATTGCCTAATAGTTCAGTTGTATCAACACAGTAAGTTTCCATAGCTCCAATACTAATCGTATCTATTACCAACCCTGGTTGTAACAACACATTTACAATAATAGTCGTGGTGTCACAAAATCCTAGGTCATCACATACAATAATACAGGCTGTATTTTGACCAGGATTAAGACCTTCATAATCCACACAATAGGTACCATTATCTAATGTAAACGATGCCATAAAACCAGATTGAGAGGGACAAGTATTAGTCATACTTACCACGTTGCCTGGTAGTTCTGTCGTATCAACACAATACGTTCCTACTTCTCCAATATTTACTGTATCTATTATTATTTCTGGTTGTAACAACATATTCACATTTACAATAACCGTAGTCGTGTCACAAGCGCCTAGATCATCACATATCACTATACATGCTGAATTTTGTCCTGGGCTAAGTCCTTCATAATCCACACAGTAGGTATTATTATCTAATGTAAACAATGCATTGTTTCCTGATTGAGTTGGGCAGAAATTAGTCATACTTACAATGGTGCCTGATAGTTCAGTTGTATCAACACAATAAGTTCCGATTTCTCCAACATCAACAGTATCAATAACTATATCTGGTAGAATCATGACATTTACAATTATCGTTGTCGTATCACAAGCACCTAAATCATCACATATAACGATACATGCCGAATCTTGTCCTGGAACCAATCCTTCATAGTCCACACAAAAAGTATTAATATCTAATGTAAACGATGCATTGGTACCCGATTGAGTTGGGCAAGTATTAGTCATACTAATTATATTTCCCATTAACTCAGTTGTATCAATACAATAAGTTCCTATTCCTGCTATATCAACCGTATCCATCACTACATCAGGTGATACGCATAATACCATAGCTTGAATAGTATCTACGCACATGGTAGTATTTTCAGTAAAAATAATTTCATGTGCTCCTTCACCTACATCAATTGAAGTTCCCAATCCTATCAAATCTAGATTTAATTCCAAAACTGCAAAAGCACTTGTATTCACTTGCGTAATCGTCATACTTCCATAAGTAGTAGTAGAATTTCCTCCAGCAATTATCAAAGTAACAGGATCAAATGTCCAAGTACCTGTAACATCCCAGACATTCATGGAATCTACCAATTCAGGAACAGTATTAAATCCTCCTGAAAACATGTTTCCATTTACCGTCCAAGAATCTACATTATAAGGGCCAACAGTTCCTTGTGCGGGTACTGTAAAGACCGTATACGATAATGCAGTATCAAAATTACAGCCTTGGAAATTCCCATTGTAAAGGATTCCATTATCCGTAATTGCATAATTGAATATTTCATTAATTGGAATATCTACACACAGCTGAGTTGTACTTCCACAATCATTTAGTATCAAATCCAAACTATCAGGAAGGAATCCTGCTCCACAAGGTGGTATCACTTCTATCGAAATAAATACCACGGTACGATCGCCCATTGCATTAAATATTTCAAAACATAAGGTATCAGTTCCTATCATCAATCCTTCGAAAACAATACAGTTTGTTAAGGTATCAAAAGTATAATCAATCGTGTTATTGATAGTCGTATCTCCGCAAAAGACATTGATGCTTGAAATATCTCCTTCTATACTTTCATCAAAACAGAACGTTTCAACATCAGTAACTTCAATTAAAGTATCTAGGTAAATCGTATCAGATGCGCAAATGACAAAGACACTCATCGTATCTGTACAACCACTTGGTAAATTCAACATTACAATCTCATGGAATCCTGTATCCACTCCTATTGTAGCATCTGTTCCATTCATACATGTTCCTATTGAACCAGTATAAACAACTCCATTATCTGTGATTTGGTAATCAGAAAGTTGTGCAGCAGGTACATTTAAACAAGCCATTGCATCTTGACTACATGCTGTTGCTAACAATGTATCTACACCATCAGGTAACCAAGCAAGACAAGGTGGACAAGTTACATTGACCATAACTGTATCAGCGCAAGATGTTGTGATTTCTGTAAAAATAACTTCGTGTAATCCCATACTCAATTGAAGGTTGGTACCATCATTATTTCCTGAAAAATTACAAGCCATAAATGTACCGCCATATGCTCCACCATCTATCATGATTTGATAATCAAAGATATTTGCAGTAGGAACACCCACGCAAAAGTTTCCAAAATCATTACAATTATTCGCTACTATTTGTACTGTATCAGCAGGTAAAAATGGGGTACAAGGTGTACAGGAAACCGTAACTTGCAATGCAGCTGATGGGCAATTATCTCCTGATTTTGTATATACGACTTGGAAAGTTCCCTCATTTAAAGTCATCGCTGACCCATTAAATAAAGTCGTCAATGTAGAGGTAACAGTTGTAGAACTGTTTGTCAAAACATGAGTAATTTCTAAATCATCATAAACCACAGTTGGATCACCTCCTGAGATAGTAAGATCAACTGTATTCAATATCCAATTCCCAGTCGGATCCCAATTATTCATTTCATCTACTAAATCCTGAATTGTAGCAAAAGTTAATGTAAATGTGTTCCCTCCAAATCCCCATGAATCCAAATCATAATCTCCAAAGTTTCCTTGAGCAAAAACTTGTGAATAATCATAAATATGTAAACTACCTTCATCGCACCCCACAAATCCATTTTGTATAGGATTGCCATCCAATGTTACATTATAATCTGCAATGCTATCGAATGGAATCGGTAAACATAATTGCCCTGTAGAAATAGTCATATTACATGGCGCATTGATAATTTGTGGAACAGTATGACAAATGATGGAAGGAATAAATACAGTTGTATCTGCATTTCCTTGGTCATCATTTACCACCACACAAATGGTATCAATATTAGTTCCTGGAATAAAATTCGAAGTATAAATTAAACATCCTGTTTCTGATACGGTATAACTTCCGTAAGTAAAATCCATACCCGAAGTACCTCCATCGCAAAGTGTTGTAGTTGTATTGTTAGAAAAATAAATAGGCGTTCCGTTAGAACAAAATGCTTCTGTAGAATCCGTTTCTAAAGTAAAATATATCGTATCATTTAAAATACAATTACTTCCGATTACAATATTTTGAACCGTATCCATACAGTCCGCACACCCCGTTACCGTTACATCATAAGTACCTGGTGCTAAATCATTTCTTTCATTTCCCGAACCTCCATCACTCCAAGCATAGCTATATTCTGCGGGGCTTAACAATGCATACCCGTCAGCTACGTAACAATCAGATGCAGCCGTAGAATCTATTGTAGTACTTGCTGTTCCTACTTCAAATTCAATACCTGTGGTATCCAATGCACCACAAAGGTAACCTTGACCTTGCATTAAAAATGAATCTAAAAATGAAATCGGAGTAACTCCTACTATTACACCATCGACCTCTTCTTGAGGTATATGTAGTACATCAAAAACTTTTACATGAATTCGATAGTTTCCTTTTTCAGTAATTTTAAATTGCTTCGCAGTATCAACTGCAAGAATTACTTTATCATCTCCTTTGGTAAGGAAATATGATGTTATAAATTGTGGTTGAGGTTCAAATGAATTTCCATCATCAGTAAAGTTTACACAAAGTGTATCTCCTGTATTCATACAGAAAGTATCTGCCTCCATAGTAACTGTTCCTGCTATTGCTTCACAACCTGTACAATCATTAAAAACCTCTAATGTATCTACGGTTGAACAACCATTCGTTTTGGTAATTGTAACCGTATATATACCTGCAAATAAATCAGTTCTTACCGCTCCAGTTCCACCATCGCTCCAATCGTAAGAATCAAAAGTATTTGGAGTAATTGTCGCTGTTCCATTATCAAAATTACATAGAGAAGAAGTAACCGTAATATCAGCAACTTGAGGCGCATCATTCATAACTATTGCAAAGTCATGATCGTCCTCATCTCCAAAACTACCATCAATAATATTATCACCTCCGATGCTATCATTATCAATATCATCAAAGAAAGAATCTAATTCAAAAGGTGCTGCATTTGTAGGATCATTATCGCAATCTGCAAAACTTATCTCTGCCCGATTTTCTACAAATGCGCCTGTGAAAGTAGAATCAAATTCAAAAACAATTTGCTCTGTGGCAAAACCATTTGGCGAAAGTGGAGCAGAAATAGTTTTCTTTACTTTATCTCCAGTTTGAACCCATCCAGTATTTCCAGTTGCACTCAACGTCAATCCAGCAGGTACATAATCCGTTATTTCAAAACTTTCAACTATTGTATTTCCTTGGTTAATAATTTCGATAGTAAAACTAACCGTCGAACCAGGACAAGCAACAGAATTAGGTGTGGAAAGCACTAAGGCTAAATCCACAGTATCATTGGGGCCAACCGAATATGCTGAAATGAAGTCTTCTTCATTGGGAATAAAAGAAGAAGTAAAATTGATTTTTTCATTGCCGTTTTCCCCAAATCCAAAACAACAAAATATTGCAAAAGCAATGAAGAATCCTATTCCAATATTTTTTATTTTTTGGATAAAAAAAGAAAAAACAAAGTTTTTCCGCTTCAAGGACTTCGTGTTTGATAAAGTATAAATTGACTCCATAAATAGATTTATGTTTTTTATTGAAAGTCTGTAAAAATGTATTTACTTAAATTTGGTTAAAACGGGCTAAGGCTTACATAAATTCTTTATCTACAATCATTTACGAATATAAATAAGTAGAATATTTGGTTGTTTCGTATTTTGAGATGAGGTGGTAAGTGGTAAGGTTAAATTAATTGCTAAAAACTAAATATTAAAGAAATTATTTATAACAAAGTCCAAAATTTATACCAAAAAGAGGGAGCTACCAATTAAAATTAAAATCCATAAAATTAGGACAGTATTTAGCACCTCCCTACTTTTGCCCCAATGAAACAATCTACCCAACTCTACACTACTCCTTTTATATTATTGTGTTTGAGTCATGTCCTATTTGCTGGAAGTTTTAATATGATGGTTCCTGAATTACCTTCTTTTTTGAGCAGTATGGGAGGAGAAGATTATAAAGGTTATATCATCGCATTATTTACTTTATCAGCAGGTTTATCCCGACCATTTAGTGGAAAGTTGACAGACACCATCGGGCGTATTCCGATTATGGTTATTGGGACTTTGGTCTGTGTCGTGTGTAGTTTATTATATCCATTATTGACTACGGTAGCAGGGTTTCTATTTCTTCGATTTTTACATGGATTTTCTACTGGTTTTAAACCCACAGCATCTACAGCCTATGCAGCTGATATTATTCCTATGCATCGAAGAGGAGAAGGCATGGGAATATTGGGCATCAGTATGAATGTTGGAGCATCTATGTTTCCACCTATTGGAAGTTACTTAGCAATGGAATATTCGATGGATATGATGTTTTATGTTTCTTCCTTTTTAGCACTTATTTCGATAGGTATTTTGATGGGATTAAAAGAGACTTTGGAACAACCTCAAAAATTTAAACCTTCATTATTAAAAATCTCTTCTGATGAAATTATCGAACCTTTAGCTCTTCCTCCTGCAATTGTAGCAGTATTGTTATATATGTGCTTTGGGGTTTTATTGACCATAACACCTGACCAATCTGAGTATTTAGGATTATCAAATAAAGGATTATTATTTACCAGTTTTACTATTTTTTCAATTCTTTCCAGAGCAGTAGCTGGTAAAGTTTCTGATCATTATGGAAGAGTGATTGTTATAAAATTTGCAGTAATTCTAGTCGTTGGTTCTTTGATCTTGATGGGATTAGCAAATAGTCCCACTACCCTATTGATGGCATCAGGTTGTTTAGGATTTTCTACGGGGATAGCTTCTCCTGCAGTATTTGCTTGGGTGATTGATGTGAGTCCTGAGAACCGATTAGGACGATCTATGGCAACGGTTTATATTGCTTTGGAAATAGGAATTGGCGGAGGAGCATTGTTATCGGCTTGGTTGTATGACAATAACTTTGCTAATTTTCCATTTGCTTTTTTTGTTTCTGCAGCGATTGTTTCGATGGCGTTTTTTTATTTACAGTTTTTTTATAAAAAACCATTGGAGATGAAATCGTAAGAGTAAGTTAAATCAAAGACTTTGATTATAATTTATCTTCGAATTCTAAAAATCTATTTTTAAATTTACGAGACTTTTAAAGTAAAATGTTTATTTTTTTTTGCAGAGGGAAAACTTAGAATAACTTCCCGTCCACTAGAAAAGAACACCAATGGTAATTAAAATTCAACCAGAGTTAAACAAAATATATTTTATCAAAAAATATACAATGTTTCATATTCTGAAAGGGAATGGAGGAATTGAAGTGGATTTTAAAAGTTATCATGATTGGAAAGACAAATTAATATTTCTGGAAAAAGGACAATACATAAAATTTTTATCAGAAAACTTTTTAGTCAGAAAAATAGAATTTGAAGATGAAAAAGTATTTCGAAACAAAGATGTCAGAGTTCTATTCAAACATTTAGTCGCATTGGGATATATCAATTTTGATGAATGTGAAGTGTGTCAGCAATACTTGAATAATTCGATATTTTCCAAACAAGCCAGCGACATCATTGATGCATCTTCAAAACAATGGTATTGGCAAAATCCTTTTCATGCCAACCATGAAGAATATCATATTATTTTTGACATTAAAGATGTAATTGACAAAGAATACAAAAATCATTTATCTAATGAACAGATATCCAAAATGATTGGCTTCCGTGGTTACGAAGCTCAATCTTTATTCAAATCCAAGATTGGACTTTCTGTAAAATCAATGCTTGGGCAAAAACGATTTTTAGAGAGTAAAAAAGAAATTGCATTTTCGGATAAAAGCATTAAAGAAATTGCTTACGAATATGGTTTTAAAGACCCTGCTTACTTTAACCGTGTTTTCAATAAGTTAGCAGGGAAAAGTCCAAATAAATTTAGAGAAGAAATTAGTTTTGAAAGTAAAGATACTTTTCTGCCCGACTTATATAATTTATTGGAAACACATCATAAGGAACAAAGGGCATTAGCTTTCTATGCGGATAAAATGCATCTATCAATTAAAACATTATCTCAAAAAGTAAAAGATAAACTCAATGTTACATTAGGACAATTGATTCGACAAGAATTAATCAATACCTCAAAATTTCTTCTTCAAACTGATATTAGCATTAAAGAGATCGCCTATCAATTAGGATTTGAAGAAGCCAATCACTTCTCTTATTTTTTCAAACATCACACTTCTAGCTCTCCTTCAGAGTACCGACAATCTTTGTTAAAAAGACAATAACACCAATCTTCTTTTTAAGTCATCTCGACTTTTTAATCCATCCATAAAAAAACGAAAAGTACAACTCAAAGGGATTTTTTTGTACTTAATCAGCCTGACTAATGCTGCATATTTGCATTGAAATTAATTATTAATCAATTAAAACAAATGTAAAATGAATATTAGAGAACAAGCTAAAAAGATGGATGCAATGGTTTCTCAAGGTGCTATCGTTGATGCAGTAAAAACTTATTTCTGCGACATGGCTAAAACTTCTGACTACAATAATGTCACTACAGATGGGAAGCCACAAATGGTAGAAAAAATGGAAGGTTTCGTTGGAGCTATTGCCACCGTAAACAGTATTACTCACCACAATACAATTGTAGATAACAATCTATCTGCATCTGAATTCACTTTTGATTTTGATATGAAAGATGGAAGTAAAATCCTTTGGCATGAAATCATTCGTAGAAAATGGAATGATGAAGGTAAAGTAATTGCTGAGGAATACTTTCAAGCATAAACCCTATTTCCTAATCCAATAAATTATATATCATGAAATTTATAACAAAGCAAATACATGCTTATCTAGATTACCCCGTTGCTTTTGCATTGATAGGACTTCCTTTTTTATTACAACTTGGTAGTTCTAATCCCTTAGCTTTTCAGCTATCATTAATTACAGGAATTGCCGCACTTATTTTAACTGTACTCACGGATCATCAAACTGGTATTTTTCCAATTATCTCTTATAAGGTTCATTTGATTGTAGATTTTTTAGTTGGAATTACGTTCGTTCTTGCGCCTTTTATTTTTTCCTTTAGTGGTTTAGATGCAATCTATTATTGGGCAAATGGTGCTGCTGTACTTATTGTGGTAAGTCTACATAAATCAGAATCATAACCAACGCTTTAATTTAAGAATATGTTGAAATTACCCATTATTCAAAACACCTTTTTTCTAAAAGTTTTAAAATTATATAAAATGAAACAGATAGTAATTTCGGTAATTTTCTTCGCTTTTCTTTCTTCAAATCTATTTGCGCAAGACAACAACGCAAATAATATTGACAATAGGTTAATTGCAAAAGCAAATGCCAATTGGGAGAAATTAAATAAGACTCTCAATTAAAATTTATTTTTAAAAATATCAAAGGGCAAATTTCTTTTAAAGAGATTTGCCTTTTTTTTAATTGGGAGAAGTTAGTAATAAAATGGATAAAAAAAGCCCTGTCCTTCCGAAGAAAAACAGGGCTAACAAAACTCTCTTTGCAATGTTAGTCAACTTTGTTAATCAGGATTTCTGTTCGTCGGTTTATTTGATGTTTTCCATCTGAACAATCAACTCCATCCTTACAGTCATTTTTCAATTGAGTCTCTCCATAACCTGAAGCTACAATTCGATGTGCTCCAATGCCTCTTGAGATAATATATTGACGTGCAGAATGTGCTCTTTGATCC
>CAKZSH010000067.1 GCA_937918905.1 uncultured Saprospiraceae bacterium
ATAGTTCCAATGTACTACAACCAATCCATCGAAACTCTTCCTCTCCGAAAACTCCGTAAACTCCAAAACGAACGCCTCGTCACTCTCGTCAATCGACTCTACAAAAAAGTCCCGTTCTATAAAAAGCAATTCGACGAAGCAGGCGTCAAACTTTCAAAAATAAAAGGGGTAAAAGATTTACATCAATTACCTTTTACTAAAAAAACAGATTTACGAGATAATTATCCTTTTGATTTATTTGCCGTTCCTCAAAATCAAATAGTACGAATTCATGCATCAAGTGGAACTACTGGAAAACCAACCGTAGTCGGCTACAATCGAAAAGATTTACAAATATTTGATGAAGTCGTCGCGCGTTCCTTAGTTGCTGCTGGCGCAAAAAAAGGAATGAAATTACACAACGCCTATGGCTACGGATTATTTACAGGAGGTTTAGGAATGCATGGCGGTGCGACCAAATTAGGCATGGCAGTCATCCCCGTTTCAGGAGGAATGACGGATCGGCAATTAATGATCTTACAAGACTTCAAACCTGAGGTGATATGTTGCACACCTTCCTACGCTCAGACTCTTGCTGAGGAATGTGCCAAACGTGGAATTGATACAAATGAGTTGGCAGTCAAGTATGCGATACTTGGAGCGGAACCTTGGACGGAAACCATTCGTTCGCAAGTCGAAACTGGATTAAATGTAACGGCTTCAAATATTTATGGTTTAAGTGAAATTATTGGGCCAGGTGTTTCGCAAGAAGATTTTGAAGAAAAAGGAACGGGTAGTTATGTTTGGGAAGATCATTTTTTCCCAGAAATTGTAGATAAGGACTCAGGCGAACCACTCCCCTATGGTGAAGAAGGTGTTTTGGTTTTTACGACTTTGACCAAAGGTGCGATGCCATTATTGAGATATTGGACAAACGATATTTGTAGTCTTCATTATGATAAAGGTGCGAAACGTACCCATGTCAAAATGAGTTCGATAAAAGGTCGAGCGGATGATATGTTGATCATTCGAGGTGTTAATCTTTTTCATACACAAGTAGAAGTATTGTTAGAAAATTTTCCAGAACTAGCACCTTGCTATCAATTGATTGTAACTCGAAAGAAAACGATGGATGAAGTAAAATTAGACGTGGAAGTAACTCCAGTGATTTCTAAAACGTTAGGGAAACGTGGTTTTCAGAAAAAGGATTTGATTGTACAATTGACCAAACAATTGAGTCGAAAGATTAAAAATAATATTGGTTTGTCAATGAATGTGGAGTTAAAGCAATATGATACAATTCCTAGAAGTGCAGGTGGAAAGTTAAGCCGAGTCAACGATTTACGAAAACTAAAATAAGTTGACTTGACTTCCGTAAATGACACTTTACAAAATACATCTATTGAAGAGTTGGAAGCACAAATTCAAAATCTTAATGTGGAACGGAATAATTACATCAACGAAAATTCGAAGAAAACTCCTACTGAAAATAATTTAAAAAACTCTATTCTGAAGTCGGTTGAAAATCAGGCGAAGAAGAAAGGGTATAAGATTAAAAATTAATTTTATTCCACCCACATATGTGGTATAAAGGTGTAATAGAGTTTATTCTAAATAGTTTCTTTTGGAGTGCTTCCAAAACTTTAAGTTTCTGGAAGCACTAAATACCTACCGAATAAGATGTGATAATTTTTTATTTAATCATTTCCCTAAATAAAAAAATTATGGTTGAAAGATAACAATACGACTAGTAGTAGCATTATAAATGTAAAAAATATCATCATCAGGATCTGATACCATTACCTGTGAAGAAACTGGTAGATTTCCTAAAATACTAAAATTGTCACCACTATAATATTGCTCTTCCCCTAATACTATTGACCCATCTCTATTCGCTGTATACACCTCTTCTGGAAAAGTTCCTAATACGGATTGTAAATTAGTCGCTAGTACTTTTTGTTTTCTAAAATATATAAATTCTCCGTTATGAGTAATAAATCCGTTACGACGCCATGCAGAACCTGAATTAGAATTATCCACTTTATCAAGTGTATTTCCTGAGAGGTTATATCTAATAATCTCGCTTCCTGTAGTACCTGATTCCGCCACATATAAAACATTTCCCTCTGGGTTCGTAAATAAATTAGGTTGATATACCGAACCATTAGTTACATAAAGATTATTTCCAGTAGTTGCATCTACCACTTTAACATTATTATGTTGATCTTCACTCGTAAAAGCTAGACGATTTGAGGTGAGTGCTGCAATCCTATATGGATTTCCATCCCATGTTCCTACATCAATATCGACAAAGAAACTAAAGTCAATCTCTTGAGTATTAAGATCCACAACATTTATTTGTGTACTTCCAAAATTTGCGATGTATAATTTTTCTCCATCAAGGCTAATATCCAAATCCGTAGGACTCGAACCAACACCTATTGATTTGGTAAGCATTCCTTGATCTGTATTAATAAATAAAAGAGAATTATTTACACGATCTATTGCATACAAAAATGGTCGATCTGGATCTACAATCATTTTTTCAACTTGAGTCGCTACATTGATTGATGCTCCTTCATAAGGTTTAAGACATTTAGTATTACTTATACTTTGACCTCCTCCCGATAATGTCACACCTATATAATAGTAATAATCCTCTCCAAAAGAAACACCTGAATCAAAGTAAGAAGTGGTATTCTTATCACTAATCGTAGTTATAACCTGAAAAGCTGAACTACTGCCTAGCGAACGATAAACTTCATAGTTGATAAAATTAGGTTCATCTGATACCGTCCAATCAAGTTGAACTCCTGAAGAATTTGTTTGGAGGGGGTTAAGCGTAACACTATTGGGTAAATCTAAAATAGTCACATTGACAATAGCTCCTCCTAAAAAACCATCTTGATCTTCCGCCCTTACTTGAATCGTGTGCACTCCTTCTGATAAATCATTTACAATAATTGTTGCAATTCCATCTGCATCAGCAGATTGTGTGGATAACAACCCATCAATATTACTAGACCATTCAAGACTTATATCTTGTGGAGCATCATTATCATCAAATACTTCTACTGAAAATTCATGAGCGCCATCAAGATCAAGATTAGCACCATTAGCTGGGGTAAGAAAATCGACACTCGGATTACTAAAAACTCCTGCCTGAAGGTTAACTTCTAAGCCCACAACCTCTCCACGCTTTACCGTGACCTCTCCTACCCCTGAACCAAAATCAGGGTGGAATGCATTAATTATATACGTCCTAGGTTCAATATCTTCTACTATTACTGAGCCCGAATTATCTGTTTGGAAGATAAGCGTTTCAGGGTTTGAAATTACCACAGCATCAGGTACCGTAATATCATCACCAGCCATTTTTACAGTTACATAAACAGATCCCAATGCAGAATCATAAAAGGGTTCTTCATTGGTTTTACAGGTGAAAAATAAAACTGGAATTGTAAGAAGTAAAAGTATTTTCTTTTTCATTTTATGAGAGGTTTAATATTAGAGTTTCTTCTAAACAGTTTCGTATTTAGTGCTTCCAGAACTTCAAGTTCCTGGAAGCACTAAACGCTTTTCGAATAAGGTCTATTCTTTTGCCGAAAATGTTAGGTTTTTATTTATTTCTCCAAATAAGAAATTACGGTTGAAAAACAACAATACGACTAGTTGTAGCATTATAAATATAAAAGATGTCATTGTCATTAGGATCTGATGCCATTACTCGTGAAGTAACTGGTAGATTTCCTAAAATACTAAAATTGTCACCACTATAATATTGCTCTTCTCCCAATGCTATTGACCCGTCACTATTCGCTGTATATACCTCTTCTGGAAAAGTTCCTAATACGGATTGTAAATTATTAGCAAGTAGTTTTTGTCTTCTAAAAAATATAAACTCACCATTATAAGAAATGAAACCGTTACGTCGTGCAGAACCCGAATTGGATTCGTCAACTTCATTAAGATTGTTTCCACTTAGATTATATCTTATGACTTGACTACCTGATGATCCAGACTCAGCAATATATAAAACATCCCCTTCAGGATTAGAAAATACATTAGGTTGATAAATAGATCCACCTGCATCCAAGTGATTACCTGTTGTGGCATCTACTATTTTGACACTATTCCATTGATCCTCACTTGAGTATGCTAAACGATTATTAGACAATGCTGTAAGTCGATATGGATTCCCATCCCATGTACCTACATTAGTATTGACAAAGAAACTAAAGTCAATCTCTTGAGTATTAAGATCCACAACATTTATTTGTGTACTTCCAAAATTTGCAATGTATAATTTTTCTCCATCAAGGCTAATATCCAAATCCGTAGGGCTTGAACCAACACCTATTGATTTGGTAAGCAGTCCTTGATCTGTATCAATAAATAATAGAGAATTATTTACACGATCTATTGCATACAAAAATGGTCGATCTGGATCTACAATCATTTTTTCAACTTGAGTTGCTACATTAATTGATGCTCCTTCATAAGGTTTAAGACATTCGGTATTACTTGCACTTTGACCTCCTCCCGATAATGTCACACCTATATAATAGTAATAATCCTCTCCAAAAGAAACATCTGAATCAAAGTAAGAAGTGGTATTTATATCATTAATCGTAGTTAGAACTTGAAAAGCGGAACTACTACCTAATGAACGATAAACTTCATAGTTGATAAAATTAGGTTCATCTGATACCGTCCAATCAAGTTGAACTCCTGAAGAGTTTGTCTGGAGTGGGCTGAGTGTAACACTATTCGGCAAATTTAAAATGGTTACATTGACAACAGCTCCTCCTAAAAAACCATCTTGATCTTCCGCCCTTACTTGAATCGTGTGCACTCCTTCTGATAAATCATTTACAATAATTGTTGCAATTCCATCGGAACCAGCAGATTGTGTAGATAACAATCCATCAATACTACTAGACCATTCAAGACTTATATCTTGCGGATTATCATTATCATCAAATACTTCTACTGAAAACTCATGAGCGCCATCAAGATCAAGATTAACACCATTAGTGGGGGTAAGAAAATCGACACTCGGATTACTAAAAACTCCTGCCTGAAGGTTAACTTCTAAGCCCACAACCTCTCCACGCTTTACCGTAACCTGTCCTCCTCCTGAACCAAAATCAGGGTGAAATGCATTAATTACATACGTCCCAAGTTCAATATCTTCAACTATTACTGAGCCCGAATTATCTGTTTGAAAAATAAGCGTTTCAGGGTTTGTAATTATCACAGCATCAGGCACCGTTGTCTCATTACCATCTGTTTTTACAGTCACATAAATAGATCCTAATGCAGAATCATAAAAGGGTTCCTCATTGGTTTTACAAGTGAAAAATAAAACTGGAATTGTAAGAAGTAAAAGTATTTTCTTTTTCATTTTACGAGAGATTTAATATTTTTTGTTCAATATCAATACCAAGGCATTAATGTTTAATTATTTTTTGAGTTGTCCTCACTTGCTTATCTTCCAATATCTGAATCAGATATGTTCCACTAGGTAAAGCTGGCATTTTATTTACAAAATTCCAATCAAAATAATATGAATTATCTTTAAAGATATACTTAGAATTTTCAAAAACCAATTTTCCCGAAATATCAAATAATTTTATTTGAATACTTTTACTACCGTTTGATTGGAATTGTATTTTCAACCAATCATTAAAAGGGTTTGGAAAAATATTCACCTCTTTATTTTCTGCCAAAAAAATATTTTGATTGATGCTAAGAAATTGATTAGTGGATATTTGAAAATGTTTTTGAACACAGCCATTAGGCCATTTTACAATTATAGAATCAATCCATCTTGTTTGTCCTAAGCCAAAATGTAATTGAAGAGGATTTTGTGAATTATAATTAGTTCCACATCTTAACTCTCTAAATTGTTCTTGACCATTGGCATATAAAAAGACTTTGGTTCCTATTGCCGTTAATCCTATTTTGGGTAATAGATTTATCGAGATAAATTTATTTTCTGGAACTAAATCATTTCGCCAAAGAGAAGGGGAGTCTCTATAATTATTAATAAAAATATCTAAATCACCATCACGATCATAATCAAATACTGAAATTCCTCTACCTTGCTTTGTATCTAACAAACCACTTTGTTCAGCAACTTCTTTAAATGTACCATCTCCATTAGATATAAAAAGTCGAACGGAATCTTCATAAAATTGATCACTACCTCTTGGCCATCCGTTGGTCTGAATTATATCCAAAAATCCATCGTTATTGAAATCTCCAAAGCTTGCTCCCCATCCCCATGAGCCATTTGCCAATCCACTTTCTTCAGTAACATCCTCAAATTCATTATGTCTTATATTTTTATAAAGTCGATTTCCACTTGCTCCCCAATTACCTTCTGTCACCCCATCTGAGTCGTAAATTGAACTTACAAACCAATCTATCAAACCATCATTATTGTAATCACCAATTGCACTCCCCATTCCGTTCTCATCAGTTATCACCGTGGTATCTGTTACGTGTTTGAAACTATTTCCACTTTCATTAATCCAAACTTGAGAAGTACCAAAATCAGAAGTTATTAATAAATCGAGCCAATCATCATTATTAAAATCTGTAAAGTTTCCAGTAAAAGTAAAGTCTGTGTTCCCAAATGGGTTAGAAAAATTTAATGCTCCATCAACATTAATAAATGAAGCACCTGATTGATTTTTCCAAATATGAGTTGGAGCATTTTCCTCAAGCCAATGGGTCAAAAATAAATCAACAAATCCATCTTTATTATAATCGCCTGCACTAAATGAGAAAGTTGGAGCATTGCAATCTAACAAGTTCGGATTATCAATTTCTTCAAATGATTGACCGTTTAAATTTTTAAAAAAACGAACCCCAAGACTATCCAAACTACTCATCAACAAATCCTCAAATCCATCATTATCATAATCAACAAAAAAAGGACAACTCCCTAGATAATTTGGTAGATGAATACCAAGTTGCTCCCCTATCTCAATGAAAGAACCATCTCCTTCATTTTTAAAAAAAAGATTATTCCCTACATCTCCCATTTCCAAATAAATATCAGGAAAACCATCATTATTAAAATCGCCAACCGCCATGCCTGCTGATACCCTCAATGGCATAGGATCTATCTCTATTTGATAATCATGTACACAATTAACCCCAACGGATTCGCTGACTTCTGTAAATTTAAGAGACTGCGAAAAACAAGAATTGACAATAAAAAAAAAGAATAGAAAACTAAATGATAAATAAGTTTTAGTTAATTTTGATAGCATACTTTTTATTTATTATTTTTTGATTGTAAAAGTATATCTACTTCATTAATAATGATTTGGAAGCTACTTTAAAACAAATATATTTATTTATTTTTTATTTTCTTTTAAAAAAAATTAATACATTTAGTTTTTATAAAATTAAACTTTATTCCAAAGAATTTTTGTGTTAGAAAAATTTAAGATTTCAATTTTAGTCGAAATCACATCGAACTTAGGAATGGAAAATTAAACCACCCTTCTTAGAATAAAGTCTACTTAAATATTTAGCCATGAAACGTTTTTCCTCTATACTACTTTTCATTTCTATTTGTTTTATCCTTAATGGACAAAATCTAAAGTATGATCGAATTATAAATCAGGGACAACTTCCTGAAGATTATACTACTCCTTCTGAAGAAAAATATATCCAAAGTCTTGAAACAAGTAGCAAGGACCAAGATAATTTCAAAAATAAAAATACTCGAAAGGAGTTCTACCTAGGAAGTACATACGCTATTGATGACTTGCTAAGAAGTGGATACATTTTATTTAACGATCCTATTAGCAAATATGTAAATGCGGTAATGGATATAATCGTAAATAGTAATCCAAAACTAAAAAGTAAAAATCCTAGAGTATATGTTTTAAGAAGTACTGCTGTCAATGCATTTGCTACAGATCAAGGCATTATTTTTATCTCTATTGGTCTTTTATCTCAATTAGAAGATGAAGCTCAATTAGCACTTATTTTATCTCATGAATTGGTTCATATTCAAGAAAATCATAACCTTCAAGATTTTATTGAAGCGGCTAGAGTTGATCAAAGTATCAATAAAAGAGGTCGAATGAACACTTCACAGATTGACATTGCTAACCTAGAAAAAAATCGATACTCTAGAGATCAAGAACTTGAAGCGGATGATAAAGGATTAGATTATTTTTTAAATACAGATTACAGTTTTGAATCGATTGAAAGGGTATTTGATATTTTACGGTATTCATATTTGCCATATGATGAAATAGCTTTTGAAAAAAACATTCTTGAAAAACTCTCAATAAAAATTCCTGATGATTACTTATTAGAAAAAGTAAAAGACATCAATCCCGCAGAAGAAGACGAAGAACAAAGTACTCATCCTGCACTCTCAAAAAGAACTAGAAACCTTAGTGGAAGATTAAAAGGTTTAAACTCAACTAATAAAAAAGACTATATCATCTCAAAAGAAAATTTCTTAGATGTACAATTAAAATCTAGGGCTGAACTTGCACGTCTTTTTTTAGATAGGCAATGTCTTTCTGATGCCATCTATGCAGGATTCTTAATGAATAAGATTTATGGTGATTCCGAGTTCTCTAGAGAAGTAATCGGAAAAGCTTTATATGGTTATGCTAAATTTAAAAATAATGACCTTTTAGAAAATATTTATAATCCTTCTTATAAAGACATAGAAGGGGAATCTCAACAAGTTTTTCATATTATGAAAAAACTTAAAAAAGAAGAATTAACAATACTAGCTATAGCCTACAATTATGATCGTTATATCGAAGATTCGAAAGATGAAACAGTTCGTTCATTGATTTCAGATTTATTTGCAGATTTATATCTACATAAAAATATTAATTCACTTACAGGATTTTATACAATTAAATCTGAAGTAGATTCGAGCGAAGTAAAGATTGAAGATAAAGAACTTTCTAAAATTGATAAAATCAAACAAAATCGCCCCAAAGCAGAAGACGATGGCCCTTGGCAAAGATTTGCATTTTCAGAAGTTCTACAAGATTCTACTTTTCGAAATATTGCTAATGAAGGTTTTGAACTTGGAAAAGAATTAAAGAAAGAAGAAGATTATTTTGATACTTCAACTTATAAAGGACGCAGTAATCTCAGAAAATATAGAAAACGATTAGAGAAAAAAGGCAGATCATTAGGGATTGGCAAAGTCTTAATTATCAATCCTTTGTTTATCCAACTGAAAGGAAATATGAGTAACCCTTCTCCTGGGTTGATTGAAAGTGATAAGCGAAGAAAAGCACTTAAAGAAATACTAGAGTCATCAGCGAATTTACATGATGTTGACATCAAAATATTAGATGCCAATAGTTTAGAAAAAAATGATACAGAAGTTTTAAATGATATTGTAATTGCTAGTGAATGGATAAGTACTCAATTGGATGCAGAAAACTTTTTATATAAATCGTATAACCAAAAAGAAATTGAGGAGATTTCAGAAAGATATAATACCCCTTACCTGATGTCTGTCGTCGTAGTTTCAGTTCGACAATCCAACCCTATAGCAAGGCTGTTCAATAGGAAAAGAAAGTCGTTGATTTTTGTTTCTATTTTTGATGTGAAGACAGGGAGAAAATCTTTTATAAAATCAGATCTTACCAGCAATTATCTAAATGATGTATTTCTAAAATCAGAGTTGTACGATGCATTTAGCCAACTTTCAAAACAAAATTAATTAAAACATGATAAATATTCGGTTTTTCATTTTAAGTATATTTTTGACTATAACTTTGAATTGCTTAGGACAGGCTCCAGGATATTTAGGAAACCGTTTTTTTGTAGAAGGTGATCTTGGTCTCAATGTAGGCTTCTATTTCCCTAGCACATCAAACACTACGGATGAAAATAAATATCTATTACTAAGACCTACTGCTAAAATTTCTGCAAATTGGGTATATGCTCGCCGCAAATACGTTGCTGCTGAGATTGGGTACCAACAGTTTTCCTCTACTCAAGATTCTTTATATAATTTTGCTGGTCAGCCTTCCCTAAAATATCGTATATCTAATCAATTCGTAGGTATTGGTTTTTATAAAACTAGTAGAAAAAAATTCAATGCACTTGCACCTATTGGGTTTTATTCTGGATTTAAATTTTTGCTTTCCAAATCTTCTGCTGTTCCAGTTAGATACGCAGAGAGTAATGACAGATTTGAGGGAGTAGAAAAAGCTGCCTACAATCTTAATTTTAAAAAAACAGAAATGACTTTTTTGGGGTTAGCTCTATCAACTGGATTTAGAACGGTTCTTAAAGATAAATTCACTTTGAATTCCGCTCTTGATTTCGGATACTATTTAAATTTAAATAACTTCGACAGTAGAGATCCTAGTGTTGCCTTTTCGTATGAGGAACTAAAAAGAAATAATTCTCTTTATCTCCAATTTAATATTGGGTTTGGAGTTTTACTTTTTTGATGACTAAGTTCTTGTTCATAATTATTCATAAGTTATTTTAGGGAGTAGGAATTAAATAACCTACCCATCTGAAGAGATTATTTTTTAATATGAGGAAATGAAAAAATTAAGGCATACCCTTCGGTACGGCTTCATTTTTTTATGAAATCATATTGAAAAAGAAGCATTCAGATGGGTAGGTTATTTATTTCCTACTCCCTTAACCATAAAATGTTGAATAGTTAATTGGTTCGCTTTGCTATTGGTTTATCAAGTTAACGAATCACCATGCTATAAACTTTTTTCCTTGCCAAAAGGCAAAGAAAAAAGGCTCTCCCGAAGTTTCGGGAGCTGAGGACTTAATTAGAGAAGCCCCCCACCACGAATGATGAGAGGCCATCCCAAAAACTGATTTAAATTACTTTATACCAGTTTTGCCCTTAGGGCATGAAGCATATATATAATAAGTAGAATCTAAAAGAGTCTAACTTAACTCAATTGTTCAGTACGAAATAAATTCAGTAAATAAAATGGGATTAGATATTGATTAGAAAATTTAAGGAAAAGGAAGGAACGGTTTTGTGTGATATTTTGCATTAACTGTTCCAATGAGGCAATACTCATTAAAGCAATTCCAATCGAATTATCTCTTATATTATCGGAGTTCAGAAAATATGTATTCACATTTGTGACACACATATTGGGCAAAAATACAATTTTGAATGGGTTTTCAAATACCCTATTTTAGGTATTTTATATAAATAAAAACAAAAAATATAAAAGTCATAAATTTATTTTCTTCAAAACTTATATCCTTTTTTTGACTTAAGTTCTTGTTCGTAATTATTCATAAGTTATTATGGACAAGAACTTATTAAAAAAAAAATATACTAAAAAAGCAGTAATACCGAATTTAAAAAGAGGTGTCGTGTATATTGATTTAGATTTTGTCGATAATTGAGGCAAAAAAACGCAGGGATAGCCTAGCTATCAAGAGGCTTTTTAACGAAGAGTAGCGGCGAAAGATAATTCAATATGTACCACATATCTTATTAAATTCGGTATAAGTATAGGTATATACAAAAATCCTATCTTGATAGATGATACAAAAAAAGTGTCCCCCTTTACACATTCGCAAAGGAGGACTATCCCAAAACCGTTTTTTTATTAATCTCTAAACTGTTCCTGAATTGTGACTGATGATTTGCTCTTTTTCTTTCAGATTCAAAACTCTTTTCTATTCATCAGATTTAAATTGAAACTGTTTAAAAAAGTCCCCTACAAAATTTTGCAGGGAGACTTATCTCTAAACTGTTCCATATATTTTGAAGGAAAATAATATTTCCTGATTTTTTCAAAAAAAAGAAAAGTCCTCCTCCACCTTTGTAAAGGAGGACTTCTTAAAAACATTTTTATGAATCTCTAAACTGTTCCAAAAGAATGACTAACAATTCATTTCAAATACTCCACTCTATTCTAATTGTTAGATTTTGATTCGGTTAAAAAGAGTCCCCCCCTACCATTGTAGAGGAAGACTATCCCAAAACCGTTTTTTTTATGAATCTCTAAACTGTTCCGTTATAGGGGCTGGTAAATTTTCATGCTTCACTTTTCATGCTTACCAGCAATTGTAAAATCTTTTCTGATTATTAATTTTGAAGGAAAAAGTATCCCCCTCCACCATTGCGGAGGAGGACTATCCCAAAACCGTTTTATCTTTAAGTCTCGAATGGGACCATTGTCCCTATCGAAATTTTTATTTTATCTTTTATGGTTAATGTGGGGTCACTTTGAAAACAAGATGCTAAGTAGATCCTTGCATCTATATTGTTATTAAATGATAAATAACTTTTAAAGCCTTTTAATATTGTTTTCTCATTAGTAAAGGAAGGTGCGCAAAATTGATAAGAGGTTAGCGCTAGAAATGTTTCAAAGTGTATAGTGTGATGGTGTGCTGCCAATAGGCAGTTATTTTTTGTTTGAGGCAAACTAACAGTATAGCTGATTTGCCTCTCACAAATATCTTCTACTGAATAACTCAAATTAGAAGCGTCAAGGTTATGCCCAAATTTTTCTATTTCTATATTACACGTATGTAATTTTTCTTTTGTCGGCTGATACATGGGATGTTTTTTGCTTTAAAATCGGTTAGTGAGAAAAATCTAATTCAATCGTTTTGTTGAAGGAATATATGGTGCATTACAACATGATATCCTCTTACCAATTTTCTTAAAAGTTAATGTTTTAAGAAATGGAATCTAGCCTCTCTTTCACTCACTAAAGATGAAAAAAAGTCCAATTGAGATAGGTTGTTTGATATATGAATTCATTTATAACAAATGAATGTACATCAATGACATAGTGTTTTTTTCCAAACATCAATACATAGCATTGAAGGTGGATTGAAAAAAACATAAACCTTATATAGCTTTGAAATTTGGCAAAATTGAATCTATCAAAGGATGATAGTAATATAATTGCCGAATGGAAGGCTTGGAGCGGAATAAAAACTGATTAGCTACTTGATAAAGTACATTGACTAATTTGATGTCGCAATAATTCTAGTAGTTATTGTTTTTGAGACTGCTTTGAGTACTTTTTAGAATACTCCGGTTTATGTTCACAGGATTAATATTATCTACAATTCTTTTAATGTAGATTTTTTTATATGTTCTTTAAATACATCACAAATATAGCGCATATAATTATCCTACCAATACCCAAATTATGGTATTTTTTAAAAACAATATATTTATATATGTTAAATAAACATTTATAAAATATTAACAGTCAAATATTTAATTCAAAAAAAAGCTCTTTTCAGGCTGTTTTTAAAGCAAAAAAGTCCTTCCTCATAAAGAGGAAGGACCGGTCATAAAACCGTATACTGAGAAATGCTTAAAAGCCATATTAAGGTGGAAGTTGATTATGGCAGCAAAATCATTTTGCCACTTTTCTCATCCTCCGAAGTTCGTACTCTATAATATAACACTCCACTCGAACCAATATCTTTTGCATTAATAGAAAAGCTCTGCTGGCCTTTCGCCGATTCTGCATGATAAGTTTTTAGCAGTCTCCCAGTAGTGTTGTAGATTAATATCTCTACATGATCTTTTTTCGGTAAATAATAATTTATCGAAGTCGTCTCTGCGAATGGATTAGGAACATTCTCAAAAATTTGGAAAGTTTCTTCTCCCTCATTCGTACTATTTATAAATTGAAGCTGAACATTATATCCCGCTCCATCATCATCATATGCTATCGCAGTTGTGTACCTAGAAGATATATCCAACACATCTCTTAAGTTAATATCCTATTTGGCTAAAAATTGAAATTCTAACCATCTAAGTTTACCTTTCAACAATACATTTTCATCTCTCGTCCAAGTAACTGTTACTGCCCCTTCCTCTAATTTTGAAGTTCCAAAATGTACGTTTTCCATTTTCTCCAAATCCAAAAATTCTAACTTATCTTGCTCAAATAAAAATGAAAATTGCCATGCATTAATATTTTGAATTTCATCAGTTTCGAGAATCACTTTTATTAACTCTCCCTCTTTGACATATTTGTCTTTTGTCAAAAATCGTAACTCATCATTTTCATCTCTAGTTTGAGTAGATAATAAATTGGGTGAAGCATTTCCTGTAACATCACCTAACTTGATTGCTACAAAATTTAAATCTGTCAAATCACTTGTCAAATTTTGTACATTTTTTTCCTCTGGAAAAACTGTCTCAAAAGGATTACTAGGATTTGGAAAAACAAAATTAGCATCTACAAATCTCCATGAAGGCATTCCATTTGGAAACTCATCTACATTTAATAATATCAAGTTCCGAATCTGAACTACATCTAAAGCGGTTAATCCTCCTGAACCATTTACATCGGCTGCAATTATTTTATAAGGAGAATCTAACAACTCCATTCCGAGTATATGTTTTCTAATCTGTACAATATCAAAAGTCGATACCCCATTTAATGGATCACTATATTTTGTAGGTTTGATATTATAATCATCATTAATTGGCAAATTTTCAGTATTAAACTGACCATTGATATCTGTCATTTCCATATAGGTGCCATTATTGATATTGACCTCTACTTCTTCGATTCCTTCTCCTACTTCACTATCTATTATACCTGCAACTGTTGGTCCTTGATTATCATTTCCACAAGCATTAGGATCAGTTATCATTACTTGGATAACACAAAAATCACATTGACCTGCTTCATCACATGCCCATATGGCAATATCATTTGCTCCTACATTTAAACAATCGAATGTAATATCTTCAGAAGTTGCAGGAGTACTAGGGTCATTAATCGCATTAAAAGTCACAGTAAAATCTAAATTTGCAAAGTCCGTACAATTGTCATTACTGGAAGTATGCACAAATGTTGAAGCTGGTAATGTCAACATCCCTGAACTAGGTAGCGTCATCATCAAAGGCGCTGAAATTCCCATACATACAGGTGTTGGAAGTTTATCATCCTCTACTGTTATATTTAATATATGTGTAGTCGTATTTCCACAACCATCATCTAATATATAGGTGGCTTGATAATTTCCTTTTGTTACTGTAAAAGGGCCGAATCCATTGCCGCCCATATTACTGGTAACACTTACTGCAACATTCGGGTTACAATCTTGAATATCCGTTGATGCAATATTGGGTAAAGTCACAACTGCTTCACAATTTCCATCTGCACTTAAAACTATATCCTGAGGTGCATTGGTCAAAACTGGTGCATCCTCATCAACGACCATAATCAATTGTGTATGTACCCATACTCCTGGACCATTTTGAGTCAGGTCAGGATCAGCACTTGCTTGACACCAATCGACTACTGCCCATTTTCTGAAAATTTTTCTTCCGGTACAATCTCCCGTTCCCAATTCAAATGATAAATCGGAAGGGATTGTAATCCCAACCATACTGCAACTCTGATTATTTCCAATGATTATTGGTTCTCCTGTATTGGAAGGATCAGTTAATGTTGGATCATTTTGCAAAGCAGCACATGAGATCGCATTGGCTCCCATCACATCATTTGGAAAAATAATATTGTCCACATCATTCGGATCTGTATTTCCTGAAAAGGGATCTGTATTGATAACTGTTATGGTTTGAATACAGCTACTAGTCGCACCTTGCCCATCCGTTACTGTCCAAAATCTTTGGAGCACACCTGTACCACAAGTTGGGTCAAGTGTTCCAGCATTTTGCCAGGTCACGGTTGTCGTTCCGCAGTTATCTACTCCGATTGCCATTCCTAAAACTGTCGCAGAAGTATCTTGCCCACATTCAATAGTTTTATCCGAAGGACAAATGATGAGTGGATTGTCTTTATCTTGAATCTCCACTTCGACCATACAGGAGTTGGTATTTCCAGCAGCATCGGCTACCTGTAATTCTACCATAATCGTTTCTCCTATATCGCAGCAGGTAAAATAAACTACATCCGCAAAAGAAGTTTGTGCACTACAATTCGATGCCATTCTACGAACCTGATAAGATTCAATTCCACAATTATCAGTACTTCCATCATCAAATGAAATCGCATTGATAAGTCCTTGACCTTGATTGTTGAGCGCAACGACTGTGTGTTCATCACATACCGCAATGGGGGATTTGTCATCAATAACTGTAAGTTTTACCGTACATGTTGTGTCATTTCCACAAGCATCTTCCACTGTATAAATAATGTTATGAACTCCAATTGCTACATTAGGAATTACACCTCCATTGGTATTCAATGTTCCATTCGGAGTCGATACTGAAACTGTAAAATTTGAATTACTACAAGCATCCGCTATCCCAACTGGTGGAAGAAAAACATTAGCTCCACATGAGGTGGAAGTAGTCCCAACAGTTATATCATTAGGACAAGTTAACGTAGGTGCTTGAGTATCTACAAGTTCAATCGTTTGAGTAACTGTTTCAAAGAAAGCATTGGCACAACAATCAAAGACTTGAAAAGTACGAATGTATTTTTCAGTATTCCCACACCCTAACAAAGGAGGAGAATCACTATAAAATACTTTCATGTCTTCACATAATCCTGAAAGATTTGCTGGGTTTAACTCAATGGTTACCATTGTTCCATTATTGTCAAAAGTGTACGTAGGATAACCCAATGCAGTAGCCGAAGTATCTGGCGAATTGGAACTGTTACATTCCAACATTGCATTTGCGGGAGCTTCAATAGTCACTCCCGTTGTAGGTAATCTTAGTATCGTGATCGTTTGAGTACAGCTATCTTTATTGCCATTCCCATCTTCAACGATCCATTTTTTCACCAATGTAGCTTTCACATTAGCGTTTTGGGTGCAAGTATTTTTAGTTATTGTGCTATCTGCTAAAGAGATAGAGACATTATTTGAATTACTACAATTATCTGTAGCGGTTATAGGTACGATTGGCCCGCCAGTTATATTTGCTAGTTCTTCATAACAATACACAGTCACATCGTCGCATCCTGTTATAACTGGTGCTTTTTTATCTTCAACTTTTACGCCTCCCCAACAATTATCTTCGGATGAATCCAAAACATCATCCATATCATCATCTTTAAAAACTGTAATGTTTAAAGAATCATTCAACACATTCAAATTGCTAAAATTAAATGTCAATACTGCACCTGTGGCAATTAAAACATCATTTTGGTCGGCTACCTGTACTTTCAATAAGTCAGTACAACTAGTCGATAAATTTGAATAATTAGTTATTAAGTGTGAAGGGTTAATGGTAAAAGTACAATCATCTGGATCTACTGTAATTTGGATACTTGAATTACAAGTAAGATTACCACATTGCGCAACACCTTCTTTGTTAAAAAAAGTAATTAATAGCGCAATTAAAATAATGACTTTACTAAATTTTTCTTTTGAGGATTTTTGATTTTTTAATAATCGAAGGGCATAGTGTAACATAGTGATTACACCCAACGGATTTGGGAAAATGTTGTTCATAGGACTTGTTCTTTTAAATTACGGTTAATAATAATATTTAAGTCGATTTTATCGACTCATTTCTCAGAAAGTACATTCAAATATGAAGTACTATTTATTAAAGAACATGACTATTTTTTTCTGTTTTTGGAAGAACACAATGACAATAACTTTTGTCCTTTTCTATGTTCTCAATAGTGAAGGAAATAAAACATAATTTTTTCTTGTATTGAAAAAATCGAGAAGTGTGACGGGGTTTTTAAGTCCTGAATTTTTAAGAATGGAATATCGTTTTCTTTTCTAGTATAAGAAATACGTAACTGGTACTATTTATTGAATAGCTATTTGAGGGTTTTGCAATAAAAAAGTGACAAAATAAAGGAGATAAAATAGAAGATTTATTTGAAACAAAGATGAAAGTGGGAATATCGAACAATAGAACAAGGATTTGAGAATTAAGAAGTTTGTCGAATAATTTTGCGTCACTAGTTTTCGACAAACTTCTTAATTCTCAAATCCTTGTTCTATTGTTCGATATTCAAAAACCCCATATAAAAAGCCCCCCTCCAGAATTCTCGGAGAGAGGCCATCCCAAAAACCGATTTTAAAGCATTCTTAAACCGGCTACTGAGCTAATTTCTTACAGGAGTTTTTCGAAAAAAACTCCTGATTTTTTTAGAAAAGTAGGTGGATTAATTATCCACCTATTTTCATTGATTTACTGTGAGCTTATTTATATGGTTGAATACTGATAACAGAATCAGTACTCTAATTTTTTACATTTAGATTTAGCAATACACAAGTATGCAAAATCACTAGTATTTCAAATTGAATAAATTTTGTACAACGGGGTTGGGTTATATGCTTTCAGCGATTAATTCTATGTTTCAAAAATTAAACTGAAATGAGAAGTACTAATATTGATATGATAAATAGAAGGGTGGAATGAGATAACGAGAAGTAATCTCAATTAAAGAAAATTAGAAATATTACAAAACACCCTAATCCATATGAAATATGGACATACGTTAATTAGTATTAATTACGGTTTGTGGGAAAAAATTTCGGTAAGGGATGGAAATATGAAATTCACTATTTAATTTA
>CAKZSH010000068.1 GCA_937918905.1 uncultured Saprospiraceae bacterium
TCCACCGTCAAGCGAAGCGACCGTCCACCGTAAAAGCAACCATCCACCGTCAAAAAAAATAACTTTTGCATTTTATTGAGTATTTAATTTTATTTTTATCGGTTCTATTTGGAGGAGGACTTGCTTTTTATTTTCAAAAAAATAATAAGGCAATTTTACAATTGGTATTGTCATTTAGTGGCGCGTTTATTTTAGGTATTTCCGTTTTGCATTTGATGCCAGTTGCTTTTTCGAATGAAGGAAATGGTGTGGGCATATTGATTTTAGTAGGTTTTTTTGTTCAATTATTATTGGAGCAACTTTCCAAAGGGGTAGAACATGGACATATTCATGCCCCTCATCATCGTAAAAATTCATTTGCAATTCAAGTTCTTTTAGGTCTTTGTATTCATGCTTTTTTTGAAGGTGTCCCATTGAGTAATGACCATATTCATGCTCATGACCATCATAATCATTTATTGTTAGGCATCATTTTACATAAGGCTCCTGCGGCATTTGCATTGGTATTGTTATTTCTGATGTCTGGTTTTAAAAAACCTTTTATTTGGATGAGTTTATTACTTTTTGCTGCGATGTCCCCAATGGGAGCAGGTGTTGGAGCATACCTAGCTGATACTGGTTTTTTGACTGTGGAAAATCAAAATTATATCGTCGCATTTGTGGTAGGTTCTTTTTTACATATTGCAACTACGATACTTTTTGAGACAGATAGCAACGCCCATCATACTATTCCTTTTAAAAAATTAGTTGCGATTCTTATTGGATTGAGTATGGCGTTATTGACCATGCATTGATTTTTTTTGATTCAAGATTGTTGCTTTTAATCCACTTAGTCCTTCCAGTACTTCAAGTTTTTTTTACAAAAAAAATATTTTAAAAATCCAATTTAATTATTCAGAATTGATTTCATGAGTCAAGGTTTGACTTAAAAGTCAAGCCTTGACTTTAATTGATTTGACTCAAATTGCGGATTATTTGAAATCCTAGTCAAAAACTTAGATTATTTAGATGATGTTCTCAAAAGTCAAAGCCTGACTTTTCTAGTCAGACCTTGACTTGTGTATTCGAAATCTATAATCTTAAATTTTGAATCAAAAAAAGACAGTACAATTAAGTACTGCCTTACTGAATAAATATGTTACAATGGGATTAGAAATCTTTTACTTTTAAAGAGCGGTGTCGCTAAAAAATAAAATGATTGTATGGCTACAATCATTTTATTGGAAAATTGAAAATCTTTTTTAGTTGATTAATAAGCTACCATCTCTTATAAATTGTTTCACACCATCCAAAAGCAAGTACTCTTCGCCATCATCACTTTTATAGTACACTTGCACTTCGAAGTTTTTTCCTCTTTTTGGATTTTTATTGTTGTAAGCAATTTCAACTAAATTTCCATCATAATAAAAAGGAGCTCCTGTTTGAGGATCAATACTTTTGGCAGCCAAAGGATTAGCTTCTACAAAAGCCAACTCTTCTTGAAAATCCATGTCAATTATCTTTACCACAAATTGCTCATCCAATAATACTTTATTGTTATTATGATTCATGAAAAACTCAATGGTAGTATGTTTCCAATTTTTTCCTTCAGAGATTAATTTAGAAACAGGTTGTCCTGTAGGATCCATTTTAATCTTAATATCTTGAAATTTAATTCTAGTATTATTAACAACATCTACGATTTTTCTAAATCGTTCTTCACTTTCTATTTTATCTTGCATTTCATTCTCAGTAATCATCTTCAAGTGCTCCGCAGTAATTTGCTCACCTTGAATCTCATTGATTTGATCTTTGAGGACTACTTTTTCAGCTTCAATATTTGCGATAGCTTGTTGATCTACATTTTCCTTTCGAGAAAGGATAGCAATGTTTTGTTTCTTAGCATCATACTGCTGTTGAAGATAATGCAATTGATTTTCCAACTCTTGAATTCGAGCATCTTGCTTTCTGATTTTCGATCTTAGACTAGCAATTACAGAATGAAGTTTTGCAATGCTATCACGAAGCATGATATTTTCATCACTAAGAATTTGATTCTGTTCAGAAAGAATAGAAGTTTCTTCTTTTTCAATTTCTAGGGATTCATTTAAATCATGAACCGCCTTTAGTTGCTCCGTAAGATTAGTCTTCGTGGTATTTAGTTTCTTAACTTGAAATGCACTAAAAATGCCCAAGCTAACCAACAAAATACAACTAAGTGCTATGGTGAGGGATTTGGTCATGTGAAAAGGATTTAATTTATTGTAAAAAAATATATACGTATTTTGCTGTAATAAAAATCTGTACATATTATAAAAAACAAATATTATTCCATTTTGTAATTTATCAAACTTTTTTCAGTAGAAGTTCCTAACCGTTTACGGTACGGCATAATTTTAGATGTTTTGAACAATTTTTTTAAAGGATTTATAACAAAAATTTATCTTTGCGGAGATATAGAGAGTAAATGTGTATAGGTGTAAAAGTGTATATGTTACGAATAACTTTGCCCCACAGTTAAATTTCAAAAAATCAATTCAAAATTATTCGAAACATATACACTTTTACACCCATACACATCAACACATCCTTTATTTTCAAATAACTAATTTTTAAACATGAGGCATCAGACTACTTCAAACCTATTAATGATTCGGCCAACCAATTTTGGATTCAATGAGGAAACTGCTGAAAATAATTCTTTCCAAACTAGAGCTAAGGTTTTGACTCCAGAGGAAATAAAAATAAGAGCTCAAAAAGAGTTTGACGAAATGGTAGAAAAACTTCGAGCCAACAATATCAATGTCATTGTTGTAGAAGATACTGCAGAGCCGATAAAACCAGATGCTGTTTTTCCTAACAATTGGATTACATTTCATGAGGATGGTACAATAATGACTTATCCGATGTATTCTGCTAAGCGGAGATTGGAACGAAGAGATGATGTCATTGAGCAAATTAGAAATGATTTTACCGTTTCTAATACTTATCGTTTGGAAAATTACGAGCAGGTTAATCAATTCTTAGAAGGAACAGGAAGTATGATTTTGGATCGTGTAAATAAAATTGTTTATGCCTGTACTAGTCCAAGAACTAACGAAAATTTATTAGATATTTTTTGTGAAAAATTAGGTTTCGAAAAAGCAGTTTTTCAATCAGTTGATGCCAATGGAGATGATATTTATCATACCAATGTAATGATGGCACTTGGTGAAAATTTTGTCGTGATCGGATTGGATACGATAAAAGATGAAGCTCAAAAAAATATGTTGCTAGAGTTTTTTAATAAAACCAATAAAGAAGTTATTGCTATCTCGTTTGAACAAATTTTAGCATTTGCTGGAAATATGCTTCAAGTGAGAAATGAAAATGGCGATACTTTCTTAGTCATGTCTCAACAAGCATTCGAGTCGTTAAATGATGTACAATTGAAAAAAATAGAAGCGTTTACAAATATTTTATATTGCGATATTGAAGCCATTGAAACCCTTGGAGGTGGTAGTGCTCGATGTATGATTGCCGAGGTATTTTTACCAGAAAAATGACTCTTGAAATGTTAGTAACTCCCTGTTTTTATTATAAATAATTTTTCTACTTTTGCGATATAGTTGATCTAAACGAATCAGTCAACTGCCTTAAAATCTTTTCTTATTTAAAAAGTTCACATCTTTTATTTTGTTGAACTTTAAATCTTTCCCATAGAACATCAAATCTGATACTATCATGATTAGCTTGAAGTAGACCTTAGAGCTATCTCGTTAACAATGAACGAAAATGACTCTAAATGGTTGATATTCAATAACTTACGAAATAGTTTTTATTTTTCAACACAAATTTCGCTAATCAAAAAAATCTTATATTTCATTTTTTGTGACATGTTAAAATGTTACTTTTCAACAAATTCATTCTAGCTGATTTAAGTTTTAAAATATATTATTAATAAAATTATTTATAAACACGCTATTATTAAATAGTTGCCATAACAATCAATAGAAAGCCATTCTGAAATTTTTCTTTTACCTAGAAACCACGATCAATAAGTGTGAATAAAAGTTATTAACACTTAACCTAAAGTTTACTTATAGACTTTGGTCAATCTAAAAAGCATTTCTAGCTTTGCGCAAAATTATACTTAATGAATAAGGTTCTTTGACAAATTCCGTGTTTTGAGTCAGTTAAAAGTTGAAATCAACACTTCCTTTGGTCGTTTTTGCTTCCAACTTTTAACTGACCACGGAATTTGTCAAAGAACGATGAATAAAAATAAAATGAATACCCTACTCTCTTCATCTTATTAAAACGATTACTCATTATTTATTTTCATAATCAAAACTCATTAAACATTTTTGTATGAAAAATTTTATTTCTACTCTTTTCGCTTTATTGTTCACAGTTTCTATGATGGGGCAAGGCACCATTACAGGTACTGTTTTGGACTCTGGTCAAGAAGATGGTTTGATTGGAGCTACTGTTTATTTGAAAGGTACTAATTATGGTACTGCTACCGATTTTGATGGTACATTTTCGATTGAAGATGTAGCAACTGGAGATTACACTTTGGTTGTTTCTTACACAGGTTATTCTGAAATGACAAAACAAATTTCAGTAAATAACGGAGCTAATGATTTAGGAAGATTGATGTTAGGAGAAAGTTCTATTGGATTAAAAGAAGTTAATGTAATTGCTTCTGTTGCCATTGATAGAAAAACTCCTGTTGCTGTTACCACTATTAAAGGTGAGGAAATTGAGGCAAAAGTAGGAAATCAAGAATTTCCTGAAATTTTAAAAAGCACTCCTTCTGTTTATGTTACAAAAACAGGTGGTGGATTTGGTGATGCACGTATCAACGTACGTGGATTTGACCAAACTAATATTGCTGTAATGATTAACGGTATTCCAGTTAATGATATGGAGAACGGTCGAGTTTTTTGGTCGAACTGGGCTGGGCTTTCTGATGTTACCTCCAATCTTCAAATTCAAAGAGGATTGGGTGCATCAAAGTTAGCAGTACCTTCAGTAGGTGGTTCTATTAACATTATCACTAACGCTGCTGACTTCGATAAAGGAGGAAAATTCAGCGTAGGAATAGGAAATGATGGTTACCAAAAATATGGTTTAATGCTTTCTTCTGGTCAATCAGAAAAAGGATTTGCTGCTACTGCACAATTCACTCATACTCGTGGTGATGGTTATGTTGATGGCACAAAATTTAGAGCATACTCTTATTTCCTTTCTTTATCTCAAACTTTAGGAGATAATCAATCTATTAGTTTTACTGCTGTAGGTGCACCACAATGGCATCACCAAAGAGATGAAATGTCAAGATTTGATGCTTTAGATGTAAGTGTTTTCCAAGAAAAAGAAGATGGAGGAATGGGGCGTAGATTTAACTGGAACACAGGTACACTTGGTGGAAAAGAATTCAACTTCAGAAGAAATTTTTACCACAAACCTAAAGCGTTCTTAAATCACTATTGGACACTTGGTGACAATACGGATTTGAAAACATCTGCTTATGTATCATTTGGTAGAGGTGGTGGAACTGGAGCAAGAGGTCGTATCAATAATGCTGATCCTGCTGATGGATTTTTTAGAGATCGTATCTTCAATTCTTTCTCAGGATTTGGAAAAGGAATTCATAATGCAGAAGGTCAAGTAAGATGGGATGATATCGTAGCTTATAACCAAGGTACTGAGATTGCTGGTTTCGGAGAAGCTGATGTTGATCCAGGAACGACTACTTCTTCTGGAGATGGTTTTATCAGAAGAGCTTCTATGAATTCTCATAACTGGTATGGAGTTTTATCTACTTTAACTCATAGAATCAATAGTCAGTTAACCTTTACTGGTGGAGTTGACTTTAGATATTATAAAGGTATTCACTATAGAAGATTAGAAAACTTATTAGGTAATACTTCTTACTTAAGTCGTTCTAATATTAACAATGATATGAATTCAATTACTGAAGTTTCAGAAGCTGTGTTTGGAAACTTCCATGACAATAGTTACAAAGACGGGAACAATGTATTGAACTACTGGAATGATGGTATTGTAAATTGGGCTGGGGTTTTTGCTCAAGTTGAGTACAGTAATGATAAAGTAACTGCGTTCGCATCTGTGAATGGCTCTAACCAAGGATTCAAAAGAATTGATTATTTCAACTACTTAGATTCTGATCCTGAGCAAGAAACTGATGTTCAAAACTTCTTGGGTGGTAATGCAAAAACTGGTTTAAATTATAACATTGATGATTACAATAACATCTTCTTCAATGCTGGTTATATTTCAAAACAACCAATTTTTGATAACGTATTTTTGAATTTTGTAAATAATATTAATGAGGATGCCAAGAATCAATCTATTGCTTCTTTTGAAGTAGGATATGGTTACAGAAGTCCTTCATTCAGAGCGAATGTAAATGGATACTTCACACGTTGGGCAAATCGTCAATTAGATTTTGGTACTGAAAATGCATTGGACCAAGATTTATTATACAACTTTACAACTACTCAAGTTCACTCAGGAGTTGAAGTTGAATTTAACTGGACTCCTATTAGAGCATTAAGTATTAGAGGTATGGCTTCTATCGGAAACTGGGAGTATGGAAGTGACTTTACTGCTGTAGGAAGTAACTTAGATTCTGTTGCTTTTGTTCCACAAGACATCACGATCTTTGCAGATGGATTGAAAGTAGGTGATGCTGCACAAACTACAATGAACTTAGGAATTAACTACGAAATCGTAGATGGTTTAAGAGTATATGCTGATTACTTCTTTAACGATAATATTTATGCACAATTCTCTTTAGATCAAGATACTCAATTCCAATCTGAAGGTGGACAAGTATTGAAATTAGATAGTTATTCATTAGTTGATTTAGGGGCTGCTTATACTTTCCCTATCTCAGATTATAAAATGACTTTACGATTTAATATCAATAACTTATTCGACACTTGGTATATTTCTGAATTGACCTCTAATGCGGCTACAGTTCTTGAAAGTCAAGGATTTGTAGGATTTGGACGTACTTGGAATGCAGGACTTAAATTCCACTTCTAATATTTGATATTAGAAATTTAAAATATTTGACCTCCATCTTTTATTAAGGTGGAGGTTTTTTTTTGAAAAATAGTACATAGTTAGCGATAATAAACATCGACTAATTTCTTCAATCCTTTTTTTTCAATTAATTTAGCCAAATCTAAAATCTCACTATTTTATCATTTAAAAACATTTTTCCTGATGAAAAAACTTTTTACAATTTTATTTCTTTTTGCATTGGCACCTTTTGTTTGGTCTCAGCAATTACATATTGTCGAAACAGTTGGTAATACTGGTTTTAACCCTACAAATCTCACCGTCGCTTTAGGTGATACTGTACGATGGGTAAATACAGGAGGAGGACATAATGTCAATGCTACTCAAGCTGCCTACCCAAATAATCCTGATTTTTTTGGAAATGCTGTAGGCGTAAATTGGACTTTCGACCATGTATTTACTGTTCCTGGGTTTTATAATTATCAATGTGATCCTCATCTAGGGTTAGGTATGGTAGGTACGGTTACCGTATTAAATGGTCCTGCATATCCAATCGGCCTGGTTACAGGTGATGGTGATGGAAATGGAGAAGCCGATTCCGTAGGAGTGGCTTGTACATTGACAGGAGTAGTTTACGGAATTGACATGCAAGGAGGTGGTAATATTCAATTTACAATTATTGATGGAAATAATGACGGAATTGGATTATTCAGTACCAATGACTTTGGTTATACGGTTACAGAAGGCGATGAAGTGACCATTGATGGAACAATCAGTAGCTTCAATGGATTAGCACAAATTAACCCTGATACTGTAATTGTAAATTCATCTGGGAATGCACTTATCGCTGCAACAACAGTTACTGCTTTGGATGAAAGTACAGAATCACAACTCGTAACTTTAGAAAATGTAACCCTTGTGGATCCTACTCAATGGGATAATGCAGGGTCAAATAACATAGATGTTACGGATGGTACGAATACTTGGACAGTAAGAATTGATAGTGATGTTGCAGATTTGAATGCAGCACCAGCACCTACTGGAGCATTTAATATTACAGGTCTTGGTGGACAATTTGATAGTAGTGATCCTTACTTGGATGGCTATCAATTATTACCTCGTTACCTTGCTGATTTGGAAAATATTGTTGCTCCAGGAATGCTTGATATAGGAACAATTACAGCAGATAGTGATATGAACGGAGAAGCGGATTCTGTTGGGGTTTCAGGTACTATTACAGGTATTGTATATGGAATCGATATGCAAGGAGGAACCAATGTTCAGTTTACTGTAATTGATGCTAATAATAATGGAATAGGAATATTCAGCTCTGCATTCACTAGCTATGTAGTGGCTGAAGGAGACCAGGTGACTATTAGTGGAACAGTATCAAGTTTTAATGGATTGGCTCAATTTGCTCCTGATGCGGAGATTGTAGTGAATTCTTCTGGGAATGCACTTCTTGCTCCAACTGTAGTTACTGCTTTGGATGAAAGTACAGAATCACAATTAGTTACTTTGCAAAATGTAACTTTAGTTGATCCTACTCAATGGGATAATGCAGGTTCGAATAATATTGATGTTACAGATGGAACTAACACTTATTTAGTAAGAATAGATAGTGATGTGGTTGACCTAAATGCTGCACCTGCACCAGCAGGAGCATTTAATATTACTGGTATTGGAGGACAATTTGATAGTAGTGATCCATACTTGGATGGTTACCAATTATTGCCTCGTTACCTTGCTGATTTAGAAATAATTGTTGGCCCAACCATCAATGCTAACGACGATGCAGTTAATTTACCAATTGATGCAACAAGTTCTATTGATGTATTGGCTAATGATGAATTGCCAAATCCTATTACCACATTAATGATTATTAATGCAGCAACTGGTGGGATGGCTACTGCAAATGGAACAACCGATATTACTTATACTTCTACCATGGGATTTTGTGGAAATGATTCTTTCACTTATGAAATATGTGATGGGACTAATTGTGATACTGCAACTGTAAATATCACAATTGATTGTCCTCCTTCCTACCCTCTATATACTATTGGAGCAGTAACAGGTGATAGTGATGGTGATTTTGTTCCTGACTCATTAGGGGTAACTTGTGAAGTAACAGGTGTGGTACACAATCCAGATTTTAGAGGTGGAGCTGGATATACTTTTACCATTATTGGAGCAGATGGAAATGGAATTGCAGTATTTGACTTTGATGATGTAAGTGGTTATACTGATCCTGTTGAGGGAGATGAACTTACTCTTCAAGGTGAGATTGGACAATTCAATGGTTTGATTCAATTTAGACCTGTTTCAATTACGACCAATTCTTCAGGCAATGCTTTAGTGACGCCTACTGATGTTACTACTTTGGGAGAAGAGACTGAATCTCAACTAGTAAGAATGGAAAATATGTCACTTGTAGACCCAACACAATGGTTAGGTGGCGGTTCTAGTTTCAATGTCGATATTACAGATGGTACAAACACTTTTGCAATGAGAATTGAAAATGAATCTGAATTATCAACTCAAACTGCAATAACTGGTATTTTTAATGTAACAGGTATCGGAGGTCAATTTGATACAGAGGATCCACGAGATGGAGACTATCAAATTTTCCCAAGATACTTAACAGATATTGAAGAAGTGATCTCAACTGTTAATCCTGATTTGGCAGAAAAAATTAAACTTCAACCAAATCCTGTAAGTGAATTGTTACAAGTTAAATCTGAGATTCAATTAGATCACATCATTATCTCAAATATGTTAGGTCAACAAGTTACTGAATTACGCCAACCTAACTTAAACGAAACAATTAATGTAAACAACTGGCAATCAGGTGTTTATGTAATTACTTTTGTTACGGGTGATGAGATTTGGACTTCGCAATTTGTGAAGCAATAATATTTTTAAAATTTATAATTCACAAGGTGACTTGAAGTCACCTTGTGAATATTTCAATAAAAAACGCAAATTTACGTAACAGTATATTTGCGTTTTTTTATTTTTATAAAAATAAAACTATGATTCTTGATGATGAAGGTTTTGAAATTTCAGAAAAACCTCACTATACCTATAAATGGTTTTTAGTGAGTGCCATTCTATTTGGTTTCATCTCATTTTATAGATACTATTTTTGTGGAAATTCAGCTTTTGATATCCAAAACCATGACACCTATTATGTTATTCCTATATTTCATCCTCCCCTTATTGGTGGAGTAATTATGTTATTTTTCGCAATCATATACTTTTTAATTAATTATTTATTTAAAAAACCATTAAAAAGAATATTGAGTATCATTCATTTTTTATTGACATTAATTCCTTTACTTGCAATACTACTTTTACTTTTCAAATTGGATACTTCTAGGTACATGAATGTAATTTCTTTTTCAAGAAACAGAAGTTTAAATATCATAATACTTAGTTTCCTTGGTCTATTTATATTAGGACAAGTTATTTTTCTATTTAATTTTTTTAGAAGTTTTTTCATATCATTGTATTCAAGATAAATGGATTTGTACTGGAAACTATTACAACTTAAAATAAAAATCGCACAATACTCAATACCCATAATCTCAATACATTCTTACAAAATAATTTTAAACATGAAAAACTTATTCCTCCTCCTCCCCTTGTTTTTTATTTTTACTTGTAAATCTCAACCTCAAAACAATCCACTTTTAGAACTTTCCAAAGATCACAAAGTTCTTTTTCTAAATGTCAAAGAAAGCGGAGAAGCCATTGCCAAAGATGATAAAGAACACTTCTTTTCTCTTATCAATAAATTGGATATGAGTATCCAAATGAAAAAAAATTACCCTTCGGAAACACCTCGATCTAAAATCCTAGAAGATTATAAAGCTCATCTAAAAGCTGATGTTTTAGAATTTTCCAAAGAAGATATGGATTTCATCAATGGTGTGATGACGGAAGCCTATGAACTTTCTAACAAAGTATCTACAAATATTTTCCCAAAGGAAATAAAACTCATAAAAGTTGGTGGAAACCATTATGGTGATGGTGCTTACTACACCCGTGAAAATTGTATCATCATCCCAAAAGATCAACTAGCTATAAAAAATCGAAAAGGTTTTTTGGAAACGATGTTCCATGAAATCTCTCACATCTACACCCGATACCATCCCGAAAAAAGAGATCAACTCTACGAACTCATTGGATTTAAAAATACAGGAAACCGTTCCAATCTTTTAATAAAAGATGGACTCAACAATCGAATTTTACTCAACCCCGATGGTGTAAATTTCGCCTATAAAATAGAACTTAAAGAAATGGATGGAGGCCCTTTTACAGCCATTCCTATTATCGTTTCCAATGAAACCGAGTATAAAGAAAACAAATCTGATTTTTTCGAGTATATTCATTTTAGTTTATACAAAGTACGGTATCGTCACTCTGCACGAGTCATCTCAACACCCGAAGGAGATAGTACTGTTGACATGGATAACATACCTGATTTCTTTGAGCAAATTACTGATAATACAGGTTACATCATTCACCCAGATGAAATCATTGCAGACAATTTTATGTACATCATGATGCGAGAAAAGAAAGATGGATTAAACCAAGAATTTTCAGTAGCAGGTGTGGAATTACTAAAAAATATAAAAACAATATTGAAGAATTGAAAGCATGTGTTTGGGTGTATGTGTATATAAGTGTATATGTTTCGAATAACGGTGAGAAAATAAAAGGTTCTATTTTATAAAAATTCAATAGTATTAGAAACTTATACACCTATATACTCATACACATAATTGTAACATTCGTCGAATTTTTCAATACCTTTAAACCGATACCTTTAAATTTGAACCTATGTTAAATAAAAAGAATTTTGGAAAAATATTTTCACGAGTTAAAAAATCATTTTCATCGATGAAAGATAAAAAAGTAAGAGCAGAAAGCATCATTAATAATCATACCTTATTTGCAACAGGCGCAGGAGCAATTCCTCTGCCATTGATCGATTTTGCAGCCGTTACTGCCATCCAGTTGGACATGGTAAAATCATTGACTAACCTTTACGAAGAGAACTACTCAGAAAATGTAGGTAAAGCATTTATTGCCTCCATCACCAGTACTTCACTTGCTCGAATGGGAGCATCTGCCATCAAAGCCATTCCTGGTATTGGATCTCTTTTGGGAGGTGTGTCGATGTCAATTATGTCAGGAGCATCCACCTATGCTTTAGGAAATGTTATTATGCGATTTTATGAAAGAGGAATTGGTTTAGAAGATATTGATACTGATACTGCCAAAAAAATATATGAAGAGGAATTAGAAAAAGGAAAAAAGGTGGCAGAAGAATTAAAAAAGAAAAAAGAAGCAGAAGGTTCCAATGCTTCAACTACCGTCGAGGATGTAGAAGAGGAAGCCGAATTCACCGCTCCTCCTCCACCAAAAGCAGAACCTGAAAATGATATTTACGCTGAATTAATGAAATTAAGTGAACTCAAAGATAAGGGTGTCCTCTCCGAAGAAGAGTTTGCTAAAATGAAAAAAGAGATCATTGACAAATTTTAAAACTTCCGATTTTAGTATATTATTAGCTTTAGATAAAGAAGCATTGCAACAGGTAATTGAAACTCAATTACCTGTTGAACTTTTAAAGCAGTTCGCTCCAGAAGGGGCTGATGATATTCGAGTAAGTGTGCGACGAAAAGGAAAAATTGATTTTCAAATAGCACAAAACATTATTGATTATCGAGTTCCCTTAGAACTATCTGTGCAAAAAAATATGATGTTGGGAAATGTAGATGTATTGTTTGAAATGTACTTTAGTTTCCAAACTCAATTTCTAATTAAAGATAACTGGGAAGTCGCTACCCGTACACAACTTACTGATTACCAATGGATTAAAGAACCTAAGATAGATTTAGGAATCATCAATATCCCATTGGACAAGACCGTTATAAAAGCTATTGAAAGTAATAAAGAAAGTATTTGCCAACAAGTAGATAACGTGATAAAAAAGCAATTAGACTTTCAGGCATTGCTGACTCAATTTTTATCCGCTCTTCCCAATCCAATCTCAACACCAGCAGGTGGTCAAGTATTTTGGAAATGTGAACAAGTGAATACTTCAATGACTCCTATCTATGAAAATGGAAATGTAATTTACGTTAAAGTTGGACTGAAAGGGGCAACTGAATTTTCCTATGGGAAGGCATTGCCTATTGAAAAAACGGTAATCAAATCTCCAGATCTTGTCTCTGATATTGAAAAAGAAAGTTTGGTACAATCCATTCTTCGAGTAGATTTTAAAGCTATGGAAAAATCTGCAATGGTATTGTTACAAAAACAACAATTTGAATTTAAAGGACAAAAAATAAATGTCAGTTCTATTCAAATTAATCAAATTGGACAACGGCTAAAAATTAATTTAGGTTTAGAAGGTGCATTTAATGGAACGGCAACTTTGATTGGAAAACCTGTTTTTGACCGAATGAATCAAATACTCAAAGTGACAGAATCAGAACTAGATTTGAAAGGCAATAATTTTATCAGCAAGACCATGGTTGTTTTCTTAGAAAGTATTATCGAAGAAAAACTGATGTCGAAATTGCAATTTTCCATTACTAAATCTATCGAAACTGCCAACGAAAAAATTAAATATTTCCCAATCCAACAAGGCTTCTATGCCAAAGGAAAAATTAATGAGGTTGATCTCCCTAGAATTGAAGTGGAAGCAGATGCGTTGTTGATTCAATTATCCATGAAAATGTTTTTGCAACTAGGTTTGGAAAATAAAAATTTGGCGTAATTATTTATTTAAGTCAATCTAAGTAAGGGCGTGACTCCAAAGTCACGCTCTTACTTTTCAGCAATCAGGTCAAGTAAGGGCGTGACTTTGGAGTCACACCCTTACTTCGCTCACCTTGCCTAACTTATTTATAAAATCAACGAAAAATAACTCCTCCCCAACGAATACTCAACAAACCTTCCACGCCTTCCCTTTTTTCCCTAATTTCGAGTTATGAATTTTTTCAAAAAACCATATCATTTCTTTTTCAAAAAACATGGACGAAAAACAGGTTTTGTAATTCTCTTATTGAGTCTTGCATACTGGTTTTGTTTACCCAAACCATTGTTTAGTGATCCTACCAGTATGGTTTTAGAAGATAAAGATGGAAACTTGCTAGGTGCACGAATTGCAGCTGATGGGCAATGGCGATTCCCCCAAATAGATTCCGTTCCTGATAAATTTGCAAAGGCAATTATCACCTTTGAAGACAGAAGATTTTACAATCATATTGGAGTAGATATTCGAGCTTTTTTTAGAGCAATAAAACAAAATATTTCCAATAATAAAATTGTAAGTGGTGGCAGTACTTTAAGTATGCAAACCATCCGAATGTCTCGAAAAGGTAAACCTCGAAATATTGCTCAAAAATTAATCGAAGCGGTCTTAGCCACTCGTTTAGAATTACGATATTCTAAGGATGAAATTTTACAACTCTATGCATCACATGCTCCCTTTGGAGGCAATGTGGTTGGACTTGATGCTGCTGCTTGGAGATATTATAACAAACCTCCTACAAAACTAAGTTGGTCAGAAGCTGCAACGCTAGCGGTACTTCCCAATAGTCCTGCATTGATTCACCCAGGACGAAATAGAAAACAATTAGAAGCAAAGCGTAATCGACTGATTGACAGACTTTTAGCTGCAAAATTCATTGATAAAATGACAGCCGAATTAGCAAAAGAAGAACCGCTTCCTGAAAAACCGCATCGGCTTCCTCGCAATGCCCCTCACCTACTCGACCGTGCATATCGAGAACATTTTTATGGTAAAAAAAATCAACATACGCTTCTCCAAACCACCATAGATCAAAATTTACAAAAACGTGTAAATGAAGTGTTACAACATCATCAATTGACACTTCAAGGCAACGGTATTTTTAATGCAGCAGCTTTGGTTATCGAAGTAGAAACTGGAAATGTAATCGCATATGCTGGTAATATTCCTAATGCTGGAATCGATCATGGAGAACAAGTTGATATTATCAAAGCACCTCGAAGTACGGGCAGTATTTTAAAACCATTTCTTTACAGTTTTATGCTGCAAGAGGGAGAGATTTTACCAGAGATGTTGGTGCCAGATATTCCAACCACAATCGGAGGTTATCGCCCTGAAAATTTTCATCAAAGTTTTGATGGAAGAGTTTCTGCCAAACGGGCCATCAGTCGATCACTCAATGTACCATTGGTAAAAATGCTCCAAGATTATACGTATGAAAAATTTCATTTTGGATTAAATAACATTGGTTTTACAACTATCAATCGTCATCCTGACCATTATGGATTGACGTTGATTTTAGGTGGTGCCGAAGCCAATCTTTGGGACATCACCAATGCTTACACTTCAATGGGTAGAACGGTGAATCACTTTTACCAAAATGATGGTAGGTACGATCCTCAAGATTTTAAAAAGCCTAATTATATTTTTGGAAAAAAAACACCTGCTACGCCTAAAGACAAATTAAAAGTTGAAGCACCTTTTATCAATGCCTCGGCTTCATGGTTGGCTTTTGAAGCGATGCGAAATGTTGAGCGTCCTAACTCGGAGGGCGATTGGGAAAGTTTTTCCAATAGCAGTACTATCGCATGGAAGACAGGGACAAGTTTTGGTTTTAGAGATGCTTGGGCAGTAGGACTCACTCCCAAATATGCGGTAGGTGTTTGGGTTGGAAATGCAGATGGAGAAGGTCGCCCAGGTTTGATCGGAGTACAGGCTGCGGCTCCCGTTTTATTTGATATTTTTGGGTTGTTGCCTTCGAGTAATTGGTTTGAACAACCCATTGATGAAATGATTCAATTACCGCTGTGTAGCCAAAGTGGTTTTAGAGCCACTTCGATTTGTGAAGTAGATAGTGTTTGGGTGCCTCAGAGCGGCGTAAAAGCCGAAATCTGTCCATTTCATAAGTATATTCATTTGGATAAAAATACGGACCTGCAAGTTCATTCCGATTGTGAGAGTCCTTCTCAAATGCAACATGTTCCATGGTTTGTATTACCACCTGTCGAAGAGTATTATTTTAAACCGCATCATCCTAATTATAAAGTGCTTCCTCCGTTTCGAGCAGATTGTAAAGAAACAGTAGTTAGTACGACCAATAATCCAATGCAACTGATTTATCCGAAAGTTTTGACAAAGATTTATGTTCCTGTGGACTTGGATGGAGAATTGAGTAGAACTGTTTTTAAAATAGCCCACAGATCGCCTAGTCAAACGGTACATTGGCATTTGAATGAATCTTACCTAGGAAGTACAACTGACTTTCATGAAATGGAATTGAAGCCTGAGGCTGGAAAACATTTATTGACACTTGTGGATGAAAATGGGAATCGGTTGGAAAGGAAGTTCACGATAGTTTCGAAATAGATTTTTTTTTAACAGTGAACTGTGAATTATCGCTGGTGATCGAGTTAATTTTGAAATAATATTTATTAATGACTTGATCACCAGCTTTGGTTCTCAGTTCAACGTCAAAAAAAAAATCTCCTACAACTGAAGGCTAATTTAGCTGGAGGAGATATAAACATACTATGAGAAAACTACACAGTACAAATATACATTAGGATTTTTAAATATTAAAATAAATTTAATGTATTGGTTAAAATTAAGGGTAAGTGGTTGGTTCTTTTTAGGAAGTGGTTGGTAGTTGTATTGTTTTTTCTCCGATATTCCTCAACTTTCTACATTTTAAATATAAATTCCTATTTTAAAATCAGCTTTACCTACTTCAAGGGCGAGATAAGAGTTTTGCAAAAGTTCGCAAAGCCAAATGCTTAATAATACCGAATTGAATAAGACTATCGAAGGCCCTGATGGTTATCGTGATTTTTATTATAAAAGGTTGGAAAAGAATGAAGAAGGATTCGTAAAGAAGGTTTTTATCAATAAAGCCAAAGAAGTATATCATGAGGAATACTGAGAATTTCACTTAGGGGCAAAAAAAATTCCTACACTCCAGAAGGGAAAAAAAAGTGTAGGAAAATTAAACATACTATGAGAAAACTCCTGCAATATAGGACGAGCTTTGAGTTCCAAAAACCTATATTTAGGAAGTGGCGGTGAAATAGACTAAAGTGGTGCATTATTTTTAGGAAACGGTAAGTAGGGGAAGAAGCAATTTCATGCTTTTCCGAAGGGAAAAAAATTTCCTGCATCTCAGGAGGGAGCAAGATGCAGGAAGATTAAACAAACATACTATGAGAAAACTCCTGCAATATATAGCGACTTTTTTGAATATAAAACCTGAAATGACCGAGTGGGAAGGTATTTAGGGCGAGTGGTAGTTTTTAATTAGATAACGGATTTTTTATATGCGTTATATTTTTATTTGAAGATCAATGATAGGAATTTTGACTTCAACTTTAGTTCCTGTTGGCTTTCCATCATTGCCTCTAAGGTCAACAGTTTTGACGTGGAAGCCTTTTTTACTTGACTTATGTAGTATTCTTAATCGTTGTTCTGTGATACTTGTTCCTCTTGATTTATGGGTAAGATTATAGCCATCTTTTCTTTGGCGTTCTTTGACAAGTTCTCTACCTATTCCATTATCTTGAATAACGCAAAGGATAGTGTCCTCATCAGCTAAAGAAAAATTAATATATACATGTCCTGACTCTACCGTTCTCAATCCATGTTCGATAGCATTTTCAACATACGGTTGAATAATCATCGTAGGAACTCCCATAATATCTTCTTCGATATCTTCGCTTAAATTAATCTTATAATTTAAGATATTTTGAAATCTTAGTTTTTGATTCAATAAAAGATAATCTTCCAAAAACTCTATTTCTTTTTCTAAAGAAATAAATTCCAAATCTGAATACTCCAAACTCTGCCGCATCAACTTCGCAAACTTGGCTAAGTACTTTGTAGCTGAATCTGTCTCATTAGAAGTGATAAAATTCTGAATACTATTTAAAGCATTGTACATGAAGTGAGGATTCATTTGTGCCCTCAATGCTTTCAGTTGTAAACTTGTGGCCTGTAATCGAAGCAATTCGGCTTCTTGCTCACTTTTTAAGGCTTCGTATTTAACTCGCATTTCAGTAATCCCTCGATTATTCACTTGCTCATTATGCTGGTCTTTGATATTATTATAAAATTGCAAATAATCATACGCAGCTTTATAATTGCCCAATTCAGCATGATATTCCGCAATGGCCTGAGAAACATCAGATAATTGTTTTAAATCATTATCTGCATATTCAAATGCATTTAGAAAGTGCTCTTCTGCTTTTGGATGGTTCTCTATATCAGCATACAGCCTCGCTTTCCATTTTTCAATTACAGAAAGATTGATTCGGTTATCTTGATTTCCATAAAGCTTTTCTGCTTTTTCAAATAACTCTAATGCAGGTTGGTATTTTTGTTTTAAGTAATAACAAAATCCTAAATTGGCGTACGCTCCTGCCCTAGCATTTTGACTAATGTCATCTTGGATTTGAATCGCTTTGGAAAAAAATGTTTCAGCGCTATCAAATTCATCCAAAGACATATATGCTTTCCCTACATTCAAGTAATGCCAGGACATTCGAGTTCTCATCCCTATTGATTCGCAAAGATTCGCCCCCTTGAGGTAAGCATTGACACTTTTCTCAATGTTTCCATTGTTTTCATAAATACTTCCTAATCCACTATAAATCAATGCTAAAAAGTAATAATCTTTTAAACTCAATCGATGCTCAGCAGCCGTAATATTTTTCTCTGCTTCCAATAATAATTCGATAGCACGAGCATAATTTTTTACATGCAAATTCAAAAATCCAAATCGACAAGTAATCCTAGCGTCCAACAATCTATCTGGAAAAGCATTTAATTTTTTAGTGGCTTCTTCCAGGTAGAATTTAGCCATTTCCATTTTATCTAAATTCAGACAAGTACCAGAGTAGTCGATATAAGTATCGACCTGCTGCTGAATATCACCACGTTCTTCAACTATTTCTATGGATTTTTTAAAATGTTTTTCGGCAAGAAGGAAATTATAGAGTTGGTTTTCAATCAGGGCAGTATTTTTATGATAGTTTAACTCAAAATCTGGATTAGGATTATCCTTTAAAATTTGAGCAACTTCTGCTAAACATTTTTGACCTGCCCTCACATTGGTATAGGTATAATGATTGGACAACTGATCCAACAAGACCAATCTTTGTCGATTGTCTTTTTGCTGGTCCAATTGCCGCTCTAGCAATCTGATATTAGACTTTTGTTCTAAATGGGTGGTCATAATTCTATACCCACTCTCTTGAAAAGGAATTTAAAACCTACAAGAAATATAGATTTTATGTTTAGAATTGGTAGCATTCACTTTTTTTAGAGACTGAGATATTTTTTTAGGATTTGAGTTTTTATCAAATATAGTGAAAAACTTTATATGATATAAGTAATAAGAAAATTTTATTTAAAACCTACTACCAATAAAAAAGGCTACATCGTAAAATGTAGCCATATTAGTTTGAAACTAATTAATTTCTTTTGTCATTTATTGTGGGATTATATCACCACAAGAAGGATTGTTTTTCTTTTTCTTACCTCCGATGATTTTGCCTAAATTAACCTTTGGTAAATGGCTAAGATCATCTAAACGTTTTTTCTTTTTTTTGTTAAAGTTAAAAAGTCCCATAGTGTTTGGATTTTTGATTAAAATATTCTCGAAGCTTCGAAATAAATTTTAGTGAAGTTAACAAATTAATTTAAAAGTCCCAAATGATAACGGTATCGTAAGTGCGTGTGTTTCAATACTTTACGAATAAAAGTGAAATAACTAAATTACTTTTAATACATTAAAGTCTAATAGTCAGTTAGTTGTTTTTAATTTTCTTTTTGGGGCTGGTAAAATATATCTGTAAAATTGTTTGTTTTTTTCTAAATTCCTTCTTGCAATCGCCTCATTTGTTCCATAAATGCCGGACGACGGCGACGCGAAACCTCTATTTTTATTCCATCATCCATAATCAAATATCCTCCATCTCCTTTCACAAATTTCTTCATGTAATTCAAGTTTATCAAGTGGCTTTTATGTACTCGATAAAAATTAACAGAGACCAACATATCTTCATATGCTTTGATGGTGCGTGAAGCGGTAATTTTATCTCCGTTTGATAAGTGAATATGCGTATAATTATCTTCTGCTTCGCATCTAATAATATCTTGAATATTAATAAAATAGATGCCATCCAATGCCGAAATACTCATTTTTCTAAATGGATTCGGCTTGTTAAAATAATGCTGATTAAATACTTCCAATCTCTCATTAGTCAGATTGCTTCTACTTACATTGATTCTTCGTACAGCTTCTTTCAACTCATCAGGATCAATGGGTTTTACAATATATCCTATTGAACTATATTGACATGCACGAACAGCATGTTGTTCAAATGCAGTTACAAATATTACTTCAAAAGATATTTTATCGAGATCATTTAAAAGTTGGAAAACGAGGCCATCAGGCAAATTAATGTCTAAAAAAGCTACATCAGGATTGACTCCTAAAGATTTGATCATTTTATTTCCTTCTGCTACACTTGCGGCTTCTCCTATTATTGAAATATCTGAGCAATGCTCCGCAAGGAGATTTTTTAGGTTATTAAGGCCTTGCTTCTCATCTTCAATTATTATGGCTTTGGTCATATTTGAAATATAAAATATTTGGGTTTAAGTTACTTTGTGTAACAGTACAATTTTAAGAATAAGGGTATATTAAAGGATGTAAGTAACTGACTATTAAGTCTTTCGATAGGGAATGTTTGTTAATTATCTCAGTTCAAAGGTAAAAAAATAAAATAAAATCTGAGCTTATTTTTTCATTAAAAGTTAATACTTATGTTTTTTTAACATAATATGTTGCAAACTGATTACTTAACAAATATATATTTTAAAAATCCCTTATAAAACCATCATTTTCAGAATTTTAATGTGATTTTTTTTTCCAAACCTTTATAAAAGAATTTGTGACTAGATAATTTTCCATTTATTTTTATAAAGTTTTTCAATAAAAAAAACAAAAGTGATACATTTAGCCGTAAAATATTGAGAACCTCTTTAAATTTTATTTGGTTTAATAATTAATCACTTACTTTAATCGCATCTTAATTAATAAAGAAATAGACTGATGTCAAAAAACGGAAAGGAAGAAGTAGAATTTAACCCGCACAAAGAAAGACTTCATGAAATCATATTTGAAGCAGATACCAAAACAGGGAAATTCTTTGATGTTTTGTTGATTGTTTTGATTTTAGCAAGTGTAATAGTTGTAATGTTGGAAAGTGTAGATAGTATTAATTCTAGGTACAAATATATCTTTGATATTTTAGAATGGATATTCACTATTTTCTTTACCATTGAATATATTTTACGGTTGTATATAGTTTATCGACCAATGAAGTATGCCCTAAGTTTCTTTGGTATCGTAGATTTGTTGGCTATCCTTCCCTCCTATTTAAGTTTTTTCCTTGTAGGTTCAGAGTCCTTACTGGTTATCCGTGCCTTGCGATTATTAAGAGTATTCAGAATTTTTAAGTTAGCCAATTTTACTCGCGAAGGTCAAATCATTATGATTGCTATGCGAAAGAGTTTTAGGAAAATTTTAGTTTTTCTAATTTTTGTACTCTTATTGGTTACCATTTTGGGTTCCGTGATGTATTTAATAGAAGGACATTCTAGTGCTGATACAAAATTTGATAGTATTCCTCGGAGTGTATATTGGGCAATTGTAACCTTGACTACGGTTGGGTATGGGGATATTTCACCTACTACTCCATTAGGGCAATTTTTAGCTGCTTTTGTGATGATGCTTGGTTATGCTGTAATTGCTGTACCTACTGGAATTGTTACTGCGGAATTGGCTTGGAGTAAAAAAGATTATAATACTCAGGTCTGCCGATATTGTGCAGAGGAAGGACATCATGATGATGCTAAATATTGTTACAAATGTGGAGAGGAATTAAATCGTGCCCTAAAAAAGTAATTCAGATTAGGCAAACGCAGTAATATCAATAAAAAACGATGTTTTAGTTTCATAAATTTATTTAGCGTTATATTTTTTCTTGGAAACGAAAAAAGTTAAACAGGTTTTCAATTCTAATTAATCTTTTCCCATTGCAATTGCTCAATTAATTCTTCAACAAATTTTTGAAAATCCAAAAGAGATTTAGGTGCATCGTGATTGTTTCTAATTATCAGCTGTTGTTTATTATAATTGACTAGAATATACGTATCTGGTAATTCTTTAATAAAATTACCGTTGGCAGGATACATTTTTTCAAATTGGAAAAAATTAGCTTCTTCTATTTTAGATTTGATATTAAGTAAAATTCCTGCATTTGCTTGAGCCGCATATTGTCCTAATCTCTTTGTATGTTTTTTCCCATGAAAAGTTGCTTCCCCATTTGACACCATTGAAAATTCAAAATCAGGACATTTTCCATGGCAGCCTAATTTTTGTAAAGAAATTAAGAGATAAGGTTTGGGTGGAGTTTCAGGAATAGGTTGAATAGGTTTTTCTTCACTCCTTTCTATTTTAACTTCCTCAACCACATCATAAGATGGGGAAGGCGAAACTATTGGTTTTGTTTTTTTATTACATGAAAAAAACAAAATATTTACAAATAATAAAATCGTTATTTTAAATGTACTTTGCGTCATCGGTCTTTTTTTACTTCAAAAATAAGAACAAAGTTAATAGGTTCACTTTAAGTTGTAAAAAAACTTATATTGAAGTAGAATTGATAATGGTAATTCCAAATACAATCCTTCCTAAATTACTGATTATCAGCCATTTAATGCAACTAAATATTATTCAAATAACCTTTCCTCCATTTCGTTTTTTAAATTAAAATCAAATACCATGAAGAAAATTCTCATTCTAATTTCCGTTTTATGTTTTTTTATAGGTTGTAAAAAAGATGATAAAAAAAATACAACGAGTAACAAAACTGCTACAAAAAAAGAGACTTTAAAAAGTAATAACTCAAAAGAAGAAATTGAAGAGGATGACACCCTGATTGTCCCTGAGTATATTTCAGATTTTTTAAAAGCTAAAATGCCTGGATATAGTATTGTCCCGCGTGAAAAATGGCTTTCACAAGAATACCTTGATGGATTATCTAAATATTCAAAACCATTATACAAAGAAGATATTCTAGTTGAAGGAGATTTTAATGGTGACGGAGAAGATGATTTTGCAACTTTTCTAATGGATAAAAATGGTAAAATCAGTCTTTATGCTTTTCATAAAACAGGAGATAGTTTTAAAAAATATCTGTTACAAAAAGAAAAAAATGGAGCCTTCCTTGGTGCAGGTTTAGAAACTGAAGAACCTGGATTTATCTACGGAGGTAATAAAGAAGTTGGTCTTGATTATAATGGCATTAACTATAATGTTTACGAAAAAGAGGGAAGTACTTTTTACTACGATGCAGGCAGATATCGAAAAGTATTGACCAGCGAATAGTTCTTTAATGAATAATGAATAATTTCGAATAACGTGTTTCGCAAACATATTGATTATTGAACGCAGAGTCGCTGAGACACAGAGGTGGTCGAATAACTTATTGGAGACCGCGGAGTATTTTTCTTCAAAAAATATAAGCAGAGTTCACGAAGTCTTTTATCAAGAACACTTTAAACCTCTGCATCTTTGCTCATTTTATTTTAATAAAAATCCTCTGCGCGCTCAATATGTTATTCGACCAACTCTGTGTCTCAGCGACTCTGCGTTGAAAAATTCAAAGTATTTCGTGCCTAACATCAGTTAATAATTTTCGAAACACGTTATTCGAAATTATTCATTAAAAAAAAGATCCTGCAAACATTTGCCAAATTTGGTCATTACTTGGAGGAGTTGCTTTTATAGTAACAGGTTCTCTTTTGACTGGATGAATAAATGACATACTGCGGCAATGAAGATTGATATTTCCTTTCCATTGTTTGTGTGGAAATCCATATTTTACATCTCCAACTATCGTACATCCCATCTCTGAGAGTTGCACTCTGATTTGATGAGGACGTCCCGTTATCGGATTGACCTCAATCAAATGATTCCCACTCACCTCTCCAATCATTTGATAAGTCAAATTTGATTTTTTTGCATCAGGATTTCTTCTGCTTGGTTTGTCAATTGCCTTGACTCTATTTTTTTTGGTATCCTTGTAAAGGTAATGTTGTAATTCTCCACTTAAAGGTTCAGGTCTTTGTTTTGAGATCGCCCAATAGGTCTTTTGTACTTCTCGATCTGCAAACATTTTTTGCATACGAGTAAGCCCTTTTGAAGTTCTAGCAAAAATAATTGCTCCACTTACAGGCCGATCCAATCGATGTACCACTCCTAAAAATACATCCCCCGGTTTCTTGTATCGTATTTTAATATATTGTTTGACATATTCAGTCAATGGAATATCCCCAGTAGCATCTCCATGTACCAAAACACGAGCTGGTTTATTAACTGCAATCAAATGATTGTCCTCATAAATAACTTTTAATCCACGTATATCTAATGCCATAATCTTGCTTTTTTGAGCATGTTAAAGTGATTCGGAACTTGTAATTAGTGATTTGCAATGAAATAGAAAATTCAATCATTAATCTCAGAATACAAATTCACCCACAAAAATAGTAGGAATAGTGAGAAAATGTGCTGAATAATGCCCAAAATTCAAGTTTTTCACATTTAAATAAAAAATAATTTATAAAAAATCACATATATAACTTTCTGGCATAAATATTGCAATTATTTTTAATGTGTAAGTTTTGGTTAAAGAATTGTAAGATTCGTTTCAAGCCCGTAGTTTTCTACGGGCTTTTTTTATTGATATTTTTACCCACCAAAACCTTTCTCTTTCCCTTTGCAAGTTATTTCAAAATAGTCCTTAACTCGTGGTTTTAGATTATTCAGTAATTATTTACATTAGTTTTTGATTCACTTCGGTAATGGTTAATCAGGTTAATTCGATTACCTATTTTACCTATTTAAGACACATATTTTCGATCACAATATGACCGAATTAATTTTTTAACCAATTCACTAATCCACTAAAAATCATTTAAAAATACTTTCCTTTTTTTTGCTTTTACATTCTATGAATTCACCTATATTTGTGCGACTTTTTTAAGATGAGAAAATATTCTCTGAATAAAAGCAAAAATGTACGTACTAATTACTTAACCAATTTAAAACTACCAAAATGATAATTGGAGTTCCCAAAGAAATTAAAAATAACGAAAATCGTGTTGCTCTCACACCTGCTGGGGCACTTGAATTAACAAAACGTGGTCATACCGTTTATGTGCAATCCACCGCTGGTATAGGAAGTGGATTCTCTGATAAAGATTATAAAGAGGCTGGTGCTAAAATTACGAAGACCATTGAGAATACTTACAATAAGGCTCAGATGATTATGAAGGTCAAAGAACCTATCAAACCAGAATATAAATTGATTCAAAAAGATCAATTGGTATTCACTTATTTTCACTTTGCTTCTTACAAACCACTTACTCAGGCCATGATAAAAAGCAGAGCGGTTTGCTTAGCATATGAGACTGTGGAGTTGCCAGATCGTTCTTTACCACTATTGGTTCCAATGTCTGAAGTAGCAGGGCGAATGTCCATTCAGCAAGGGGCTAAATATTTGGAAAAACCAATGGAAGGAAGAGGTGTTTTATTAGGCGGTGTTCCAGGTGTTCCTCCAGGAAAAGTATTGGTAATTGGAGGTGGAATCGTAGGTACTCAGGCTGCAAAAATGGCTGCAGGTTTGGGAGCAAATGTTACGATTTTGGATATCAATTTAAATCGCCTTCGGTACTTGGCGGATGTGATGCCTGCCAATGTTACTACGATGTACTCTAATGAATTTAATATTCGAAGATTGATCAAAAATCATGATTTGATTGTTGGAGCAGTTTTGATTCCAGGAGCAAAAGCACCTAATTTGATTACTAGGGATATGTTGAAAGACATGCGTCCTGGGACTGTTCTTGTGGATGTTGCAGTTGACCAAGGTGGTTGTATCGAAACGACTAAACCAACTACTCACGCCAAGCCTATTTATATCATTGATGGTGTGGTTCATTATTGTGTTGCGAATATGCCTGGTGCAGTTCCTTACACCTCCACTATTGCTTTGACCAATGCCACTTTACCATATGCGATTCAATTGGCAAATAAAGGTTGGAAAAAAGCATGTACTGATGATAATAGTTTGAAATTAGGATTGAATGTTATCAATGGAAAAGTAGTTTACAAAGGTGTAGCAGATACATTCAAATTAAAATTACATGACGTTGAAGAGTTTTTGAAATAAAAATTTTTCAATCAAAATCAAAATGACAATCAAAATTAAAACAGGTCGAAAATCTAGTTTTGATTTTGATTGAATTTTTGATTTTGAAAAAGGGAAAAAGGATTTACGCTTTAAGAAGTTTGACGAATCTTCATGTTCACCATTTTTCGTCAATACCTCTCAAATCGTAAATTCGTCTTCCCTTTTTCCCTTCTTCCCCCCACTTCCTTTTCCCAATTTCGGAACATACTTCCCTACTCTGCTGTTAACCTAATTATGAAATTAACGATTACAGGACATTCTACTGCCCTATTCTCTACTTGGTATTTTATTGAGGAATTAGGTTTGCTTTTTGATTGTGGCGATGGAGCAACAGCTGGACTGATGCAAAAATCTCGCAAAGTCAAACATATCTTTATTTCTCATGCAGACCGAGATCACCTAACAGGACTTTTACAATTCAATCAACTTAATGCTAGAGATGGTTTTCCTAAAATATATTTCCCTAGCGACTCAGCATCATTTCCTTTTCTTCAAGAATTTTCCAATCGCTTTGATCCTCATGTAAAAGGTACAGAATGGATTAAAATCAAACCCGATCAAATCATCGAAATCAAGAAAAATATTTTTGTTCAACCTTTTCGAAATGAACATGTAAAAATTGGAAAAGACGTAGTGAAGAGTTTAAGTTTTCATGTTTTTCAAAGTAAGAAAAAGTTAAATGAGGAATATTTAAACCTGTCTGGAAATGAAATAAAGGCACTTCGAGAAAAACATGGAATGGATGCTCTCACTCATGAGGTCAAAGAAAATATATTGAGTTACTCTGGTGATACTCCTGTCGAATGGGACGGACGGTGGAATGATACCAAAATCTTAATTCATGAAGCAACCTTCCTGCAAAAAGGCGATGTGAATTTAGATGACCATCGAAAAAATAAACACAGCTATTTGGAAGAAGTCATTGAAATGGTCAGTCAAACTAATGTGGAAAAATTAATATTAGGGCATTTTTCTTCAAGGTACTCGGCAGAGGAAATTGATCAAAGTATTGATTTCTTTTGTAAAAAATATAATTTAGAAATTCCTGTATTTCGAGTGTTACCGGGGGAAAGGATTTGGGATATTTTAAATATAAAGGTGAGTTAATTTAAGTTAACTTCTTCATCAAATCCATCTTCTTAAAATTAGTGTTACCAATAAAGTTTTTAATTTAGATGTTCATTATCAAACCATTTATATGATGAAAGTTCCAGTATTTGGGCTTCATGTTCGATTAAAAAGTTTGCATCGAAATCAATTAACTTTTTCAAAATAAAACAATCCATGAAAAAAACATTGCTCCTTTTTGCTTTAGTTTTAACCTGCACTACGCTATCCTTTTCTCAAAATAAAGATTTCAATAAAATCAAAAAACTGATGGCGATCCAATCTGATTGTTGGAACAAAGGAGACATTGATTGTTTTATGGAAACCTATTGGAAGTCGAATGAACTTCAATTTATCGGATCAAAAGGAGTGACTTATGGTTGGAAAAACACACTCAATCGTTACAAGAAAAATTACCCAACCAAAGCCGATATGGGACAACTTACTTTTGACATTATCAATATGGATAAGCGTAGTCGAAAAGTTATTTCAGTTGTCGGCAAATGGCATCTTAAACGAGGTGCTGACCTTGGTGATTTGGAAGGACACTTTTTATTGATATTAAAAAAGATAAAAGGTAATTGGGTGATTGTTTCGGATCATTCGAGTTGAAAATTAGTATTGAGATTATGAGTATCGAATATTGCGAAAAGGGGATGTTTATTTAACGGTGTCTATTAATTTTCTTCTTAGCCGTCGGATGTAAATCCGACTCTCTCGGTCGAATAATATTGATTTTAAAACATTTATAATCAAGAATTTAGAGCATACGTTTTTTGATGAGAGAGTCGGATTTATATCCGACGGCTAAGAAGAACAAGCTCAAAGAAACACATTCATGAACACTCCCTCCCTGCGTTTTTTGCCTCGATTATCGACAAAATCTAAATCAATATAAACGACACCTCTTATTAAATTCGGTATAAGTTAGTAAGGATGAATCAGAGGTAAAGCAACATTATAAGTTCTTGTCCATAATTAGTTATAACTTATGAATTATGAACAAGAACTTAGATTCCTAAATAACTCAAGTTGCGGATAATTTGATTTGAGATTGTGGGTATTAAGTATAGGGACTACGAACCATTCTCAATACCCAATACACATCATCCCAATACAATTTTTTAAATACAAAATCATCAATCAAATTTATCCGCAACTTGAGTTAAATAATCAAAAAAGTGACGATGGCAGAGTTAATAGAATCAAGTTGTGTTATTGAGGAGGAAAATCCTCAATGGAGGCGGAACGAACTGTAAAGTAAGCTAGAATACAATAGCATAAACAATGAGCATCCCCCGAGAGGGATGCTCAAATTTAACTAACACACGCCTTTAATTATTATTCAAAGTTATTATACATACACCCCGATTTTGGTCTTATAGTATTTAAGTATTGGACATAAGTCTATAATTATTCAACCCTAAAGCCTATTTTTGTTTTATAAGTTGACAACTAATCGATTATATGTATTGGGTTCAAGGTGATTTTATGTGGTTGGTCAAAATAGTTATTGAGTTATTGGTTAATAAGTTATTGGTCAAAAACCATAGAAAAATAACGTTATTCGAAATAACTCAATAACCAATAACCAATAACTTAATAACTATTTTGACCAACCATATAAAATCATTTTGAACCATGTATTGTTATCTCTTTTAGTTAAGTAAGTGGGTAGACAAAATTCATAGCTCATATTGTCAAGCAACTTTTGTTGCAGTATATTAAACCTTAATCCCAATAATTATTCGAGTGATTTTAAGAAATTAAGGAATAAAAAATGAATAAATCATTCTTATAAGTTTGATACTACAAATTAATAGTATCTATTCTTCCTTTGCAAGAAACAAATGGGGCAAAAAAAACTTCTAAGGGTCAAAAATAATTTTTGGGGTCAAAAAAAAATACTGGAATAGCTATGGCAGAAAAGTTAAAGATATTTTTTTGACTTTTACCTTTATAATTATCAGTTTTTCAAAAAAATCATTGTATAGCCTACGTTACGAAATTATTTTTTTGGGATAAATGGCGAAAAAATAGCCCGTCAAAAACTGTATTTATTGTTTTTCTATTCCATAGGTTAGAATCTATTTAATTCGCATTCCTTAGAATAGAGTCCATTAACCCAACACAAATAATTATGAAAAATATTTCTCTATATCTTTCGTTGGTTTGCCTTATTTCAACGTTTTATTTAAGTGCTCAGCCTATAAATTCCCATCAAGAATTTTCAACTCAAAATACTCTTGATTCTGCTAGATTTTATCTTTCAAGTCAACAATATGTAAAGGCTAGGTATTGGACTGATATAGCCATTGAGAAAGCTAGAAAATCCAATAATGAAACTCAATTGACTGAAGGGTATCTTAAATTAATCAGAATAGAAAATATAGCCCCAATAGATAAACAAACTAATTGTAAGCAAATCATAGATAATGCAACTCAAGAACTAAAAGATTCCTTTAACCTGGCTAAAATTTATCTCACTCGGTCTCAAGCTTTCTTGAATTCTCCAGAATTTGATTCAATTAAATATTACCTCGATTTATCGAAACCCTATTTGGTTCAAGATTCCGTTCATTTATATAAAATTTATTACGAAATCTATTATGGTTATTATTATTACAAAAATTTGGAATACTTAAAAGCTCTGGATAGATATTCTTTGGCTAAAAGAATGGCTGAAAGTATTTCAAATGAAGATGTCATACATGAGATTAATCCCTATTTGGCATTTTTATATAGAGATTTTGGAGCATACGATTATGCACATGAGATACTTGACGAGGGTATTTCTACCTTTAAGAATAATAACGATATAAGACTGCTTCAATTTAATTATTTAAATAAGATTAATTTCCTAACAGAAAATAAAGATTTTGCGGAAGCCATCCTGTATTCTGATTCTTTAATAGATATACATAAAAATGTTCAACCCTTTCAGTTTATTTTTGGCGCTTATCAAGAGAAAGGGCATGCTTATATTTTCCTAAATCAATTGGACTCTGCTAAGTATTACTTGGATTTAGGTTTAGAGCTTGCAACAAAGGATAACAATGACTATGCAATTGGATTGATTTATGGTAGCCTTGCTCTATTAGAGATAAGAAATAATAACAATGAACTTGCAAAAAAATACGGAGAAGAGTATATAAAGTACTTTCCAAATGGAGATTTAGATTTTAATACTGAAATGTCATCGCTCTACTCAGAAGAAAAAAATTATAAGAAAGCTTTCCAATTTTCAAATCTGAATAATGTCAATTTAGATTTATTGGAAAATAATTATAAAATCATTTCAACTTTACTTAATGAAAAATTTGAAAATGAAGAAAAGATAAAATCTCTAGCTTTTAATCAAGAGATTGAGCAGCAACAACAGCGAGTATATTTATTATCAGGTATTGTGTTGTTTAGTTTAATATCTATGGTAGGTTTTTTTTGGGCTTACCGTCAAATAAGGCAACGAAATGAATTGCTTCAAAAAGATGTGGAAAATAAAAAACTCATAGAGGAACAGGCTCACGAATTAAGAAAAAATGAAGCACTAAAATCTCGATTTTTCTCAAATATCTCACATGAACTCCGCACTCCGCTTACTCTTATTATTAATCCAGTTAAGCAACTTTTGATTAATGATAGTTTTGATGCAAAAACGAAAGAATCACTTAATGGTATTCTCGACAACAGCAACGAATTACTGAGTATGACCAATCAAATATTGGATTTAACTAAAAAAGAAATTACGGATATTAATGTAGTTCCTTCTAAATTTTCTCTTCAGAGATTTTTCCAACATATATTTAAAAAGTATTTACCACTTGCTGAAAGTAAGCATATCGACTTACAATTAACTAATAAACCAGGAAGTGATGTTATACTTATTAATGACGCTTCTAAGTTGAATACTATTGTCGGTAACCTTGTGAGCAATGCCATTAAATATTCCAATGATAATAGCGAAGTGAATATTTCAGTTAATCAAAAAGGGGAGAATATTGTGGTATATGTAAAGGATAAAGGAAGAGGAATTCACGAAAAAGACATAACACATATTTTTGACCATTACTATCAATCCAAATATCAGCATCTCCGTCCTCAAGGAGGTTATGGTATCGGGTTGTCCATTTGCAAGGAGTATATTCAAGCACTTGGCGGAACCATTTCTGTTAATAGTAAAATAAATGAGGGAAGTGAGTTTATCCTCACTTTCCCAAAAATTATCAATCATAACCCTAGTAACATTTCAACTGTAGATTTTAAAACCGAAACCAATAACCGAACAGTCTTAAACAAAACTAATAAAAAAGAACATCCATTCGTATTGGTAGTGGAGGACGATTTGAAGATGTGTAAATACCTTAAAGAATTATTAAAAGAAGAATATCATTTGGTTTTTGCTCATAACGGAAAAGATGCCCTACACCTAATTCAAAAAACTCCACCATTATTAATAATTACTGATATTATGATGCCGGTCATGGATGGACTAGAGTTAATAGAGGAGATAAAAAATCAGGATAAATGGAAAGGAATTCCAGTATTAGCACTAACAGCAAATAACAATATTATTATTGAAATGAAAGCTCTACGAACTGGAGTGGATAGTTACCTAATGAAACCTTTTGAGGAATTTGAATTGAAAACATCTCTTTATAATCTCCTAAACAATGCAGAGGAACGAGAAGAAAGTCAATCTTACTTAATCAATTCTGAGATTCAAACTAGTATTGATAATCAAGAACTTAAATTATTAGAAGAAAAAATTGCTCCTTTGATAACTGATGTAAATCTAAATATTGATTCCTTAGCCAAGGAATTAAATATGAGTCCAACCAAACTCAATATTCTCATGAAAAAAGAAACTGGATTGACTCCTAAAAGATACATCAATGAACTTAGACTTTTAAAAGCTAGGAAAATGTTGGACGATAAGGTATATGACTCAGTTAAGGCAGTTGCATATAGCGTTGGTTTCAATTCCTCTAAATTGTTTTCTAGAAAATTCAAAGCTCGGTTTGGAAAATATCCAAGTGAATTCCTATCTAATTCATCATCAATAAAAACTTTTCAAAAGAAGATAAATGTTTCAGACATATCTGGAATATAAAAAAAATACCTGATTGCCCTTCTTGCGCCACTTTTTCAAGGTGGTGCATGGCAAAGAATAATAACTTTTTTTTACTTATAAAGGCAGAGCCTTTTGAATGATGTGTACCACCTTGAAAAGGTGGCGCAAGCGTATTTCAAAAAATCAGCCCATATAATTGTAAAAACTTTCTAGTATTTCAACTTCAAAAATTCCTTTGCCATCTTCTAAATAATTAGAAGCACTACTGTAAATATATTGTTGAGGCATTTCGACCCATCCTGCACGAACTGGATTTTTATGGATGTAATTCAATTTTTGACGAATCACTTTTGGAGAGTATAAAAGGATTGGGTGATTACTTGTTTGCCAAAATTGATGTTCCGTTTTTCTATTATTTCTTTTGGCAAAAAAACCAAACATATACATTAACCATTCTCTTCGGCTTTCATTTGAAGTCGGTAAATCTTTTAAAATACGATAGGCTGTAAAAGATTTGAAATCGCCTAAAACTTCTGATAAGGTTTGTTTACCATCTGCGCTAGCTACTAGATGAATATGATTAGTCATAATTACATATCCATAAATATGTAGACCTTTATTTGCTTGACAGTATTTTAAATTATCTAAAACTAAGTCGCGATATTTTTTTCTGGAAAATATGTCAATCCAACCTACTACAGTTAAGGTCAAATAATTTAAGCCTCGTTGGTCAAGGACTTTATAGCGGTTACTCATAGTTGAACGTTTAATTTTACAAGAGAATCTTTGTATAAAATTAAACTATGGAATGGTAAATTTCCAATATTGTTCTTTTGAATATTACTTAACAATATGTACTAACGCTTGCGCCACCTTTTCAAGGTGGTGCACAGCATTCCTCTTGGCTCTGCCAACTTTATATCCAATTTTTTTTTGATAGGTGCTCTGAATATAATAACAATTTTTTTACTTCTCAAGGCAGCGCCTTTTGAATAGTGTGCACCACCTTGAAAAGGTGGCGCAAGCGTAGTTCATCAGGTCATTTTTTGTTTTAAGTAATGTTTAACTGGAAATGTGAAAGTATTGTTAAAATTCATCTTATCTATTTCCCTAACCTTCCTTTCAACCATATCTAATAAAAGTTCAACATTTATTAATCGCTAAAAACCAATTTAGCTACAAAAAATTATACAACTGCAAATTGAAATTTACCTAAATTTTTATTCAACGCAGCATTTATAATGGGAGCTTTATTTCCATTTTAAACCTGTATAACCTTTAAATTGTACTAAAATGAAAAATGATTTTTTTGTTTTGAATCGACAGACAATTAAACTGTCAGAAATTCTAACCTATCTCATTAAGATAGGATTATCCGCCCTCGTTTTTGGGACATTAATATTTTATTCTAGTTGTAAAAAGAGTGATGAAGTATTTGAACCAGTTATTGAACTTCCTGATATAATTGTACCTTCTAAATGCGGAATGTTACAGTTTGACAATTATCAGCATTTTGAAAAAGTTTATGATGATTTAGAAACTAGACTTGAATCTTTTGAAGATGATTTACAACCTCAAGATACGATTACATCAGAGTATCAACCATTAGAAGATTTTGAAAATGTAAATACTCATAGTTCTTATCGAAATTATATTGAGGGACAAATCACTCATATGGAAGATAATGATATTGATATTACTCAACAGAATTATCCTGATTCACTTTTTGGTGGAAATGATGAATTAAAATCCATTATGAGTATCGAGAGGATGTATTTAATAGGTGATACTATTTACTATCATTATGATGATTGTATACTTATCATGTTGAAAACAGAAGATTGCTACCTTGGAAAAGAGGCACTCTTAAACATCAATAATGGAATTCCAATGCAAGATGTTTTGAATGACTTTGATTACTATTATATCACAAATATCTGTGAGAGTGCCGAAACACCTTCTACTCGAAGTGGTGGTTGTCAAGATAGATGTGGAATATCTCCACGGTTTACAAGTAGTTTTGTAGAAACAGACGGAGGTGATTCCTTAGAAGTAACACTTACAAATATTACTGGGATTAGTTTGTCTAATGCAGCTATGAACTTCACCTTTATTTATGATACTATATCATATAATCCAAGTGTAAGTTTTTTACAACCCTCTACAAAATTTAAAATTGTAAATACTGGAGTTACTCAATGTATTTCTGTAAGACTTGATGTCGTAGGATTTGATAATATTGGAAAACTTTGTAGAGCTTGTGAAGAAAGGCTTGTTTGTGTGGGAGGACCATGTCCAGTTAATTTTGAATACTTTGGAAGCATAGATGGCGGCACTTTTACTGCTTTGCCTCCATCATTACCAGCAGGAGTAACCGTAACAAAGTATACTTGGTTTTGGGGATGTGGTAGTATTCCTGAATCTACAGTAAATAGCACAGTAATTCACAAGTTTCCTTGTTTTAGTCATAATGGTTTTGAAGTAACCTTGGAGATGCTCTTATCTAATAATTGCTCTTCTAGTATCACACAAAGGGTTTACCCTAAAGACTTTACAGATTGTTGTTCCGATAATTCAAAATCATTTGATGCTTATTACTTACCAAGTGGAAATGAAAAAATCTGGACAAGACAGTTTCATAATGCTTTTCCTCGGAAAAAACGTTTAAGAGCTATTTCAATTTATTGGAAACAAAAGAGTAATGGTAAATGGAGACGAAGGAGAACAAATCAAAAAATAACTTACATGGGTAATGTAAGAATAGGTAGTTCAAGTTGCTGTAGTTGTGATTTAGTTCTGCCAATATCAGGGCAAAAACAAGCTCGAAGAAAAAGGAAAAAGTTTCGATATACGTATAAGGTTCAAAATGTACCAAGAGGAGAAAATACTTCAGTTTTTTTCGGAGATGAATGGAGGGTGAGATATGAGTTTGGCAATAATTATCAAGAAATTTACAATACTCGTATTACTGCTGATGGTTGTAATTAATTATTATAGAGATGTCATCTCTAATTATTAAATTTGGAGTACTGCTTGCGCCACCTTTTCAAGGTGGTGCACAGCATTCCTCTTGAATCCGTCAATTTTATATCCAAATTTTTTTTTTGATAGGTGCTCTAAATAGAATAATAATTTTTTTTACTTATCAAGGCAGAGCCTTTTGAATGGTGTGCACCACCTTGAAAAGGTGGCGCAAGCCTACGGTTTTTATTTTTTATCAGATGTGGAACTAGTGAGCAATTTCTAATCCTTCCCCTCCTCAACTCGATACCTCTTCCTATTCTTCTTCGAATTAAACAACTTCCACCGAAACCTCAACCGTTCCTTCTTAGGTCGAGCTTCAATTAAAATCGGTATCCCTTTCCGTTTAGAGTTACCACTTTTCATAGCTTCAGCAGTAATATATCGACGATATAAATTACTAAAAGGAACCGTCAATAGAATTCGGGTTTTATCAAAAGCAGCCCAATTATAAACGCCCTCCACCTCAAAATCAAAAGAGCTAGAATGTAATCCCGTTTTCTTTAAATACAAATTGTTCCCACGAATTTGAATCGTCGTAGCAAGGGAATCAAAGTGAATATGTTCCAATTTTCTTTTTCGAAATAAGAAACCTGAAAGATCTTCCAACGCTTTGACATTGATCAATTCTCCTCCGTTAAATTGTAGATGAACATCACCCAACATCGTTTCAGGTAAGATCGAATAATTGGAATTGACGTCGGCTTTAAATTGAACATTTGCAGAGGCATTGCCTTTGAGATTTTTATAACCAAACTGCTCTTGACCAAAATCTTTAAACTGTCGAAAGATTTCTTGTATATCGTTTTGCTCCATTTTTACCGTTAACTCTAATTTGGGGTTATGAAGCACTACGCCCGATAAAGCACCGTCGAGACTCACTTTGCCTTTTGCAATTTCCATTTTCAAATTGTTCAATTGAACTGAGTCAGGTTGGAAGGAAATTTTTCCTTTGACCTTATCTGCTTTAAATTTTTCGTAAGCCAATACTTTGATATCTGTACTCATTTCTAAAGAACCTTTTTCCAATAATTTATCGATTAAGGTAGCGGTATTGGACAAAACACTTTCCGTTGTATCTGCGGTAACAAAAGGAATAGCTTTTTTATTTTTGGCAATATCGTGAGGGGTGGTAAAACTTCCTAAATCAAAATAAGGTGAAGTCACTTCCAATTCTATATTCGCCTTTCGGTTAGGTAAAATAAAAAATGGGAAAAAATCTTTTGACTCACCACTACTAATAAATCGATTGCCATTGACGAGCATATCTAAGTCTCGAATGTAAATTGATTTTTCATCAAATCTTAAATGGGCATAAATATCTTCAAAGTCAAAATGACGATAATTATAAAATATTTCTCCATTCACAATTTCAGCGGTACCATCTACTTCCGCTTGAAGTATATAATTTTCAGCAGTCATCGAATCAAACAACGGCGCATGATAATCGAAATCCATTTTAAAATACCCTTTTTGTAATTCTATAAATTCTGACTGGAGTATTTTTTTTAATTGGTCAAATTGCATTCGAGTTTTAAAGTGGGCATCTATTTTGGGATCATCTGGATTGGTGATAAATGCTCGACCTTTGATATTGTTCTTTGGCCCAAAACCAAAATTCAAACTATCCACAACCAACTGATGTTGCAATGGATTTTGAAGATCAGGAACAAGTTGCGCTTGTAGTAAAAATGGATCAATCACATTTTCGTCCGTAAGAATCGAATCGATCATTAAATCAATTTTCCCTGTAGCCAAATGAAAAACCGTATCCAACGAACGGAACAAATCGGGAGGGGAGGGGATGGCTTTTTGCGAAGCAGTATTATTTTTATTGTTATTTCGTAGGTCAAAATAATCGCCTCTTAAATTTAAATCTACTTTGGTCTTGATGGATTTTTTTTCATTGAAAAAAGGATAGTCATTTACTTTTCCATTTAAAATAAATGGCGAATACTCATATTCGAAATTCAAATTTTTAAAATCAACTTGGTCGTTGTTAAAACTCATCAAGCCAGAGATTTTTTGTACAGGCCAATCGAATTGATCGATTTCCATTTCCAATTGATCGAAGTCAATCGCACCTCGATATTGAATATCTGAAATGAATTTTTCTTTTTCAAAAATGGAACGCAATGGAACATTCGCATACAATTTCATACTAGCATCTCCGTCCATGATTTCCATTGTTTTTGGAAAAAAGAAATTCGCAGTTTGAGTCGTCTTAGGTAAATTTAAACTTACCCATACATCCGTGATGGAATCATTGGACAATCCCAAGTCAATAGACATATCGGTATGTCCCATAAAATTGGCGGTCATTTTATCAATCCGAATCATCGAAGAATCTATAAACTCAGGACGCCGTGGCGTAAATAATTCGAAACTAGAATTTAAATCTGTCGCAAATAAATCATCAAAAATCAAAGAATCAATTTGGAGTTGGATTTTGCCATTGATATTGGTTGCGATATCTCGAAATAGTTTTTCGAGTTTTTCAGAAGTGAGTAATTTACTTTTTGGGAGGTTGGTATCATTTGGGGTTTCGCTTTTAAATTGGTTAAAGTTGAGTACATCAAACTCCAAATCCAAATCACTTTTCAAGGCGTCCGCATCATAAAAAAGATACTCTGGTAAATTTCCCAACTGCCCACTTATATGAATATTGGAACCCATCCACTCCAAAAAAATATCATCCAACGAAGATTCATTTTCGGAAAAACGCATATGCCCTGAAAGCGAAGGCCAAGAGGCATAACGATTGTCTTGGTCAATTTTAACGTCATCAAAAGTTGCTTCTCCTTTGAGTTTAATATCTAATTCTTCGAATGGAGAGTTTAATAAATTCTTTAAATCTCCTTGATATTGAAAATCGAATGTTGCATCCCCATTGCTAAAAGTTAACTTGTCTTGCGATGCCAACAAAGGATTCAAACGAGGCATATTGATTTTTACTTTTCCAAATACATCAACCTTTGGTTTTTTGAGATTAGTAATTTCCCCATTTAATTTCATAGGAATTACGCCTAGCAATTCACCATCCAATTGCTGAATTGTAACACACGCTGTTGCAGGATTTCCGATTCCATCTTCATCACAATCATTATTAAATTGTCCTACGAAAGTTGCAGAAGTCATTTCTGCACCATTGAAAACCAATCGAGTGTCCTTTGATGAAAAATCAATTTTGATGACTTCCTTTTGACCTGAGTTCAATTTTTTATTCATCGAAAAATTGGCTCGAATAGGTTGCTCCACTTTTATATCTCTTAAAACATAGTTGATTTTTTCAGAAAGCAAAGGCATCACCTCTTTCATCGTAACTCCATCGGTATTTACTTTTAGTTGTAATTCATTCGTATCTGCTCGAAGAAAATGAGCATCAAAAGTATAGCGATTTTCATCAACGGTAAGCGTGGAGTTTTTGGCAGTTATCATTTTACCTTCATCAAGCAAAGCCAAATTCATATCCAACTTCCCAGATGTATTCATCAAAAATCCAGCTTTGTTTTTTTGAAAAACCAAACCATCAAAAAAACAATCAGATAATAAATGAGCTGTCCAATCTCCATTTTCTAAAACTTGTGGTTGGATTTTAGCATGGCTAAGTTGGAATTTTTGCCATTTTCCTTTTGCTATTTTTTGATGATGAAAATCTAAATAATTGATTTGGACAAAAGGAAGTTCTTTTATTTTGGTTTTAAATGCTTTTGATTTTTTCTTTTCTAAATTTTCTGCTTCGTTCGTATTTTCTCGAAACGTCAAATTACTATTATCCAACGAGTCCTTATAAATATGAATCCATACACTATCCAGTTCAAAAGGATAAGCATAATAATTTTTGGTTTTAAAATCCCAAACATTGACTTCAGAATTGGCTTGACTGATTTTTAAAAAAGGAGGGAGGTTTTCATTCGTGGTGGCGATAGATAAACCACGAATTTGAATTTTTAATTGAGAAAAAAGTTGAGTCCATTCTAGTTCATAGCCTTCTAATTCTATCTCTGCGTTCCATTTTTCGAGGGCTGTATTTTCGATTTTTTCAATGATAAAAGGATGATCCACTCGTAAAATATACCACCCAATCATAACTGCTATACCTAACAATAGGAATAGCCAAAGCAAAATTTTTGCTAGTCGTTTTCCTGTTTTTAGTATGTTATTTTGATTAGGAGTCTCCATATTTTATAAGAAGAAACTGTCCTTCTGAAACAGTCTCAAATTAAGCTATTTATATGGTAAACGGAAGAAGAGGAAGATAGATTGGTGTTAGAGGTGTTTTTTTGTAAATAGAAGTCTTGGCGCGAATGGAAGAGTATATTTGGGTAGCAGCGTTATTAATAAATAATGGAAATGGAGAGGTTATCAATGCAGGAAAAAGTGTGTATTTATCAGGAAAAGAAATGCTAATACCGAATTTAGGGAGTAGGTTATTTAATTCCTACTCCCTTAATAAGATATGTCGTGTATATTGAATTATTTTTCGCCCCTACTCTTCGAAAAAGCCTCGTGATAGCTAGGCTATCCCTGCGTTTTTTGCCTTGATTATCGACAAAATCTAAATCAATATACACAACACCTCTTATTAAATTCGGTATTAGTTATATAAAGCCTTTACAAGTTCTTTTTGATCTTTAACCGTTTTTTTAGGCTTTAATTTTTTACTAATGGTAAAATAAAAAGTAGTGCCTTCTCCTTTCTTAGATTCTACCCAAATCTTGCCACCATGTCGATGAATTATTTTTTGAGAAAGTGCTAACCCAATTCCTGTTCCTTCATAATCTTGTTTGCTATGAAGTCGTCGAAAAATTTCAAATATTTTTGTTTGATATTCTGGAGCAATTCCGATTCCATTATCTTCTACTGAAAATTGCCAAAATTCATCAGATGCAATATCATTGTTAGAAATTATAACAATAGGAGATTCTTTTTTATTAAATTTAATTGCGTTACTGATAAGGTTGTGAAAGACCATCTCTATTTGATTTTTTTCACAAATGATTTCAGGTAATTTATTAGCAATAACTTCAACATTTTTTTCCTTAATATTTTGGGAAAGGTCATGCAACTTTGTGAAGACAACATTATCCATGTTGGCTAATTTAAATTCAATATCTTTTTGACTCACTCTTGAAAAATCTAAAATACTTTTGATTTGCTTAGACATCCGAGTGACGCCATCTACTGCAAAGTCAATATATTGAAAAGCCTCTTCATCAAAATGTTGTTTGTACCGACGCTTTAATAATCCTATAAAACTTCCAACCACTCTCAAGGGTTCTTGAAGATCATGAGATGCGATATAAGCAAACTGCTCCAAATCTTTGTTGGATCGTTGTAAATTTTCATTTGATTCTTTTAAATTTTGCTCTCGTTCCTGCAAGGCTTTTTCTACTTTTTTCCTTTGCGTAATTTCTGTGTTAAGATCTTCATTATATTTTTGTAGTACTAAATTTCTTTGTTTGATATTTTTAGTATAAAATTTCACTCCTGTATATAACAATGTAATTACTAAAAATAAACTACCTAGCCTAAACCACCAAGTTTCCCAAAATGCGGGTTTTTTAATTACTTTAAGGACTAATCCTTCTTCATTCCACACACCATCATTATTCGCAGCTTTTACTCTGAAATCATATGAACCATGTTTAAGATTAGTATAAATAGCTGGAGATTTATCATCAGAATAATTCCAATTATCCTCAAACCCTTCCAACATAAATGCATATTTATTTTTCTCTGAACGATTATAATTAAGTGCTGCATAATCAAGAGAGAGGTAATATTCATTATGTTCTAACACTATTTCTTTTGCATAGATTCCACTTTTTTGCTTCTCACCATTTGGGCTCATTGTCCGAACATTAGTAATGTAAATATTTGGTGGGACTTCATTACTCTGTAAATTTTGTGGATTAAATCGGGTGATACCTCGACGACTACCAAAATACAAAACACCATTTTTGTCTCTATGACTTGATCCTGATTGAAAAATCACATCTCCTAATCCATCTTCTTTTTCATATTGATTAAATGAATGAGTGAGCGTATTAAAAAAAATAATGCCATCAGTAGTTCCGATCCAAAGATTTCCATCATGGGCTTTTTCTAAGCTTTGAATACTATACTTATTACGATCTTTACTATAATTAATGAAAGTTTTTTCTTTTAAATCATATCCACTTAGCCCACCACTACTTCCAATATATAATATGCCATTAACTTCTTCAATAATTCCTATCCTATTGGAAGGAATACTCTTTTCTGGGGAAGAAGGATCATGTTTAAATCTTTCAAATACAATATCTCCTGATGGTTTCTCTATTATTTTATTTAACCCATTATATGTAGCTACCCAAATATCTCCATTGCTATCTTCCTTAATGTCTTTGATAGACATATCACTAATTGACTCGGAGTTATTGGGTTCATGTTTATATGAATTATATTTTCCAGTATTTTCATCCATCACAAGAAGTCCCTGATCTGATCCAATCCAGATTCTATTTTGGTTGTCTTTAAACAATGAACGAATGTGAAAATAATTGATTTGTTCTCTTAGCTCAATAGGGAGCGGGAAATTCTTGATGTGATTGGTAGTCATGTCCAACTTGCTTATTCCATTTCCATTACCTATATAAAGGTATTTATCATCAGGACTATATATCGCAGAAACAAAATCATTCAACAATAGAATTTCATTTTTTTCAAAACTAATTTTCTCTTGATTTCGAAAATCATATTTAAAGAGTCCCTTTTTTCCATCTCCAAGCCAACAAATACCTTCCTTGTCGATATAAAAATTTTGTGTAAATGTATTGGTAACCCAATCTAACTTATAGACATCAAATTGATTGGTATACCAATTGTAAAGACTTACACCACTAAATGTACCAAACCAAAGTAAACCTTGGTCATCTTCAAATATAGTCTTTACCTCATCATGTGTGATAGAGGTTTGGTTATTCGATTCATAAAAATAATGTTGAAAAACAAAGTCAGGTTTTTTTGATGAAATTGGATTTTTAGTTTTGCGAGATAATTCATCTGAATAGATACAGTTTATTCCATTCAAAGTTGCTACCCATAAATTACCCTTTCTATCTTGAAATATTTCTCCAATAGTATTACCTGCAATTCCATTGTTATTATTTGTATTAGAGTAGTTGTAATAGTTGGGTTCCCAATCTGAATCTATCAAGTTGTTATTGGCATCACTTGGAAGTTCCATTAAAAATAAACCTGCTCCTCGTGTTCCAACCCAATAACGATTTTGGTTGTCTTCAATAATTTTCCAAATATGTTTTGCTTCCGTTTTTTTATTAGGAAAAAAGGTACGAAATTTAGAATTTTTGATATTGCCATCAGCAGAAGGAATCAATAAATTTAGACCTCCTGCCCAAGTGCCTACCCAAATCCATCCTTTAGTATCTTCCAAAATTGTTAAAACGGCCTTTCCACTTAATGCTTCTGAATCGTTAATATTAGCTTTAAAAGAAACAAAGGATTCCGTTTCGTAATTAAAAATATTTAATCCGTCTTCAGTACCGACCCACAATCTTCCTTTGCTATCTTCTGTAATGGTCAATATCTCATCACTACTTATACTTGAAGGATTATTTTTGTCATTTCGGAAGGTCTGCCAAGTACCACTAGGTTGGTGAAATTTAGTCAAGCCCCCTAGTCGTGTACCAATCCAAAGGTTATCCTTGCTATCTAAAAATAATGCTCGAATACTACTGGATTGGAGGCCTCCTTCGATTTTTGAATCGTTAGCACGGAATACCTTTATATTGTTAGAGGCTTCATATCGACAAAGTCCATCATTTGTTCCTATCCATATAAACCCTAAGTCATCTTTTACAATTGCATTAACTGTATTATGGGGAAGCCCATCACTATGATTAATTGTATTGAAAATAATATTATGGTTGGATTGACCAAAAACCGTATTCCCTATAAAGAATAGAAAATACAATAATGTAAACACCGTTTTTTTATTTGATTGAGTCATGCAGTAACTTTTATCTTTTTTTAGATATTATAGTTAGGCATTGGTTAGTTAAGCTTATCTATTAGCAAACTTCATACCTCGTCGGCTCAATTTATGAAGTAAATGTAAAAAGGACAGGTGTATGCTAGGAAGTGGGGTGGATGAGCGGTGCTTTTTTAAATAGGAGTTATCATGATTTTTTTTAAAATAAGTAATTGTAATTATTCAGTATTCGCTGTACACTAGTCAAGGTTTGACTTCTATTAATATTCTCATAAGTCAAAGCCTGACTTTTTAATTCCTACTCCTTAACGTGAAATATTAAACAATTTTTGCTGATATACCCCTTCACCCTTGAGAATTAAAAAATAGGAACCACCAGAAAGTGAAATAACATTAAGATTGGTTTCTGATGTGGAGTTATTAATTTTTTTATCCAACATTTTTCTACCATCCATACCGTAAATTGTTATCAAATCAACACCATTTATATTTTGCAAATGTAATATATTTTTTGTGGGAATAGGATATATTAAAGTTTTACTTACCGATTTATTTTCGTGAATAGAAACTGTTGTACTTCCGTAAAATTCTATTTCTCCAACAGCACTCCAAACACTTGTTCTACTATCTCCAGCACCATTGTATCTTCCATAACCCATTAACTTTACATAACGAACCTCTGGTATATCCACTTCATATTGATTAAAATCTGTAGTATTGGTTGCGGTTAATATCAAGTCTCCTGAGGTAGGTAGTACCATTGAAAAATCTGAAACATCAGTTCCTGTAGTCGATACCCAAACTTGAAATCCAAAAGGGTCTGATTTATTAGTGGTAGTAAATTGAATTAAATTGATACTTGCAATACCACCCAAATCATAAATAATATATTCTCCATCTCCTCTGTAATCTCCTGCTACAACAGCACCGTCATCAGCAGCCCAAACTGTTTCATTATCTTTATCTAAAGTGTTGGTGGCGTAATTAAATTTATCCACTCCGTTTACTTCTTCTTTTGAAAAAGAATGTACCGTAACCTTATCGGTAGGCTGTCCTGTACCAGTATTAATCAGGTCGTATAGGTCTGTTAAATTCATCCCTTCTTGCGTAACAGGTAATGTTCTTACAATATCATCACCTCCAGGATTTTGTGTAAAAGTTACGGTACCTACTCTACTTGTGATGTCTGGATTTTCAGATACCATAATCGAAACGGTTGAACTACCATTACCTGAATCAGTATCAATAGTTATCCAAGCATCATTAGCCTCAGCAGTCCAACTTACATTAGCATTAACAGAAACACTTTCGCTTGACGCAGTAGCAGGAAAGGTAGGTAAACTGCTAACTGTCAATAGATCACCTATTAAAATCGTACAATCTCCATCATTAATATTGGTACCTAAATTATTTAAAAAACATGCGCCAATTCCATACCCAACCATATCATCTGTCGTAGGTAAATAAGTCCCCATATCCGCACCTTTACTTGTAGCACCTGTTCCTGAAAAAGTAAAAATTTCACCAGCAGCCGTAGCCGTAATTCCTGTCTCTTCGGAAAAACCTGTATTCGTTTCCCCTAAATTAGTTCCAGTAAAAACATTTCCTGAGTACGTTAATGATGTACCAAGATCATTATAAGAAGAAGGAGTGTCTCCTGAAATAACGTTAGACATATTTGGATCGCCAGCAGTAAAATAAATCAAGTTATTGGAAACTGTACCCGTTGGATCGGTTGAACCTTTATTGATATTATAAAACAAAGGAGCATTGGTATTTACAATTGAATTGTTAGAAAGATTAATATTTTCAGACCTTTGATATCCGTTAGTCACACTTGAAGAAGTGCACACAACGGCAGGGCTGTCACCACCTCCTAAAAAAGTTATCCCATTATTCCATTTAGCTTGATCGATAACGGTAATACAATCTTGAATATAATTATTAGTAATGTTGTGGTTAGCATCAGTAATTCTGATACCTCCAGTTCCATCAATATCTTCACCTAAAAAATAATTTCCGTCAACGGTAGCTTCAGAACCATGACGTAAAACTAAAGACCCTCTACATCGTCTAAAAGTATTATTAGAATAAATGTTGCCTTTACTTTTATTCGTGATGATTTCATTTTCGCCATCAGCTTCCACAAAATAATTGTTGCTAACGGTCACATTACTATTTACATTTTGATATTCGCTAGTACCTATTCGGATGGTTTCACTATCGCCAGAGTTGCTTAGTGTGTTATCAATTTTTGCATATTTATAAAAATAATTATTACTAATCGTATGACCAACGGTTGCACAAGGATCCGATTCCGCATTATATTGATACTCTGCTAAAACCAAAGCACCTGCACTTTCTTTATTCATAAATGAACAATTAATTACAGTATTGTAAGTGCCGTACAATACAATCCATCTGTGTTTTGTAATCGAATTATTTGCTATATCATCTGCCACATCATCTGGATGAATGGCTAAACCATCAATAGCACAATTTTGAATAGTACTATGATTCGCATAGTCCGTACCATTTCTAAATTGAATAAAATTACTTGCGCCGTATCCGCCTTGCCAATGAAAACCATCAACAACAACATAATCGCCACCTATATTCATTTGTAAACCACCCGTGAATTTTACCCCGCCAGGAGTTTCTGCTCTAAAAATAATAGGATCGCTTGATGTTCCATTACCTATAAAGTCAATACGTTCATCGGTATCATAAATACCATTTGCCAAAATAATTTCATCTCCAGCTACGTAAGTTTGATTCTCTAAATCCTCAGGGTCAGAAATATTATAAGTGGTTTGAGAAAATATAGAAACTGAAAAAAGTAATGAAAATAATGTGATGAAAAATATTGGAATTGGTAGAAGGTTGAAAATTTTCATGATTACGAAAATTATTATTGTTAGGTTGAAAAATAGTTTAACGTTAAAACTGGAATGTCAATTAGGTGTTATTTTAAAATCAAAATCAAATAATGCGTTCTCACCGTTTCTAGTTTTTGATTTTGATTGCCATTTTGATTAAAAATAAAATTTATAATTTCAATACTCTAAATACTGCTTTATTTTTTAGACCATCAGTAACTTGAATAAAATAAACCCCAGCATCTTCTTTAATATTGATTTCGGCCTCCGTGATATTTTCCATTCCTAAGCAACCTTCTTCCCTCGATGCATCGCCCAATAGGCAGTTACAAAATAGATGACGGTACAAATAAATCCATAGAAATAGAAAGTATCTCTATTGGCCAAGTAAGCAGCTTCGTCACCACTTCCAAATAAAACATTCCCAGCTAAGATCAAAGTGATTGCTAAAACACCATAAGCCAAAACACGTAAAACTTTTGTTATGCCTGAAGTGTCAACAATTGGTTGTGGTTCTTCACGGGCTAATTTTTGCTGATATTGTTCGACCAATTCATTAAATTGTTCTTCTTTTTCCTTAGCTTCTGGATAAGTTTTCTTTGCCCCATATTGTCCTGCCAAAAGGGTATAAATAATGATCGTAAAAAACCATGTAGGAATAAATAAATAGTAAAACGACATCACATCAAGATAATTTAAACCAAAACCAAATACCAAACCTAAACCCCATGATGCGACTGCAGGCATGCTATGCGCATAGTCCTGAAATTTAGACCAATATCTAGTATAGCCGATTTTTGGAAAAATTTGATGCTCAGCAAATACGATAGCTCCAACTGGAACCACCAACAATCCCGCATAAGTTAACAACGGTAATATTTGCGAGAACACAAATGGAAAGCAAGCCACAATTACCATGGCAAATCCTACAATCATAGTTGTTTTTTTACGAGACTGATTAGAATATACTGCTTGTGCAGCCAGTCCAGCTCGGTACAAATTAGTGATGGCAGTAGTCCAACCTGCAACAATTACAATTACAAAACCAGACCATCCCAATGCGTAATAAGCAACATCACCTGGGTCCAATTGTACGATCGATTTTCCTAGTATCACAGCAGTTCCTGCTCCCATAATTCCTGCAGCTATCCAAGCAATATAATGTCCAAATAGCATTCCTGTACTTGTTGCCAATCCATAGGATTTCTTTTTGGCAAACCGTAGCAACGCCATGTCAATTAATCCAAAATGCGTAATGGTATTTGCTGCCCAACCAAAACCAATGACTTCTACTATCCCGATACCGGGTTCACCATCAGAGTTCATTCCTGTCCAAATAGATTGATTACCTATGCTGATAAAATCAGCCCAACTGCTAGGAAGTGTTTTGTCCAAAACATCCAAAGAGAGTGCAGGCAGAAGAACGATTGCTCCACTTGCAAACATAGTGAATAACCAAGGCGCACAAATTCCTGAAAAATCTGAAACGGCTTTAAAGCCATAAATAGCTACAAATACGACAAACGTCCCGACTAACAAAACAATCAATACAAACCATATATTGGTTGGATACCAATTGAGCTGCGCAGGAATATCAAAAGCAAATCGAACGGCCGTAGAAGAAACCGTAACCATTGCAGCAGAGATGATAGTAAAGATTAAGATGTTGGCCCAGTTATATAATTTGGACATCGAGTCACCCGCAATTTTATTGAGATAAGTATAAAGGCTCATGCGAGTTTCAACTGCAATAGGAGTGGTAATCAATGTCCAACTCAATACTGCCAAAATATTACCGATGAGTAACCCGATAATAATATCCATAGTTTTTGCCCCCAAGGCCACGAAGGTTGCACCAATGACAAATTCTGTGGCAGCTACATGTTCGGCAGCGTATAAACCTGCGAAGTGAGTCCAGTCATGTAGTTTATGTTTAGGTACGGGTAGTTGTTCTTCGTGTAGCTTTTCAAGTTGAGAAAAGTTGGTTGGGTTTTTCATAGGTACTCCCTTGAGTTTGTTTTAAGTACTCGGTCATAATCCATGATTATTTATGACCGAGTAATTACGTTTTGTTTTGAAAAAAGTAAAAAAGTTGTTACTTGTAAAAGTCAATAAAAGTATTTTTTTTTGGGGACAACTTATAATTTGAGAGTTTTTTATTTTTTCAACCAATTGTATTTTTATTTTTTATAAGATTCTTGCATGTATTTAATTCGATTTAAAAAATTACTAGCAGAGGAACTACCACCCAGCATAATTTCAAAAAGCTCACCGTCATCTAATTTTATCTGTCGTTCTTTCTTTTTTAAATCCGAAACAGATTCATTGTACTTTTCATTATTCGAGTAAGTATCTAAAACGCCATTGTTAAAACCAAAATAATAAAAGTTGCCACTAGGCGATTTTAAATAAAAATACAATCTATCACTTCCATCAGTAGTTAATTTTAATTGAAAATATCCAGTCAATAAATTGTTAACAGGTATTCCATTGATACTGACCAGACCTACTTGATTATTGGTCGAGATAAAACTTTGGTTTTGTTGATTCCATTTTAAATTCAAGTTGCTCAATAAAAAAGTATGCTTATTCTTTTTCTCAGGTAAAACTAAAAGTTCATTCGTCGTCAAAATTTTAAAAGCTTTAGATAAATCCTGAGGAGTGTTTAAAAACTCAGGTAAAACATTTAAGAAAAATTCTTTGTCTTTATCAATGTTCGAAGCTGCATCAAAATTACTAGCTTGAATATCAGTTAAAATAATCTTCATCAAGGATTTCGGTAAAGGCATATCCAATCCTGCCAATGCTTTTATTTTAAAATCCGAAGTATCGGTTCGAGTGGCATTGTTGGACTCGTCCTCCAAGAAACTAAGACTCGCTTTTCCTACTAATTTTAATTTTATAGGATTCAAAAATGTATCCACTTCAAATTTTCCGATTGCCTTGATATGAGAAGCGTCGATGGGAAGTTGTACAATATTACCCATGTTTTGAGGAGAAGCCACTTTGGTAGAATCACCTAGCAAAAATGATTTTTGATCTTCTGCTATTTTTAAAACACCCAAGGACTTGAAGATCGAACGATCTTTTATACTCGGTAAAGGCATCATTACTTTTGGATACAAAGTTCGATGTTCTCTACTGATAAAAATACCAGTATGCAAGCTTTCACCATCTTGATTTTTTGGATAATTAAATGCGATGGTAGAGTCATTCTTTTCGGTATTATGTTCCATTTCAAACCAATGCATTTGATGATTTCCTAAAGTTTGCATCTTTGCAAAACCTTCCAATTTTAAATTTTTAGAAAGAGAACTCATGGCAATATCACCGTGGAAATTTATTTTTTCTTTGATGAAAAAATTATCTTCTTCGGCAATTGTTCCATTAATTTCAGATTTTAATTTTGCTTTTTTACCCTTTCCAAATTTGTCCCCTTCTATTTCTAAATTTGAAATGATTTGCTTTTTGGTATCTAAAATATATTCGTAATCTCCTCTTCCTGTAAATCTGTTTTTATCAATAATTTCTACTTCCGCATTTTTTAAAACATGAAATTTATTTTTTTCTCCTGAATAAATAATTCCATTTTTGATAGTTTCGATCTCACCCGTTTTACCGATTGTAATTTTTTTATCTGCCGATTCAATCCAAGAGTCAGCAGAAGAAATCCCTTGCAAGCCTTCAATATGAAGCAGGCCTGTCTTCAAATCGAAAGTTGAAGATTTTGCCAAAAAATTAAGCGAATCTTTATCAGGATGAGTAGAGGTGAATGTTCCAAACGGTTCTGTTTCAGAGTGGAAGGTAACCGTCTCATTGGCCATATCCCAATCGAAATCTAGGAGAGTCGTTTTATAAAAACTAGCTGGGAAGTCAACGGTTCCTTTTCTTTTTTGTGATTTAAATCTGCTTTTCTTTTTCTTAAAATTAATACTAGCATTTATATTTTTAGTGTCAATGGCAATAGAAGATTCATTCTTATTTTTAAATTCTAAATCTGCAAAATCAGATTGAATTCCATTTTCTGAAAAACGAATTTCTTCCGATTTCAATGTTCCTAAATCCCATTTTACGATACCGCTACCAGCTAAAGAATCAGAAGTCAAAATCAAATCTCCTTCAAACATATGACTTTTTTTAGCAAACAATTTAAGCGGTTCTCCCATAGGAGAAATGAGCATGGTATCTTTTGATGGTGACCAATTAATCTGTGCAGAATCTCCCTCCACCAAGGGCAAAGGATTTGCGCCACTTCTATTTTTTATTCCAAAAGTATTAGAAGTACAGGTTAGTTTTTGAGGTAAAAAAGTAATGTCATCTGATGTGAACGTTGCGTTTAATGCAGCGATTTTTCCATTCCCTTTTAAGCCTTTTTGATCTAAAGAAAGTTGTCCTGCAAAATTTCCTTTTTTATTAAAAACAGGTAAGCCAGTAGGGGAGAGGTCTTTTTGAAAACCTAAAAGTTGTCCATCAGGTTGTACTTCCAATAGCGCATCCATCGTAGGGAAAATTCCATGAGAAGTGAATTGTCCTTCAAATTTTAATTCCTCATTGGCAATCTTATTCATATTTTTAAAAGCAAATTGATCCAACTCAAAAAAGAAAGAATCTCTTTCAAATGCACCTCCTTGAAATTCTTTGGAATCGTAATAAACGTAACCCGTACTTGCCGTTTCAAATCTTGGAAAATCTTCTGTTTCCTCTTTTCCTGATTTGTTTTTTGGATCATCTATTAGGATAACCCCTGAGACTCCTTCGATTCTTGAACCCAATGAAGTCAATTTGTTTTTGCCACCTTGACCACCCATTTCTTCTTCCGTAAAAATTTCAATATGTTCAATTGAATCCATGACGATTTGAAAATTCTCATAATCGAAATGGAATTTTGTTCCATTTAAAAGTGTGTTTCCTGCGAAGATTTCTCCAGAGAAATCCATGGCTCTGTTTTGCTTTAATTTTATTTTTCCGTCCAGAGGTTGAACGGCTACTTTTCGCTCTCGACTAAATTCCAAAACTTCGATTCCTTCGATTTCTATTTCTTTTTTCTTCATGTCAAAAACAGCATTTGTTTTTTCAATGTTAGAATTTAAAACGAGTAGATCAAAATCTTTGCCCTCTTCTTTAATTTCAAAATAGCGTAAAGTTTTATCTAAAATCTTCACTTCTTTCTTGTCAGGGAAATAAATGATAAAACCTTTTTTCATCAAGTCTACAAAAAGCCCTGTGAGGGCGGAAGGTTTATTTTGAAATTTTAATTCTTCTGCAATTTCAGCTACGCTAAATTTTCTTTTGCCTTCCTTGTGTGTCATACTAGCCATCACAATAATGGGATTTACTTTTGAAAAAGCTTTGATGCGTTCAAATTCTTTTTCTTTCCACACATTGGCAGATTCGAAAGTTACACGATGATTTTTATTACCCAGTTTGAATTTTTTATTATTGATGATGATATCTTTTTCATTAAACATCACGTCCATTCTAGGCGAATAAATATGCACTTGATGATAGGAGTCATAAAATGGACCAGATGGTCTTCCGTCTGATTCTGCAATTAAACTCATCGTTTTATTTAGAGATAAATATTTGATTTGAGCGGAAGGATGATGAATGAAATTTTCATCAAAAAATATTTTGGTATTACATTTTTTTGCAAAAACTTCATGTTTACTTTTTACCATAATTGTTGGCGAAGTAAATTCAAAGTATTTCTTTTTTGAAGAATTCATTTGTACCCATTTAGCTGGATTTTCGGCATCTCCATAACATTGTAATTCCGTCCCCTTCAATTTTATTCCTCCAGAAATTTGAGCATTTTTAAAGAAGTCTTTAAAAACTAAATCGTGTTGGTAAGATTCAAAACGGGGATAGGTAGAAGGTTTTTTCTTTTTAGCAGTAACAATTTTATGTTCTAACTTTCCTGAAATAGATTGATTCGGAAACAGGGTTGGATGAAAAAATCGAACACTATCTGCTTTGTATAATCCTTTTTTGGTACTTAAATTATAGTTACCTAATTCACAATAAACTTCTTTTAAGGCAGGGTGATGTTCCTTCCAAAATGTTTTTCCACCTTTTCCACGCCATTGATTTTTTAGTGGAAAAAAAGTTCCAGCAGTTGCCGTGATTTGGATTTGTCCTTTTTTAGATTGAGCAGTTAATTGAGTATTTTCAAAAACAATTAAAGGTTGTTTATTGGAATAACTCATTTTAAATTTTTCCAAAGAAGCAATCCATGATGTCCCCGTTTTGGAATAATACAAACTTCCATCTTTGAAAAAAGGAATAGAAAAGCCTAAAAAATCTTTTAGTTGTTTTGGATTTTTTCCTTTTGTATTTTTTAAAATAGAGTCAATTACTTTGTGCCATGCAATAAAATTAGTTTGGCAATTTTCATTTTTCTTCAATCCAATTACGCCATCTAGATATTTGAAAAAGTAAGGATTGGTTTTGAGTTCTCTTGCCGCCATCAGGTTATTGGTGGAGAGCATGGCTTCAAATTCAATTTGAGAGATTTTATTCTTATCAAAAATTTCTCGTAATTCTAAAATTAATTTTTTGCCCTCGGTAGGTTTTGATGGGAGTACAAGTTGCTCCATCTGTTCCAAAAATTCTTTTGGATTATCCGAGAAATAAGCGGTGCGATTGGCCAATAGAAAAGTGCTGCCGAATAGGCATAGGAATGTAAGGTAAAGTGTTCTCATGAATGTTTGTTGCTAGTTTCTGTTTAAAAATTTTAAAACATTGAGGAGGAAATATTAATTGAGAGGGAAAAAATTGTGAATGTTGAATAGGGGAAACCCATTCATTTATTAAAATGAATAGAATGAAGTTGAGGATTGAATATTAAATTTCGAGATGACAAAGTAGGGAAGGAAAACTTAAAACAACTTCTTAAAGGGGATTTCTTTTAGGTGCAATTTACGTGAAATTTTAACTAGATGAAACCTTGAAAATTAGGTAATTCTTATATTTTGCATTTTGTAAATATTATGTTGAGATAGAATAAAGGAAATATTTGATTTGATTTTTTTCTTACTTTTATTAAAAAATAGTAACTGTTCCGCATGATTATGTAACCGCCAACTTCAGTTGGCAGGTTGTTTTAAAATAAAGATATTCATTGTATTTAAATCGTTAAAAAACTACTTTGGGACAACCTGCCAACTGAAGTTGGCGGTTACAAGGTCGTACGGTTAAAACCGACTAAATTTTTCAGATAAAAAATTAACAAAAGGAACCTTGGCAATATGCCCTGAAGCAACAATAAGATCAATATATAATTGATAAATATTTTGTTCCACTTCAAATAGTTCATATTGCGTTTTTAGGTCGCTTTCTTTTAATTGTAGCAAAGCCAAAGGTGAGGTACCTTCAATATTTTTATACTTTTGATAAATCGTATTAGCTTGACTATTTTGTATTTGACTATTGAGTAATTGATACAATCTATATTTAGTTTCCATTTTAGAAAGAATAAATTTCATCTCTTCTTGAAGCTCTTCTTTGATGTGTGCTTTATTATTTTCATCAATTAATTTTTCAATCTTAATTTCACTCGTCTTAATTCGAATAGATTTTTTAAGCGGAATCCTTAAACCGATTCCTATCGTAAAATCAGATCTAAATTCAGTTGGATTACTCGAACCATATTTTACTTGGTAGAAGTCAACCCATTTTCTATTTTGAGCTTCTATGATATCTAATTCTCGATCCGAACGTTCAATGTTTAAAGCCCACCTCATTAGTTTCACATGAGAGTGAGCGTTTAACTTTAGCTTTCTAGCTTTTTCCATAACCTTATCAATAGGAATAAAATCACCTTTAATTTCAAACCCTTTTTTAGATTTGGTCCAATCAGAAATCACTTGTTGATTGTAAGTAAGTGCTTCTTCCAATTCTAATATTTCTCTTTCATTTTCTTTCCTACTGTTATCCGCTTTAATTAAATCATTGATTTTGAAACCCGATAAGTTGACACTTTTTTGCAAAACCTTTAATTGATCCTTATGCACTTTTCCACTTGCTTTTTTTAGGCTTAAATGGGTTTGGAGAAAATAGGTTTCGACAATTAATCTATATCGCTCTTCCAAAAAATCAGTCAATAAAATCTGTTCATCCGTAGAGTAAATTTTTTTCATTGTTTTTTGAAATGAGCTTTCCGCCTTTCTTTCTGCCCTAGAATTATTCGAAGCTCTTGCTGTAAATTCTTGTTCTCTTAAAACGAAATCGTTGGTTTCGGTTCTAAATTCAATTCCATCGAGCCAAGGCATTTCATAGGATTTTTTACCAATAAAATCCATCTGCTGTTGATGTCTCAACATAGATTTTTCCCGCTTTGCCGAACCCAAAATTTCTTTAATTGATATTTGAGCAGTAATAGGAAAAGTCAAAATTGCCAACAAAATAAAACAGAATAAATTTTTCATTTTTGAAAACTGTTCTTAATTTTTCGAGAAAGCGGGGGAGTAGATTTAAGGAAAAAGAAATAAGCGATTTAGGGAGTAGGAAATAAATAACCTCCCCATCTGAAGGCTTCTTTTTCAATATGATTTCGCTTCGCTATGAAAAAATGAAGCCGTACCGAAGGGTATGCCTTAATTTTTTCATTTCCTCATATTAAAAAATAATCTCTTCATACGGATAGGTTATTTAATTCCTACTC